>JABJJO010000138.1 GCA_018660825.1 Planctomycetaceae bacterium | reverse complement strand
CGTCGACGACGAGCTTTTCGACGACGGGATGGAATTGGTCGACCTATCTGCTCGTTACACTGAAGAACATGTGCTTGGCAAGGGTGGTTTTGGCGAGGTTATTCTCGCTACCGACACCAGGTTAGAGCGGAAAGTTGCCATCAAGCGAATTTTGGGTAAAGCGGCACGCAGCAAAACGGCGGTCCGCAGGTTCTTGACCGAAGCCAAGTCGATTGCGGCGTTGAATCACAATAACATTGTGCAGATCTACGACTATGGTCGCGCCACCGACGGCCCCTATCTGATCATGGAATGTGTGCAAGGCGGTAGCCTGCTGGACCAATGTAAAAAAGGCCCCATTGAGCTGGACGAAGCGGTAACAATCTTCAGCCAACTTTGTGATGGACTGGCCAAGGCACACGCTGCCGGTATCATCCACCGCGATATCAAACCCGCTAATGTGTTAATGACCGAAGATGGCGTACCGAAGCTGACCGACTTTGGCCTCGCTAAGGACGACACCGCTGATACAGGCATGACGATGGAGGGCGCGGTGATCGGCACGCTGGACTTCATGCCCCCGGAACAGCGCCAGGCAGCCGAGTTGACTGATCACCGTAGTGATCTCTGGAGTCTGGCAGCGACGTTCTATCAGATGCTCACCGGTAAGAGTCCCAAGGTGATCAACATCGCGTCATTACCTGCCAAACTGCAGTCCGTCGTTACTAAAGCATTAGAGGAATCAAAAGAAGATCGATTTCAGTCCGTTCATGAGATGCGCGATGAGATACTTCAGGCGCATTCTGGCAAAATGGACACATCTCGTGCCCTCCGTGAAGGAGAGTGTCCCCAGTGTGCAACACCCAATCCCCCTAAGGGCAAATTTTGTATCGAGTGCAGTGCGATTCTTCAAGTTCAATGCATGAAATGTAAAGTCGAAATTCAAACTTGGAACAAAGCCTGTGGTGAATGCGGTGCACAACAAACGCCCCTTGTGGATAAAGCGTTGGCGGACCTCAAAGAAATACACGATCAAGCCGAGAGTTTACTGGCGGATTTTGAATTTCAAGCAGCAGCAGATAAGGCGGCATCGTTACCGCAGGAAACGGATTCACGACTTCAGCAATACGAACAATGGCGTAGTGAATTTACCGCACGATTGGAACAAACTCGTCTGACGGAACTTGCGCGGTTAGCCGAGCAGCTAAACGACGCTGTCACGCACGAAAACGCTGGTGACTACGAAGCTGCCTTGCAGACTATTGAACAGATCGCTAATTCCCTGAAGCAAACATACCTCCTCGACAATCTCCATTACGGTACTGCACAGGAAATCCAAGAGCGACTCAAGCTGAAACAAACGCAACTCAAAGAACTTGAACAAATTGTTCGCCAACGTGTTACCAATCGTGAAATTGCTGGATTGCTGCCAATCGTTAATGAACTATTAACACTGAGGCCCGATCGTCCGGAAGTACTAAAGCTTAAAGCGCGACTTGAGAAAAGAGACGCGGACCAGCTTGAAGCGCAAAACAGAGCTGCCCAGCAACTTAATGCGCAACAATACGCAGATTCGGTGTCAACGCTTAACTCTATCTCAGAAGAAATTTGGAACGAACAACTCGAAGATCTAAAAACCAAGGCAAATAATTCTCTTAACCAGCTAAATAACCTGCGTGACAAAATCACAACGGCGGTCAATAACAACCAACTTACGGGCCTGTTACCTGTTGTCCAGGAGTGCCTCACGCTAAAAGCTGATCAGGACGACTTAAAAGAATTAAAAAAACAGCTCGAGAAACATGAAGCCGATTTGATTGAATCTCGAGATGCCACTATCAAGCAGGCCACACAACAACTTCTGCAACAACAGTACCGCGCAGCGCTCGCCACACTTAACACTGTTTCTGAAGAAGTTTCGACTAAACAACTTGAAGATCTAAAAATCAAGGCCAGTGATTTTCTTTACCAGTTGAACGACCTGCGCGAAAAAATCACCACGGGCGTGGATGGTAACCAACTTGCTGGTCTTTTACCTGTTGTCAACGAGTGTCTCGCGCTGAAGTCTAATCAGGTTGAATTAGTGGAATTGCAAGAACAGCTTGAGAACCGCGAAGCTGGTTTGATTAAAATCCGAGATGCGGCCGTCGAACAGGCCAACCAGCAACTTGGACAACAAGAGTACCCGGAAGCGATAGCCACGCTTAATACAGTTCCGGCAGAAGTTTACAACGAACAAGTCGAACACCTGAAAGCAAACGTAAATGATCTGTTGAATCAGCTAAACAACCTACGCGACAGAATCTCAACGGCCGTTGATAGCAACCAACTTAATGGCCTACTGCCTGCTGTCGAAGAGTGTCTTACGCTGAAGTCTGATCAGGTCGACTTAGTGACGTTAAAGCAGAAGCTTATCTATCGTGACACACAGATGCATGCCCATCATCAACAAATTATTTTACAGGCAAAGACACATATTAAGCAGGCACAGTTTGATGAAGCGGTTCAGGTTCTGGACACGATTCCACAGGAGTATCAGACTACGACAACGATTGGCCTAAGCCAACAGGCACACCATTTTTCGGCGCTGCGTAACGGCCTGCTCAATTCTCAATCCTCAACTTTTATCGCAAATAAATATAAGCCGACGATTGAGAACATTAGTAATTACCTTAATGAGATCGCTAACGTTGGCATTCAAGATCCTCAACTGCAACAGTTGCTTGACGCCGCTAAAGGTAAAGCATCCGCATCGAGTTATAAGAAGAAGTTAGTAGCGCTTGTGATCGTGGCGGCGTGCATCGCAGGAATTTTAATCACTGGCTTAGTTAACAAAATAAACCGTGATATTCAGGCCGTTGAAGCCGCGATAGCTAATCTTGACTGGGAAACGGCATTAGAACTAGACCCCCATAACAGTGACGGGCTGCGTTTGAAGGCTGCGGCTGAAGAACAAAATGCTGCAAAAGTTACCGCTGCAGCAAAAACGGCGGCCGTTACTGCTGCTCTAAATAAGGGAGATTGGAAAGCAGTCCTCGCTATAGACCCCGAAAACGATGAAGGAATGCGGATGAAAACTGCGGCTGCAGCAAGGACTGCTGGCGAAAATGCCGCTGCACAAAGGGCTGCCATAACAGCCGCAGCAGCAGCTGAGGACAATAGAAAACAATTGCAGATGACCGCGACCAGAGAAAGGATCGCCGCAGAAAGGGAGGCAGTTGCTGCTGCATTGGCAAAGGGGGATTGGCTGGCCGTACTTGTTTTAGAACCAGATAACGCTGCCGGTTTGCGGATGAAAGCAGCAGCCGAAAAGGCGGCAGTAGAAAAAGCTACGGCAGTTAGTGCCGCTTTAAGTAAAGGGGATTGGGCAACTGTGCTTGCTTTAGAGCCAGAAAATGCCGAGGGATTGCGGTTGAAGGTTGCTGCTACCAAATCGGTTGGTGGGTCAGGTTTTGCAGGGCGTGGAGCCCAAACGCGAGCGGTTCTGGTGCGAGACTTCGGTGGTACGAAGCAAAGTGAAGCCGCTGTTGCGATGGCGCTGAAGTGGATTGCGAATCATCAAAACAGCGATGGGAGCTGGAGTTTTGATCATTCGCTGAACGAGCAACGTTGTAATTGCAGCAAGCCTGGTAGCTTAAAGAGTTCGATGAATGGTGCCACCGCAATGGCGTTGCTTCCGTTTTTGGGATCCGGCAATACTCACAAAAAAGGTGCCTACAAGAAACAAGTCGAAGCGGGGCTGGTTTATTTGACTCGTGCGATGAAGGTTAACGATACCACTGGCGATTTAACCGATCCTGGGGGTCGTATGTATTCACACGGACTAGCGGCAATTGCGTTCTGTGAAGCATTTGCGATGACTAAAGATCCTCAATTGATGGCTCCCGCTCAAAGGTCGTTAAACTTTATCAGCTACGCCCAAGATCCCGTCGGCGGTGGTTGGCGATATCGTCCTAGACAAGCGGGTGATACCTGCGTGAGTGGCTGGCAGTTGATGGCGCTCAAAAGTGGTTACATGGGCGGTCTACAAATTCCAGCCGCCACAATTCAAGGATGCTATAAGTTTTTGGATTCCGTGGCTGACAATAACGGGGCAACGTTTGGTTACCAGTCACCCGGAGCGGGACAAGCCACAACGGCTGTTGGTCTGTTGTGTCGGATGTATATGGGCTGGAAAAAGGAAGAACCCGCATTACAACGCGGCGTGGAACAACTTGCCAAATGGGGTCCCTCTAAAGGCGATATATATTACAACTATTACGCCACACAGGTAATGCGTCACCATGGTGGCAAAAGCTGGGATGTTTGGAACGAAAAGATTCGTGATTCTCTAATAGCATCTCAGGAAAAGGGTCAAAGTCATAGCAGTGGTAGTTGGGCGTTTGCCTCCGATGAAGGCGCTCAGTCTGGGGGTCGTCTATATACGACAACACTCGCCACGATGATTCTTGAAGTCTATTATCGTCATATCCCCCTCTATACCCCACTGGCTACCGACGAGTAGGTTTCAGCCTCCATTGGTGGAAAACCGAGGACCGTTTCCCCTGTAGGTGCCTACATGTGAGGCAAGGCTGTATCAAGCACTGGCGTAGCGATTTGATAAGTCGGCCGAAGCTGCGCTTAGATACCGCTCAATGCCTGCCGACTATTGCCGAACTCGCTTACTGAAACACCCATGCGTTGCAAAAGCGTTAGATACAGAGAACTCATTTTACGGTCATCGGCCGTTTCGTAATCAAGCGTTCGACCGGTCTGGATTTGCCCCCGTAATGAACCAGCAATTAACAGCGGCACTTGAGGCGCGCTGTGGAAGGTCCATTGCTCATTCGCGGCCATTAAACAGCAATTGTCCAGCACGGTACCTTCACCTTCCTGCATGGAATCGAGTTTCTTGACGAGATAGGCGTATTGCTCGACCCAAAATTTTGAAATCTTGGCAAATTCCGGATTATTGCAACTGTGCGAGTAGTTGTGATGATCCACATTCAGCCCGAGGAAGGGATAAACCTGACCCGACAGGTTGTTGGTCATGACCAGTGTACTAACCCGCGTACGATCGGTTTGAAAAGCTAAAGCAATAATATCACACATCAATTG
Organism: Planctomycetaceae bacterium; assembly: GCA_018660825.1. GTDB lineage: Bacteria > Planctomycetota > Planctomycetia > Pirellulales > Pirellulaceae > UBA721. Next base: position 40,808 of record JABJJO010000138.1, on the reverse strand, counting down.
TGAATGTTCATCAAGTTGGTTTGGGATTCCATCTTTTGGTCGGTCGTAATTGGAGCTGGAATTCTTATCAGAGGATTCCTCAACATTGCGATTCTGCATCTTGGCAAGTCGTTTTTCGACTTCTCGCACGCTGGCCGTATACTCATCGATCTTGGCCTTATCCGAAAAAGAGACCTTGCGAGAAACATCCCCCAGTTGCTCGCGGACATAGTCCAGTACGCTCAGATGAATCCTGCTTCCCTTGCTCTCAAATAAACTATCAAACGCTAAAGCCGGGTACAACTCGCTGGGCACTGGCGATACCGGCGAACTCCATGAAACATGGCTCGCGTACATCATCGAAAAACCGGATTCATGGAAACCGCTAACCGGACGTTCACAGGCAAGCACCAAGCTAGGCAAGACTGTTTCATTGCTCCACTTTTGTGCCAATATTTGATCCAGACTGGTTGCCCCCTTGATATCACGTCCCCCCTGCGGCGAAACTCCCGTGAGAATGCCAGCGGCTCCCTTTGCGTGACCGCCGACCACATTCCCTGGGTGCTGCAAGCCATGGATGAAGTTGACTTTGTCCTTAATCGGTTCGAGACTTTTAAAGACGGGGCCCAATTCGAGATCTGCACCGTTGCCTCGGGTCCACCATTCTGGCGGGTGAATACCATCTCCCCAAAACATAAATCCAAAACGCTGCGGTGCCTGCGCCTGTGAATCTACTCCGAGCAATTGGGACGATTCCAACCATGGCAACGCCACGCTGGCGCCCATGCCCCCCAAAACCATCCGTCGTGATATTTTTGACTGTACCATATTATTTTTTTCTTAAGACGCCCAAAGCCATTTCGCCATTCGTTAAAACTACGGCACGACAGCGCTTAGTTTACACACTAGTATATCGGCAAACCTACCTTTTTTCCTCCACAAAACTCCGTCCACGTATTTTTCGGAATTGGGAGCTATTCACCATCAGGTCAAACATGATTGAAAACCGATAATTATTTTGTTCGAGTTGTTTTTCCATTTGATCTAACAGCGGTTGATCGGATAACTCGACGCTACGCCCTAAGGCGTATCCTACAAATTTTCGGCACATCGTCTGTACGAATTCCTGTTTTCGGTTTTCGGTAATATAGCGAATCAGGCCAGGTATGCCTTTGGCCGTTTCACCTCCGGGTAACGTTACCAAATTATCCACAGGTCGACCGGCCAGATCCAGCGATCGAAAACGACCGATTGGATCAAAGCCCTCCATTGTCAATCCGAGATAATCAAAATGCTTATGACACAGCGCGCATTGCGAATCCGAAACATGTTCGTTGAGCAACTCTCGGATAGTCAATTTCGTTTCACTTTCCTTCTCGGGCAGATCGGGGACATCTGCCGGCGGTGGAGGAAAATGTTGGCCAAGTAAGTGATGAACGGTCCAAAACCCGCGTTTAACCGGACTTGTCCGCTCACCGGATGAATTGTTAGCTAAAAACACTCCCATGCCAAATACCCCACCGCGTCCCGCTTCATGGAGGCCTGCTACCTGGAACCACTGACTCGCTAGCGTCTGGGCATCGGGAAGGGGAGTATTGGTGACTCGCAATTCTTCTTTAAAATTATCGACGACCGTGCGGTAGGATTGTTGAATCCCGCCGGCATAGTGGTTTGCTAATACTCCGTTGACAAAGGTAGAGTCGCTGTCAATTAACTCAGTTATTGGACGGTCGCTTTGAATCAAATGCACGGCGAATCGCACAGGCTCTTCCCACATTGCCTGCCGCACCTCTTCCGTATAGTCCGTAAACCGTAAGGGATTAATCGGGTCGTTTTCCAGATAATCGCGAAAGCGAAGCCACTGACCAAAGAACTCACGGGCAAAGGCCTCGATACGCGGGTCGCGGATCATCCGCCGCGTCTGCACGGACATTTCATTTCCCCGCGTAAGATCACGCTTTTTGGCGATCGACAACAATGCTGGGTCTGGCAGTGTGGACCATAGGAAATAACTTAATCGCGTGGCCAGATCCATATTGTCGAGTGCATAGATTTTCTTTCCCTGAGGTGTATCGTTAAAGCGGTAACAAAAATCGGGTGACATTAAAACCGCAACCACCAATCCACGCAAACTGTCCTCGATAGATTGGCCGGAGTTACGCAAGTCTGCATACAAGGACCGCAACTGTATCGACTGGGTTTCCGATAGTTCGCGACAAAACGCCCGCTGAGCAAATACCAGCACATCCGCAAGTCCCCTGGGCTCCGCCTGTTTCAGTAAGCTCTTCTGTTTTTCGAGCCCACGGCGAATAGACTGAAAGAAACCATGCACCATATCAAATCGTTCACTTGGTTTTTCGGGCTCGAGTTCCCGTCGTTGTTCCTCTAATGAGCCCGGTTTTGCCGGCGTCCCAAGTTTTTCCAGATAGATCCGTTCAAATTTTGTGAGCATCGCATCCGTAACTAGCAACGGATCTTCCGAGCGGAGAAAATCAAATTTGCGATCATGAAGTACGTGCCGCTCCGACCTTTCAAACCAAACAAAACCGCGCAAGAGGGTTTCGGTGCTTTCCGTCACAAAATCCAATTCCTGCCATAACGCGTCGATTTGGGCAATCTCCGGATCGGTTAGCACCTTCTGCATCAAGGGTTGGTCGTCTCGAAAAAAGCCTTCGACTAAATGAAAGCCGGCCGCTAGTCCTCTGTTGGGATCTACGTAGAAAAACCGATTGGGAAACGTATCGCAAAATTTTGCGCCGGATGCCGCCAACTCTTTTGCGGCCGCCCCCTGTGAAAACAGTAATTGTTGCGATTTAGTTGTGAAACGGATCCTCGGTAATTTATCCGTTGCGTGTTGAATCGTCACGCTTGCATCGGCGCTATTCTTGATGTCAAGATAACAGGGCAGCAGAATGTTCAAACCAGCAAATTTCTGTTGCATCGACACGCTAACTGGAATTTCCAGAACCCTAGGCGATTTAACCACAAACCAGTCTCGTTCTAGTTCACTCCCATCAGGATGCTTACCAAATTGCAGTGAATCCGCAAACATTGGAGCGTGTTGAAGTAACGCAGAATACAGAGATTCTACCTCGTGATCCTTTTCCTGCTGTTCGTTAGCGGGAGGTTTATCGCCCCGACTAATCAATGCACCTTGCACGATGACGTACCCGTCTCGGTCACTATAGTCATTGTCAAACCGGACATATATCGAATAAGGCGACGATTGACCTGGTTCCGGCTTTCGAATGCGGCCCAGATTCAACAATGCGTTGTCCCGTAGGTTTTCAGCCGCATAGATGTCACGAGCCGCCGCGATTTCAGTACGTTTCGAAAGCCATTGAATGGGCCAATTGCCCGCGTTGGATTTGATTAGCGGCTTTAACGGTGGACAAAGCGTCCTTACTCCATACTCGATTCCCAGCGTCAATTCAGACAATTGGGGTGGACGATCCTGATCATTCTTGGGCTTGGGGACGGCCTCCCAGAGGGCACCGATATGTCTCAAAAAACCGGTGCTTTGTGGAGATTCTGACAAGGTATCCCATACTCGGCTCAGATATTTTCCGCTCAGATTACGTTCGGCCGCCCAGTCTTGAATCGTCACGCTCCGCTGATTGTCCCGACGATCTCGGTAACGCCAGGCGGCATCAACATAGGCCGAGATATCAACTTGTCGCTGGCGATAAAATTCAATGATGGCCGATTCTGCATATTTTTTTCGTTCGTTATATGAGATCGTTTGATGGGGTACGAAAGCGATGCCATCCGTTCTGAGAATCATATGATTGGCGACCTCTTGAGCCGCGCCGAGATACTTATTCAATAAGTTAGGTGACATACTCAGCGTTTCACCTGTATTGTCGAAACCTTCTCCACCCGCAGGATCAGGCGGAAAATCGCGAGTTGGGCGAATATTGACGCCCGTTAAATCAAGCACCGAGAGGTCGTATTCGGTGTTCGACAGGCGTCGTGAAAGGATAATGCCCGGGTCACCGGCGTGTTTACGGGCCGCCTCAGTCATAATGTTTTCAATGGAGTGCAAAACCGCGTTACTCTCCTGAATCTCAGGTTGCAACTGATCTTTTGGCGGCATTTTACCACTACTAATAAAAACGGATATGTTTTTCCAACGACGGAATTGGGACACCACGTCCCCATCATTCTGCGAACGCGTGAAATCAAGATCACCTTTGGTTTCTTTGTCGTTGTGACAGCGGTGGCAGTACTTTTGTACGAAGGGTTCAATGTTCTCGCTAAAGTGATCGGCTTTAACAGATACCACCGTTAGAGCCAGAAGCAAACTTGTTAGTATGCGCAAAGAAATCATACTGCGAAAAGGTGGGAGGGAGTTTGACGTAAATTGCATGACAATTCCATTGCACACGCTACGGGGACCTTTTCCTGTGCGTGCCAGCATCCAGCTATTCAAAAACTAAAACAATCATTTCGATCTAGTTAGTAAGTGCCGATAGTTCACCGGTACTATCCGCAAATCCATCGTGTGGAATATTCATGCGTTCTAGCATGGTCACAAAGACGTTGGCCAGCGGAGTTTTTGCGTCAAGTTGCAAGTACTGATTGTGTTTGAATCCTAGGTTACGACCACCGGCGAGCACTAACGGGTAATTGTTATTATTGTGCGTTTTGCTGTTGCTACTTCCGTAGAATATCAGCGTATTGTCCAGCATAGTGCCATCGCCTTCTGGGGTCTCTTGCAATCTCGTCATAAAGCGACTGAGTTGTTGTGCCAACAGTTGATCGAACCGCCCAAGACTCTTCGCTCCGTCTTTTTTACCTGCACCATGGGCTAACCCATGCCAATTTCCCGGCAACCCGATGCAGGCAGGAAACGCATTGGCAATAGTCGTGGCACCAGCAACTTGGCCCAGCATATAGGTAGCCAAACGAGTGGAATCCGTTTGAAAAGCCAAAAAGATCAAATCATACATGGCCTGCATATACTCTACCGGCGAACTTTGATCCGCTGATAAATTGATTGCATCTCGATCGACCACGGGCTTAGGAATATCCAACCATGCCTGCGAACGATTAACCCGTTGTTCAATATCCCGAATACTCGAGAGATATTCGTCCAACTTCCGCTGATCCTGTTTTCCGAGTCTGGTTTTCATCGAACGACTGTTTTCCAGCACAAGATCGAGCATGCTGCCGGTGTTTTGTAACAGCCGCCGTTGATTTTTAGACGACGAATCCCCCTCACCGAACAAGCGATCAAAGACCTGTCGCGGATTGGAAATCGCGGGAATGGGGCGCCCTTGCATTGTAAAGGACAGCGTCGTGGAGCGAGAAGGTTCGCCAACTCCACCATCACTTGAGAGAACCAACGACCCGAAACGGGTCTGATCACCCACGTGGGATGCAATGTATTGGTCAAGTGAAATGCTGTTACGATAGGTGGTCCCTGAAAAATTCGCGCCTGTCAGAAAGATATCTCCGGTATCATGCCCACCCATCTTACGGCCGGCGGGATGCGACAGGCCACCCAATACGGTAACCTGTTGGCGAAGCGGTTCAAGTGACTCCAAAGAGTTGCGGAACTGAAATGTATTTTGGTCTCGCTGTGGAAACCAGTTCCAGGCGGCATGTTCGGACTTTTCGTTGGGTAGGCTGACACCAAACGGAAAATAGATCGATGCTAGCCGCGCTGGCAATTTCATCACATCGTCAGCCTGAGACATGCATTCAAGCCATGGCAAAGCGAGGCACACACCCGTGCCATGGAGAAATGTGCGCCGATTAAAGTACCATGATTTTTGCATCGTCTGTTTGTATCCTTTGCAAAATAACCGCATACGGTCAATTTGTCTTAAAAGCTTCTGTTTGCACTATAGCCACCAAGAGCTTTCTTATATTGTAATCGTCAGAAATGAATTGTACTGTAAGTTTATCCACAGTTCTATTATCGGTCCATTCGAGCGTTCTTCCTAAAGCATAGGTCAGCGTTTTAGTTACTAAGGCTCTCGCAAAACGATCACTCTGCCGCTCCACCAAATATTGCTGTAGTTCCAGGCTGCCTGAAATTTCATCGCCATCGGGAAGGGTCGTTGTGTTGCTGAGTTCGGCTTGGATTATCTTCCCCTTACCCACCACGCGTTTTACTTCGGTCCGCCATTTCCCGATCGCATCAAAATTCTCAAACGGGATTCCCCAGGGGTCAATGTCTTTATGGCACTGATTGCAAGACTCCTTCTCGCGATGAAGTTCTAACTGTCGTTGAATGGATAACGATTCAAATTCGGCATTGCCTGATTCCAATGCTGGGACATCCGCTGGAGGAGCAGCGGGTGGGTCATTCAGCAGACGCTCACGTATCCATACTCCGCGTTTGATCGGATGGGAATCTTCTCCGTCGGAGTTAATCATTAGATAACTCCCTTGCGTCAACAAACCGCCGCGTGTCGCATCATCTTCTAACTGGATACGCTGAAATTGATACGAGTCAGGTCCTTGCATGCCATAATGCCGGGCCAACGGCGCATTGAGCATCACAAACTCTGATTGGATCAAATTCAGTGCACTCAGATCGTTGTACAGAATTTCACCGAAAAAACGACGTGTCTCCTCCGCCATATGTGATTTAAGGGATTCGTCGAAATTCGGATAGTACTGTGGATTAATTGCGATCCGGTTGAGACCTGAAAGATCGAGCCATTGGGAAATAAAATGGTCTACGAATTCCCAACTGCGGGGGTCTTGCAGCATGCGTTGAACCTGGGATGCCAGAACTTTGTCGTGACTTAACTGACCCGAATTTGCCAATTCAAAAAGCCTGTCATCAGGCATAGTGCTCCACAACATGTAAGACAATCGAACCGCTAATTGATGACTATTTAAGGCACCCTTAGTAGTGTTAGCTAACGGTTCTGCCATATACAAAAAGTCCGGTGAAATTAAAACCAATGCTAGCGATTCTCGGATAGCGTCTTCGAACGAGTCACTTTGAGGTGCGATCTTCTCGTAAAATGAGACAATCCCCTGTACCTCCTCGGTGGTCACAGGACGCCGGTACGCGCGCCGCATGAAGCTCCGGACGACCGTGCTGACATAATTCGCTTGATTCCGATCCGTCTCTGGAAGAATCTGTCGATGGTGCTCCGGCGGCCAGGCATCATAGATGGGTCCCTTAAAATCAACGGCCTGAACAACAATCTCGGGTTCCGTAGACGGAGCCGGGGTAGATCCTTTTTTCGGTTTTGGTACAGCCCTGGCTGTTAGGTTCTTAATGCGAATCTGAATACCGGGAAATTTCGGATTGGCACCGGGAAGTGGAAAGTTTTCGATCCGCCCTTTTAGCACAAAAGTCTGCGGTTTTTGTTGGGTTCCTGTGACTGCCACCACACCGAGGCGTTCGCTGGGAGAGAGGGTGTCACTTCGAATTCCAATGTTTACTTCCATCTGAGGGATCATTTGTCCCTCCGGAATCAGCGCGTAGGCCTGCACGGTAACACTGATAGTTCCCTGCCTTGGAAAGTCGTCAATACCGGCAATAAACTGCGTCCTACCGTCCAGCAAACTGCCGTTTAAGTTACTGTCCCTTCCCCCTTTGATGGATTTTTCAACATGTTGTTCGTACACTTCTGGAGGTTCGCCACTAACAATTGCCTTATTCAAACCACTACGAGCCGCCGTCAAATAATACTCAATCTGTATTGGTGAAACCGACAATACCTGTCCATTATTTAAGAAACCGTCTGTGGATTTAGACTCCGGTGGAAAGTTGATTGTATAGTCATAGTCAATCCCCGTTAGATCACAAAGTGTGTTGTTGTACTCATAGTTTGTTAAGCGGCGAAATACAACCTTTCCGCCGGTGCTGCGGCGGACCTGCGCTGCTCGCTCCATTTCGGTAGTGAGCCAGTTAACTAGCCGTTTACGTTTAGCAATCGGCAATGGTAACCCTTCTGCGGGCGGCATTTTACCTGTATTGAGCCGATCCAGCGCGTCGTGCCAGGTTTCACCGTCGACGCCGGTAAAGAGATCCGGATCCAACTCCGACAGTTGGGGACTAGCCTCACCCTGCGACCCGTGACAGTGATAACAATATTGCACGAGGATCGGTTCGATTTTGGATTTGAACGTTCGTAAATCCGCCTCATCAGAAACCACTATCAACGGGAAGCACAGTGCTAGCCCAAGGAACGAGATGCGGAAAAAGAACATCATTAACGATTGCCGAAAAAATTGAAATCTAAACATAGTAGAAATTGGAGGTTAAATACCCGTTGCCGCATTGTAGGACATTACGCCTGAATAGCCGTCAACTCTCCCGTACTATCAGCAAACGCAGGTGCTGCAACCCCCATTTTGTCAAGCATCGTGACGAACAAGTTAGACATGGGAACATCAGCGCCCACTTTCACGTAATGGTTGTGTTCCAGTCCCAGTTTATTACCACCGGCAAAAATGAGTGGGTAGTTATTGTTGTTATGAGTGGTACTGTTACTACATCCGTGCAGGACCATCGTTCGGTCCAGCAAAGTACCATCACCTTCTTCAGTCGATTTCAACCGCTGCAGGAAGTAGGTAAGTTGTTCCGTCATAAACCTGTCCCATTTCCCCAAAGCAACGGCCCCATCGGGTTTATTCCAACCATGGGCTAAGTTATGCAGGTTTGCTTTAAAGCCCTCACGGAATGGGAACGGCCCTGCTACACTGGAAGCATCCGCCATACTCGCGATTTGATAGGTAGCAACGCGGGTAGAATCACTTTTAAAGGCCAACCACATTAAATCGTACATGGTCCGCATGTATTCTTTTGGCGCTTCCTTGTCCGAGTCCAGCTTTAATAGACTGCGCTCTTCATCGGTCAGCGACGGCAACGGGATGTCCAGCCAACGCTGCGTTCGTTTAACCCGTTGTTCAATTTGACGTACGGATGAAAAATATTCATCCAATTTATCCTGATCATGACGGCCCAGTCTTCGTCGTAGCGAGTTGGAATCCTCCAAGACAAGATCCAGCATACTCGAGGCACTGCGCAAACGCCGTTGATGCCGTTTTAAATCTTCGTCGGCCAAACCAAACAGTCGGTTAAAAATCATCAACGGTTGATTCAACGCCGGAATCGGACGACCTTTTATGTCGTAGCTAAGGGTACTCGATCGGGTTGGCTCTCCAACTCCCCCGTCGGTGGACATCGTGATTGATGAGTAACGAGTCTGACTACCGATTGCCGCCGCCGCGACCTGATCCACTGAAACAGTATTATGCAATAGCTGCTTATCAAACAACGCACCAGTAAGGAATGTGTCCCCTGTATCATGCCCACCCATTCGGCGACCGTTGGGATGAGACATTCCACCAATGATCGTAACCGATTCACGAACCGACTCTAATGGCTTCAGACTTTCATTGAAGGTAAACTCTTTGCCTTCACCATTGGGAAACCAACGCCACTTATGAAGATCACTCCCTTCCTTAGGCAATCCGACGCCAAAAGGAAAATACATCGCACACATACGCGCGGGGAGTTCGCTCGGCGCGGTCTGCGCACCCATTGCTTCCATATAGGGAAGCGCCATCGAAACACCGCTGCCCAGCAGAAACGTACGCCGATCTAAATGCCATGATTGCATGCTATTCAATCTCCCAACTTTTTGTGAGCGTCTTACCTAACATGTACTATCCCAAATTATCATTTTAACGTACAGATGGATTATGACTACCATTATTTCGTGCGGAACGCGTTACTGGAAACAATTGCCTTGATGAGCCCCAAAATACGGTGCTCCTCACGAATAAAATCCTGCGTTAAATCGTTTACCATGTTTTCATCACTTAACTGTAGATTTCGACCAAGTGCGTAGATTGAAAGTCGCGCAACCAACGCTCGGGAAAAATCATCGCTGCGATGGTCTATCAAATATTGTTTCAAGCTCGCGGAACCCGAAAACACCTGACCGTTTGGCAGTGCATCCGTCGCGACTACGGGTTTGGAATTCACCTCAGTACGAAATTTACCGATCGCATCGTAGTGTTCCAAGGCAATCCCCCAAGGATCAATTGCCCGGTGACACGACGCACAGGACTCTTTTTTTCGATGGACTTCCAACTGTTCACGAACCGACAATTTGGAAAAATCCGGATTGGACTCATCCAAATCCGGAACATCCGCCGGCGGTGGCGGTGGCGGGTCATTCAAAAGACGGTCGCGAATCCACACGGCGCGGCGGATGGGATGAGAATCTCTGCCGGTAGAGCCCAGCATTAATACACTGGAGTGACCCAATAATCCACCTCGACCTTCTTCGATAAGGGGAACCTCTCGGAAACCCTGTCCGTAAACCCCCGCCACGCCATAGTGACGCGCCAAAGGTTCATTGAGCATCGTGAATCCGGATTCCAACAAGTTAAGCGCACTGCGATCCGTCAAAATCAAATGCCGCAGAAAATGCCTTGTTTCTTGAAGCATCTCTTCTTTTATCGCCGTCCTAAACCCCCGATAGATAGAGGTATCAATAGCAATGTGAGCCGTGTTCTCCAATTTTAGCCATTGATCCGTAAACTGCGTTACGAAACGCCAGCCACGTTCATCCCGTAGCATACGATCTACCTGAGAACTAAGCACGTCTGGTCTAGACAACTGTCCTGCCGCGGCTAGTTCAAACAACTCCTCATCGGGCATCGTACTCCATAAAAAGTAGGACAAGCGCGATGCCAATTCCCAATCCGTGAGTTCGCGTTTCTTGTTTTGGACCGGTTCTAGCAAAAACAGAAATGGCGGACTAATAAGTGACAACGCCAGTGTCTCCTTGATTGCCTCTTCAAAGTTTGGGAAATCGGCACGGATGGTCGAAAAAAAGTAAAGTAGCTTTTGGATTTCAGCGCTAGTTGCCGGTCGGCGATAGGCCCGTTTCAAGAAGCGAATAAGAACCTGCCGAACGTATGCCTGTTCATCCGTTGCCTGGAGATCGGATTCGAAGAGAATTGCCCGATGATGCGCCGGGGGCCATTGGTCAAATATAGGACCCTTAAATTCCACCGATTCAATATGAATGGCAGGGTACCCCTGCTCCACCGGAAAACCTTTTTTTTTCTTTCCATCACGCTGCAGTTCCACTTCTTTTGGTTTTCCTCCACCATCATCGTACTGATTCAACACACGCACCACCAAACCGGGGAACTTGCCTTGCCCTCTTACCGGCAGCGGATGGTTTTCGACACGTCCGCTGAATTCATATACCGTCGACGATTGCTCTGTCAGTTCAATCGTCTTCGTAACCTTCCATATTTGCTCGGTATCGGGTTGATACCCCACAGACACTTCCATTAACGGAGCACCTTTGTTTTCCGGAATCTCGGCCCGCGCTGTAACGCGAATCAGATATTCACCTTCGTCCGGATATTTATCAACCATCTTGCCGTAAAACCCCTGCCAACGGCCAAGATAGTTAGAAACTTCGTAGTTAAACCATTTGCCGCCGACGTTGCTGGTCTCAAACTTATGTTCGAATACTTCCGGCGCGTCGCCCGTTACAATTACCCGATCTAGAGCACGCCGGGCGGAATTCAGATAGTATTCCAGTTGGATAGCGCTAATCTGTAACGCCCCTCCATTGTTACGGAAACCGTCTGACGAAAGGCCGTCCGGCGGAAGGTCTCGATCATATTTCATATCAAAATCGAATAAGTCACGCATTGTATTTTGATATTCGTGGCGGTTAAGTCGTCGCAGGACAACTCGGCCGGCCGTGCCTTGAAGTTTTGACTTAGCGCGTTTTATTTCATCGCCAATCCAGCGGGAAATAATTGTCTGTTCCTGATCAGTCAATTGGTCGGCATCCTCAGGTGGCATGGTACCATTATCGAGCATTTCTTTGGCCATTTGCCAAGTGCTCACGACTGCCAAGTTGGCACCCGCACCTCGACCGAGATTGTCCAGTCGGATGTCTCCCTCTTGCGTTTTGGGCCCATGGCAGGAAAAACATCTGGATTGCAAAATTGGCAAGACGGTTAGCCGGTACATTCGCGCGGACGAAGGATTAGCAGCCTGGATATTTTCAGGGCCGCAGGTGGACAAGCAAAGAGCGAGGTTTAACACGATTAAAATTAAGATTCGCATGCTGGACCAGTTAGTTCGCGTGTGGAGGGAATTGATTGGATTGTTAATAATAACAGTTTAACGCTATCAGCACACTTTACGAACAGTTCAAATTAACATTTCGTTCACGGGCGGACACCCAACAGGATGCAGAAACCCAAGCGGGCGTTTAAATACTTTTCCTGATAGATCTAAGAAAGTTACCTTGCCGATCGACGGTCTATCGTCTCCACAATATACTAATCGGGTTTCCTTTCGCATCTGATTGGCGAGTGATTGAGTCAACTGTCTGGCCCGTTTCACCATTTACATCCAAAAAAAAAGATTGGGCGGCAATAATGATCTAATCCACTGGGTCTGCCTTGACTCGTTCATAATTCCCTAGCATAGACGGTTATTTTCTCCATAGGCTCGCTACCACCGGAACTCCTTAAATACTCTAATCATCAAAGCGGTTAGGTAATTCAGGGGGGAGAGATGCCATATTTATTCTTGCCGTATTTGCTGCCTTTCCGATAAGATTACGTGAGAGCTGATTTATAGTTTCCACCGCATACGTCATTGATGAGAGACATTAAACCTCACCAATGTCACATTGAACCCAAATCATTGAAAAGAGCAAGCTATGTTCACCATCTACTCAAAGAACCGATCAGGCGATTGTGCAGGAAACACTCGACGCGATTTTTTGAAGGTGGGTGCCATTGGCAGCAGTCTGCTAACATTGCCTAATTTATTACGCGCCCAGTCCGCCAACAAAGGTGGCGTGAACAAAAAATCCGTGATTTGGATTTGGCTTGCTGGCGGCCCTACGCACGTCGAAACATTCGATCCCAAGATGACGGCACCCACGGAATACCGCAGTATCACCGGAGAAGCGAAGACCCCAATAGCGGGGATCTCGATGGGCGGTACATTCCCCAAGATGGCTACCTGTATGGACAAAATGGCATTGATTCGGTCCTTCGCGCACGGCAACAGCAGTCATGGCACTGGGACGCGTTGGGTGATGACCGGGTACGATGACCGCCAAAACATGAAACCGTCTATCGGTTCTATCGCCGCCCGGCAATTCGGGACAACCCATCCGCTCACCGGAATTCCAACCTACGTGCGGATGAACAACATTAATAGTGACGGGCCCGGTTGGCTCGGCACTGGTTACAGCCCTTTCAACCCAAATGGGCCGGCCGTCAAAAACATGGCAAGCATCGTACCCGAGGAGAGATTTTCCAATCGTCGTGACTTACTGAATTCGCTCGACACGATCAACCGTACCGCCGACAACAGTGGGAAACTGGAAGGAATGGACGTATTCGAACAACAGGCTTTCGATCTTGTGCATGGTACTTCGCGTGATGCATTTAACATTTCTAAAGCAGATCCTAAGGAGCGTGCCCGTTATGGCAAAGGTCTCGGTGAAACACTACTGACCGCCCGACGACTCTGTGAAGCAGGCTGTGCCTTTGTCACGGTCTCTTACGGAGGCTGGGACATGCATGGCGGCATTGTTAAAGGACTCAAAGGACGTGCGCAACAGATGGACCAGGGCATTGCCGCATTGATCAATGATCTGGAAGAACGGGGCATGTTAGACGATACACTAGTCGTCATCACTGGCGAATTTGGACGCACGCCTAAAATCAACGCCAAAGGCGGCCGCGATCACTGGGGACGACTTTGCACACTGGCTTTGGCCGGAGGCGGGTTGAAGATGGGTCAGGTCGTCGGCGAATCCTCTGAGAAGATCGAAGTTCCAGCCACCAAACCCATCACGCCCCAAGATTTAATGGCGACCATCTTCCACATGTACGGGATGGATCCGCGATTGCAATTCGTCAATAACCAAGGACGACCGGTCTTTCTAATCGAAAATGGAACTCCTATAGCTGAGTTGATCTAACTCCCTGACGTTAAATCTTGTGCTGAGTTCGCGGTCCCCAATCGGGTGATGTCAGCGCGGAATTTAAATGCAATCTTTATAATGTGTTCCTTTAGACTACCCTTGTCCTCCTATATCTAAGTCATACGGGTTTGTCATATCTTTGTGGGCATCAAGCTCTTTCCTCCTCGCCGCTCGATCTTTGACTGATTGATTAATGGTTTTTTGTATGGCGGCTTTTACCCTATCTTCATAGAGGGTTCTTATGGAGTGCTTTTGAAAGGATGTCACATCTGACGTGTTATCAAAATCTTTCCAATCGTACTTAACTGAAAATGGTTTAGTCTTAGCCATAATTATATCGCCTATCAAAAAACACGGACATTGAAGGTTCCAGCGCCACCCGCAGATGGAGACACCGACTTGGTTGTACCCAGTGGCAATGCAGATTGCAAGGATTAATCTGTCCACGTCAATTTTTGCTACTGGCTAGCCAATTGAATGCCGTTTGCAGCAAGCGGTTAGAACCAATCGGGATTTCTTCGGCGCGGATGTACCGTCGCCGCGGTGCGATCCAAACAAGGTCGACATCCGAACAGTTCAGACAGGCTGCGCATCAGTTCATCTTACTTGCCTCCTGACTTATCGTACTTCCTATTTACATTATTTTGGTTGGATCATCTACAATAGATTTCGCCATTCGCTGTTCATAAGCCAACCTTGATCAGGTCAAATTAATGGATGACCGTTATCCCAATATACCCTGGTTGAAAATATTTCTGTCCGGTTTTACGGTTGGATTGAAATGGTCTGCAGCAAGCCTGCTTTTTGGAATTCCCGAGTTGATCAGGATGCTATCTGATATAGAATCCTGGCACAAGTTCGCCGAATTGATGTGGAAACTTCCGCTGTTCTTGGCCGGTTTTTCCATACTCTTCGCATGCGCGGGCATAATCTTAATCGCCTACTACAGGTTCTATTGGATGCGGATCCTGGTCATCACAACATTCATTCTCTTTTTTGCAGTTCAGATTTTACCTCTCATCTTCATGCCCTATGTCGGTGTCTGGGGTTTTATTTTTCATCCACTTGATCTCCCGCTATGGGGTAATGTGATTGTTGTGGGTATATATGCAGTGTTCCTCTATTGGTGGTCCAAGATTCCCTACGGTCTGTTCATCAAATACAACGTAATCCGTAAGCTCGCCCAATGGACAAAGAAGTTGGCTGGGGAGACCACCGCGAACCGCAAAAAACTGCAAGAGATACTTGATGAAGGCTTCACTGCTAGTCGCAAAAAGCGACGCAAAGCGCGCAAGGAAAAACGCGTAGACAAACGCAAGCAAAAGAAGCGGCCTGAACCCGTGGCCAGCTAGTTGCTATATTGCATCAGAATGATTATGCTGCGATCAAATAATGAAACGTCCAACCGAAACGTCTTGCGAGAATACCATGAACAACCATGTACGACAAAGATTTTTGTTTATCATCCTGTCCCTAACACTGATCGGCCACCTAACCATCGCAACGACGGTTCAGGCCCAGTTGCCCGACCCTGATGGCAAGCCCGCCGACATGACAAAGAAAGTCCAAGTCTTTATTATCATGGGGCAGTCAAACACGCTCGAAATGGGCAAGGTTGCCGGTGGCGAGGGCTCGCTGGAACACGCGGTTAAGAACGAAAGCCTCTACCCCTTCATGATCGACGACGCCGGTAACTGGACCAAACGCCAAGACGTCCGCAACCTGCATGTGATGGGCAGTGGCGGCCCTGGCAAGACACGGGTTTTACGTGACGACTGGCTGACCGTCTCGGGCGGCAAGATCGGCATTGAGACCGGTATCGGCCATCAACTCGGCAACGCGCTAGATGCACCTGTACTGATCCTCAAGAGTGCAATTGGTAACCGCAGCCTCGGCTGGGACCTGCTCCCTCCGAACAGCCCGTCGTACGAATTCACGGACACCAAGAGCGGCAAGACCTTCGTCTACGCCGGCTACGGCCAGAGCCCGGACAAGTGGGAAAAGGGGACCGAGCCCACGCCTATCGGTTGGAAGGCTGGTGTGCAATATGACGGCGACGTTGCGCGGGCTCAGGATGTACTCAAGGACATCGGTAAATACTATCCCGGCGCGACCGAGTATGAGGTCGCCGGCTTCCTCTGGTGGCAAGGTGATAAGGACCGTTACAACACCGGCCACGCCAGCAAGTACGAGGAAAACCTGAACAATCTAATCGCGGCCCTGCGTAAGGAGTTTAACGCCCCGAAAGCCAAGTTCGTCTGTGCAACCCTCGGCCAAACGAGCATGGAAAACGCCAAAGGCAACGAGAAGCTGATCCTTGACGCCATGTTGGCCATCAGCGACGCCAAAAAATACCCCAACTTCAAGGGCGATGTCGCAACCGTCTACACGAACCCTCTGAGCATGGGTTCTGCCTCCAACGGTCACTACGGCGGTAACGCCAAAACCTACATGAACGTTGGCTTAGGCATGGGCAAAGCCATGGTGGAATTGTTGAAGAAGTAAGAAAATGAACTACTCACACCCGTCGGATGAGCATTAGCGGCTGTCCGACGGGTATTTTTTTAGGATTAGAAATAACGATGGTATCCTCAATTAAGAACACTGGCTTGTTCGCCGCGTGCCTGTTGCTACTGGCGCAAGCGGTCGTTGCTAAAGACGTCCCCCAGCAACTGGCTGCCTCAAACGCTCAGCCCGTGAAGGTTTATATTCTGTCTGGCCAATCAAATATGGTCGGTATCGGCCAAGTACGCAGTGGCACCACGCGTTGGTCGGGCATTACTGATGCGACCGTCTCCGTTTATAAAGGTGCGTATTCAGCCGACGCGGATTACGACAAACTTGAACCCCTCACGAGCAAGGACCTCCCCGTCTATGGCGGCACCGAGCCCACATCTTTTCCCGGCGGTGGGGTCCAAGTTTCACGCGGATTTATGGCAATTAAAGACTCAGGTGTCTACCGCTTCAATCCTGGCTATGGCCAATCGACGCATTGCATCATGGAGATGGGCGGGAAAGAAGTTTATCGAAAGGAAGTCGGCGAGCAGCCTGTGCATGCTGATTTTGAGATCGCTGGCGGAAAGAAGTACCCGTTCAAAATTACCTTCCTAACCAACGCAGCAGATGGCTTAGGATGGTCTTGGCGAACCGATGTGCCAGGCACGCTGGACACGCTTGTGGAACAAGGCAAGTTTCCGCATTTGATTGATAGCAAAGGGCACTATATCTCGCGCAACGATGTCTGGTACAAGGGACTTATCACCGCGGGCGCTAATAAACCGCTGTCGATTGGGTGTGGAGCAACGAGCAGCTCCATTGGGCCGGAGTTACAATTCGGCCACCTCGTTGGCGACTATCACGAAGAGCCTGTCATCATTATCAAAAGCTCTCAAGGTAACCGAAGTCTGAGTTGGGACTTTTTGCCGCCCGGCAGTAAGCCGTTTACTTATGAAGGTGTGACGTACGCGGGTTACAAGGGCACCATTCCATCATGGACAAAGGACAATCCCGGAAAGGCTGTAAACTGGTACGCAGGCAAGCAGTATGACGACTGCTTTATTGCGGTTCACGAAGTGCTCAACAACTTTGCTAAGCATTTCCCGCAGTACAAAGACCGAGGCTACGAGATTGCCGGCTTTGTCTGGTGGCAGGGGCATAAGGATGGTGGGGCTGCCCCGGCGAGTCGCTACGAACA
The DNA here is from genome assembly GCA_018660825.1 of Planctomycetaceae bacterium. Taxonomy (GTDB): domain Bacteria; phylum Planctomycetota; class Planctomycetia; order Pirellulales; family Pirellulaceae; genus UBA721. The sequence goes on along the minus strand of JABJJO010000138.1, from coordinate 23,165 downwards.
CAACTTAGTACAGTTAATTCAATCCCTTCGAAAAGAGTTCAAAGCGCCTAATGCCCCTTTCGTCATCGGCACGATCGGCTTCGGTGGTTGGAAGTTAGCGGGGAATCATCTAAAGGTCGCCAACGCACAGTTGGCGGTGAGTGGTGCCGCGGGCAAGTACCCCCAGTTTAAAGGCAACGTATTAACCGTTGAAACACGCGATTTTTGGCAAGAGGCTGCGGTCTCGCCACGCGATCAGGACTTCCACTACAACGGCAACGCTGGCACCTACATGATGGTGGGCGATGCGTTGGGACGTGGCATGATCAAGTTGCTAAATGAAACTAGCAATTCTCCCTAGTCGGTGGAAAGACTACTATCTCCGACGTTTTTAATCTATAGTGTGCAACAGACTCTTACCTCGGACCTTATAGACAGGGGCGTTCAAGATGAAAGCTAGAAACCGACGTCATTTTTTAAAAAAGTCAGTGGCCACCGGCGTTGCGATTGCCGTGCCCACCATTGTATCCTCATCGGCACTGGGCCTTGGTGGAGCTGTGGCACCCAGCGAACGAATTGTCCTAGGGGGTTTGGGAATTGGCCCCCGGGGAACCACCGACCTGAAATGCTTCCTCAAAAATCCAGACGTGCAGTTCGTCGCTGTTGCCGATCTGCAGAAAACACGACGCGAGGCTGTCAAAACATTGGTCGATGGTACGTACGGAAACAAAGACTGCGTATTGTATTCAGATATGTTTGAGATTCTAGCGCGGGAGGACATCGATTCACTGCTGATCGCAACCGGTGATCGCTGGCACACGATGGCATCGATTCTGGCCGCCAAAGCTGGCAAGGATGTATACTGTGAAAAACCGTGTTCGCTGACGATCGCTGAAAGCCGCGCATTGGCCAACGCCTATCGCAAGTACGGTCGTGTTTATCAAGCGGGAACTCAACGACGGACGATTGGGAACTTTGAATTTGCCAAGAATCTAGTACGCGACGGCAAACTGGGAAAACTACATACCATTCATGCCAACACCCGACCACCTGGCACAAATCATCATTGGCTACCCGCGGAGCCGGAGCCCGCCAAGGACGTTTGTGACTGGGATCGATGGCTCGGTGCCTGTCCCTGGCGACCCTATAACTCCGCATACGTACGGGGACGCTGGCGGGGACATTTTGATTTTCATGGTGGTGGAATTCTCGAATGGGGATCGCACACGGTGGACCTGTGTCAATGGGCAGCCGGCCGCGACGATACCGCCCCAGTCGAATACGTCCCCAATGCCGATGGCGTGGAATGCTATTACGCCGACGGTCTGAAACTGGTGATGCGGAGCGAAGGCTGGATGGGAATGGGAACATGTAGCGTCCGTTACGAAGGCGACGAGGGCTGGATCGAAACCGGAGATTCTGGGAACTTCATTCTTGAGCCGCAATCCCTCCGCACTCAACAATCAGTCTTTCATCGTGCAGGGACGGATCCAACGACCCACATTCGAAACTTTCTGGATTGTGTGAAGACCCGCGCATTGACCAACGCCAACGCTGCGGTTGTGGCTCAGTCGCACGTCGTCTGCCACGCTGCCTACATTGCTTGGCAACTGGGGCGTAAACTGACATTCGATCCCATCAAGGAAGAATTCGCTGGCGACGAAGAAGCCAACCGCATGCGTTCACGTGCCATGCGTGAACCGTGGCACGTTTAATTACATATCGCTATTACAACATCTCACAACATGCAAGCTTATATTAACCGATACCGGATTTACTTTCCGGGGAGAAAATCGCTCATGAAAATTCTTCGCACCATTTGTTCCACCACCGTCCTCGTCGTTGCTCTGTTGTTGCCGGTTGCGGCACGAGCCCAGCAACCGCTACCCGCCGAGGGTAACGAATCGCAATTGCTTGTTATTCTGAATTCCGATGCCGAGTTGTTTGCTAAAGCGAAAGCTTGCCAGCGATTGGCCATTATTGGTACGTCCAAGTCGGTGCCTGTGATAGCACAGTTTCTGGCGGATCCAGTCTTGTCTCATTACGCACGTTTCGCTTTGGAAGCGAATCCCAGCCCGGAAGTCGATAAGGTATTTCGGGGGTCGTTAAGCGAATTGAAAGGACGGCAGCTTGTTGGGGTGATCAACTCCATCGCCACTCGTAAAGATACCCAATCTGTCCCCTCTTTGCTTCTGCTGGCGGCGGGGGATAACATCGAGGTTGCAGCTGCCGCGCTTTCCGCATTGGGTATGCTTGCCACTGCAGAGTCGATTAACGCCGTTGAGCAGGCGTTATCGCAGAAACCGGCGCTACGGGTGACAGCAGCAGACGCCTGCCTGACAGCCGCAGATCAACTACTGGTGGGCGGAAAGAACGCCGCAGCTTTGCGAATTTTGACGGCCTTGCGGAAGGCTGATCTCCCAAAACACATTAATGTGGCGTCACGACTTGGCGAAATCCGAGCAGGTTCACAGAACGTTAACGAACTAATGAATTCCTACCTACAAGACCAAGATCCAGCTTTATTCCGTATTGGACTGGAACTCGCGCAACATTTGACAGACGCCGAGACAACCGGTCAACTCCTGAAACAACTGGAGGCGATGCCACCCACACGCCAAGTTCTACTGATGTATGTGCTCGGGAATCGCGGCGACGTATTGGCGTTACCCCTGGCAATCAAAGCGACTGACTCCAACGATGCCCGTATGAAAGTTGCCGCCCTACAAGTCCTCGGTACGTTAGGAGATGGTTCCGCGGTACCCACACTGCTCAAGGCAGCTACCTCCAACGACAAAGCTTTGACGGTCATCGCGAGCGACAGTCTAGCTGAACTTAAGGGTGATGATGTCGATACCCAACTGGCAAATAGACTACAAAACAGCAGCGGACGAGAACGTCTGGTCCTAGTAGATGTCGCCGGCCGACGGGGGATTACCCGTGTGATCCCGTTACTGCTGAAATACGTCACCTCCGAGGATGTGGAATTGCGAAACTCCGCTATCGACGGTTTGGGCATGACGGTCGGACTCAAGGACTTTCCACAATTGGTCGACCAAATGCTCGCCATCGGTTCATCACCGTCCGCCAAGCCTATGAAGGAAGCCCTGCGTAAAGCCTGTCAGCGCATGGGCGACCAAGATACCGCGTCTCAAATTCTATTGGATCGAATGACCGACGCAACACCTGCTGCTCAAACCGAACTCATGGATCTACTCATCTACATAGGTGGCCAACAGGCGCTGGCTGGCGCACAGGCGGCCGCGGAGAGTAACGACGACGCAACGGCCAATGCGGCAACGCAAGCGCTCGGCAGATGGCTGACACCGGATGCCGCACCGGTGCTTCTGGAACTGGCTAAATCGGGAAATTCAGCTTACCGCGTCCGCTGTCTGCGAGGCTATATCCGCATCATTAGACAATTTGGACTGAGACCAGCACAGCGTTTTCAAATGAGCAAATTGGCGTTTGCAGCCGCGACCCGAGATGAAGAACGCAAGCTGATTCTCAATACGCTTACACGGTTCCCTTCCGTACAAGGTCTGAGAATGGTCGTGCCCCACCTAGCAAACCCGTCACTCAGTGAAGAAGCAAGCAAAGCGGCTGTGGCGATTGCGGACCGAATCGTTAATAACGATCCGCAATCGGTCTCGAGTGCGATGACGAAGGTTATCACCGTCACCACGAACGAGGAAGTTGCCAAAAGAGCTAAAGTGTTGCTCTCACGAGCGAAATAGAGTCGCGAGTCAGACTTAGAGAGACGCCACCGCTTTTGCCTATACATCCCAAGGAGAATTATGAAATCTCAACTATTTAGTTTTTCATTCTTACTGTTGTTAGCAATAGCCTTGACTGGGAGAGCTGACACTCCTAATGTTTTATTCCTAGCGGTTGATGATATGAATGACTGGCTCGGCTGCTTGAAAACGACGCCGCACGCGATCACTCCGAACATTGACCAACTCGCCGCTCGCGGAGTCAACTTCACCAATGCGCACACAGCCGGTGTATTCTGCGCACCCTCGCGGGCTGCTGTTTTCTCGGGTCAGTTCGCCTCCACGACCGGCTGTTATAGAACGGCCACCTATTTTTATGACCATCCACAAATCGAACCACTGCAGCTCACCTTCGCCAAGGCAGGTTATGAAACTTTTGGCGCGGGAAAGCTCTTTCATCACCCTGCCGGTGCAATCGATCAACGGGGGTGGACTGAATACTTTCTCCGCAATCAAAGTCAACGGGAAAGCGGCTGGCCTTTGAATTCATGGAGCGAGGAAACTCCGTTTCCCACGCCCTTTCCCAACAGTATCTACAATCGTGGACGAGAGATTACCGGCGGTTTATTTTTGGAATGGGGTGCAATTCCCAATGAACGGGAAGAAGAAATGGCCGATACGAAGCGGATTAACTGGGCCGTCGAGAAGTTACAACAGCAACGGGACAAACCCTTTTTTCTAGCGGTCGGAATTTACGCTCCGCATTTTCCTAATTATTGCCCTCAGAAATACTTCGACCTGTACGACATAAATGATATTGAGCATCCCCCCTACAAAGCTGATGACCTAGATGACTTGCCGCCAAAAATAAAAAAGATCAAAACAGCACGGTCGCGAATCCATCAGAAACTTGAAGATCTCGATGCGATTGAAGATGCCATTCATGGATACCTTGCCAGCATGAGTTACGCGGATGCGATGATGGGCCGAGTACTCGATGCACTGCAAGCGGGTCCCCACAAGAACAATACGATCGTCGTCCTCTGGAGCGACCATGGCTATCACCACGGCGAAAAAGGAGATTGGGGGAAACATACGCTTTGGGAAAGAACATCCAATGTACCTTTCATCTGGTCTGGTCCCGGCATCGCAAAAGGAAGCCAGACGGATGTTACGGTCAGCTTGATCGATATGTACCCTACCCTGGTCGAAATGTGCGGTCTGCCGCAAACGCATCAGAAGCTAGAAGGAGAATCCATTGCCACAACACTTGCCAAACCTGCGTTAGCCAAAGACCGCAACGTTTTTCTACCCCATATGAATCCCCGCGAATATGCCATCATTAATCGCAACTGGCGTTACATCCGTTATGCAGAAGATGGTGAAGAACTCTATAACGTACAGGACGATCCCAACGAATGGACGAACCTAGCATCCCGACCGGAATATGAAGGACTCAAAGCGGAAATGCGTGCAGTGGCCCCAACAACATTTGCTCAACCAGCAACCAAGCTCAACGCGCGCAGGAATCTCGTCATCGAGGGCGAGAGTTTCCGTTGGGCAGCGCCCTAGTAGCACCACTGGGCAAGCCCATGAGGTGAATGGAATCTGGTAAAATATCGATGGCCTACCGTGATGTAATGGTTGTGCCCATTGCAAAGACACTTAGCGTAAACATGACAAAATGCGACGTTCGTTTATCTACCTGATACTCATCACTAGTTCGATTGTCTGTGCGCCCAACCAGTTAAATGCGGTAGACGAACAGGAATCGCTGGCTTTGCTGGTCAGGACTCTCGATGCAATCGATGATCCCGCCGTTCAGACCGTTTTACTTCAGGGAATGTTAAAAGGACTCGACGGCCGACGGGATATTCCTGCCCCCGCTGCTTGGAACCAAGTCGGGGCTAAACTTGCTAAAAGCGATAACGCAAAGGTGCGTGAACTGGTATCACGACTGTCGCAGATCTTTGGCGATGAAGCCGCTATGCAACGGGCACTGGCAACCGTGCAGGATCGCTCCAGTCAGCTCGATGTTCGACGCCGTGCATTGCATTCGCTGCTAAGCCAGAAAAACAAAAGCGTTTCAGCATTGCTGGAACAACTGTTGGATGAGCCGGAATTGCGCCTGGATGCGATCCGAGGTTATGCGGCTATCCAAAATGAGCGTGCACCTGAGATATTGTTGCGACGTTACATGCAATGGACGTTGCAACACCGCCAGGCAATCATTGAAACACTAGCGACTCGACGAAAATATGCAGAATCGCTATTGGCAGCAATCATCGCGGAACAGATTTCACAAGATGATATTCCATCGCACGTCGCTCGGTCGCTCAGCGTGATTCTGGGCGAGTCGTTTATTAAGGTTTATGGGGATGTTCGGCAGATATCCGTAGACCGCACCCAACAAATCAACAAATACAAGGCATTATTGACTTCCAACGCTTTTGCCAAGGCGGATGCGGCCAAGGGCCGTCTCATTTTCAAAGAGACCTGTGCAGCGTGTCACGTATTGTATGATGCGGGCGGGAAAATCGGCCCCAATCTGACCGGTTCCAATAGAGCTAATCTGGACTATATCCTGTTAAACAGCATTGATCCGAGTTACGATGTTCCCTTGGGATATAAAATGGTCATCATTCAAACGGTCGACGGCCGCGTCCTCAACGGTGTCATTGCCGAAGAGAATGCCCAACGGATCATTTTAAAAACGGTTCAGCAACCTACCGTGGTTATCCTCAAGAGTGATATTGAAGCTCGAAAAATATCATCCAAGTCCATGATGCCCGACGGTCAGTTAGATAAACTGAAGCCACAGGAAGTCATGAACCTTATCAAGTATTTACAAACAACCGAACAGGTGGAGTTGGCACAATGAACCAACAACAGAAAATAGAACGCTCTAAAACTTACGATCCCCACAGACGGCTTCAGCGGACAACTTCTCCGCTGGCGATCATCTGTCTAATCATCCTCGGTGCTGTAGCGATCCGACCGTGGCTGGTGACCGCTCAACAACCAAAAAACCAGCTCCCTAAAAAACAACACAAGACCAGCAACGCGCCGTTTCTTAAGCCTGCTGAAGCAGTAAACAAAATGGCCATCCCCGCTGGTTTTGATGTTTCAATTTTTGCGGCTGAACCGGACATCGGTGAGCCCATCGCATTTTGCTTCGATGACCGTGGCCGTATCTGGGTGGTTGAAAATTACAACTACCGGACGCGGAGAGAACATACCGACGAGAAAGTGACTAGAATTCAAATCCTGGAAGATACTAATCGCGACGGCGTCTTCGACAAGAAAAAAACCTTTACCGATAAGTTAACTTTCACCTCGGGGATTGCGTTGGGCTTCGGGGGGGTTTTCGTTGGTTCGCCACCCAATCTGTCGTTCATCCCGGATCGCAACGGGGACGATCTGCCGGATGGTCCTCCTGAGGTCCTGCTCAACGGCTGGGGAATCAACGATCGACACGAGACGTTAAACAGTTTCAATTGGGGGCCGGATGGATGGCTTTATGGATGCCATGGTGTGTTTACTCAATCCCAAGTTGCCAAACCAAACGAAGACGACTCAGCCCGACAATTCATCGACGGCGGAATTTGGCGTTATCACCCCACGCGGAAAAAGTTTGAGGTTTTCGCCCGCGGACTGTCGAATCCGTGGGGATTTGATTTTGACGATCATGGGCAGGGATTTGCAACCTGCTGCGTAATTCCTCATCTATTCCATGTGGTCCAGGGTGGAGTCTATCATAAGCAAAGTCGTCCCCATGTGAATCCGCATATTTATGATGACATCAAGACGATACGAGACCATACACACCTGTCAGCCCATGGGGGTGCCAGAATTTATCTGGCGGATGCTTTTCCCAAGCAATATCGTAATCGTTTGTTCATGTGTAACATTCACGAACATGCCGTGTTGACCGATGTGTTGGTTCCCAATGGAAGTAGCTTCATCGGAAAACATGGGGATGATTTTATGCCTACCAATGATCTGGCATGGGTCGGATTCAGTATTGAGGTTGGTCCGGAAGGGGGTGTCTACATACTGGACTGGCATGACACCGATGTCTGTGGCAATACGATCAACTTCCCTAACAGTGGTCGCATTTATCGCATCACACCGAGCGATGCTGAGGCCGTTGCGGCGCCCAATCTGAGATCGCTCACTGACGCAGAGCTTGTTGCCATGCAGACGCATTCCAATGATTGGTATGTTCGACAGGCGCGGGTGCTGCTGCAGTCGCGGGCCGCAGCAGGTCAATTGGATAAAAAGCGGGTCCATTTATTACTACGAAAGCAATTTGACTCAGCGACAACGTCTCCCAAACGACTGCGGGCATTTTGGGCATTGCATGTAACCGGCGGATTAGATTCGGAGCAACTTCTGAATAACCTGAAACATTCCGATGCATATATCCGTGCCTGGGCCATTCAATTACTGGGCGAAGATAGCAGTGTGAATGCATTTCAAGTAGCGGAGAAAACAGACAAGCCAGTTCTGTCGACTGCCGTGTTAAAACAACTGCACGGCATGGCCGTCGAGGATTCCTCGGCAATCGTACGTTTGTATCTGGCTTCCATTGCCCAACGACTACCTTTCGAAAATCGCTGGCCGATTCTGACAGGACTTGCCGGCCATGAAGAAGATATTGAAGATCCGAATTTACCACGTATGGTTTGGTTTGGATTAGAGCCGATGGTACCAAAACACTCGCAGCAGGCACTCCAGTTGGCCGTTGGTGGGAAGTACCCAAAACTAGCCGGATTTGTTGCCCGCCGATTGCTTGGCGAAGCGGATGCTGGAAACCAGAACCCACCTAAACAACAAACCGCTAGTGAACAGAACCAAACCATCCAGCGGGTTGCCGCGGGTTTCAAAGTGAAAAATGTCGGGGAACGCGGAGTGGTCTACCATACTGTATTCCGCAATCGTACAGCCGTTCAGACGCATCCCTTAAATCGTGAAACACCCTGCGTTCTTTCCCGAACGGTGGATGTCCCAACCGACGCAAAAACGGAATTAAAGATAAGCGTCAGTCACCATCCACACGGCGACTGGCAACTCAGGGTCCTAGCGGGCAAGGAAGTTCTTAAACAACAAATCGTGCGTTCCTCGGAAGTCGACAAAGAGTGGCTAGAGGTGACCGTAGATCTGTCCCGTTTCGCGGGACATAAAATTGACCTTTCGCTTGAAAACCGGGCGAACGACTGGAAGAATGAATGGGCTTATTGGCACACCATCCAGATTGTCAGCGACTAATTGAGAAACCGTATTCTGAAAACGCTCTTCCGCGTAAGGAGTTAAGAATGAAACATTATGTTTTAAGCCTCTGTTGTTTGGCAATTCTCTTGGTCACCTCTGTTGTGATGGGTAAAGAAAATCCGAAGGTCGTATTTTTATCCGGGACACCCAGTCATGGCCGCATGCATCATGAACACCGTGCCGGTAATATGATTCTGGCCGAAGCGCTCAACCGCTCGGGACTCCCCGTCAACGCCGTTGTTGTTCCCTACTACGGCTATCCAAAAGATAAGACGATTCTGCAGGGGGCGGCCACCGTCGTAATCTTCTGCACAGGGCATCGAGGGCATCTGTTAAATCCTCATCTGGACGAATTTGACAAACTGATGGATAAGGGAACCGGCGTCGTCATGATCCACTGGGCCACGGAAGCGGAAAAAGGTAAACCTGGTGAAATGTTTCTCAAATGGATGGGCGGATTTTGTGATCTTGATTGGTCGGTCAACCCACATTGGACACCGGACTTCAAACATTTCCCTGACCATCCGATCTGCAACGGCGTGAAACCGTTCCAAGCGAATGACGAATGGTATTACCACATGCGTTTTACCAAAGACATGAAGGGCGTTACGCCTATCCTTTCAGATCTCCCGCCACCGGAAACGTTACGCCGCCCGGATGGCGCACGCAGTGGCAATCCCACGGTTCGCAAAGCAGTAGCCGCCGGGGAAAAGCAACATGTTGCTTGGGCCTATCAACGACCAGACGGAGGACGTGGATTCGGATTTACTGGCGCTCACAATCACGACAGTTGGCGGGACGATGGTTTCCGCACGATCATGCTTAATGCAATCCTCTGGACGGCGAAAGTCCCGGTGCCTCCCAATGGTTGCCCTTCACCTGCGCCATCCAAAATCCAAATCGAGAAAAACCTCGACGGCAGCTAGTATTGAAATTCATTTGGGTTACAGTAGCGGCCCAGCTATTGTCGCAACTGGCGTCCCAATTCGATCGAATAATCCGTAAGGATCGCATCAACACCCATATCTATGCACGTTTGCCAATGGTCTCTTTCTAGACCGGACACCGTTTTACCAGCAATGAAAACCCGCTTGCCGGCGGCATGGATTTTCCGGACCTCAGCTGTCGATGGCAGATATCGCACGTAAACCCAATTCGTGTTTGGATTGGAAATGGATTCGATCAGTTCTTTTGAGTCATGGGCAACATGCGTTAAATTGACATTTGCGTCGACGGCTAACAAGCGTTTTCGAACTCCCGGATCGTGTATTGTGTTACCAATAAAAAGTAATCGATGGAGTATTTTGTATTGGTTCGCCAATTTCACCAGATCGGCTTCAACCTGCTTGTCGTCCAGTTTGATATCAACAGCAAAGATCGCTTTAGACTTAGGGTAACTGGCGATTAATTGAAATACATCGTCAATCCCAGGAATAATCTGTCCTTTAAACCTCGGAGAAAACCAACTGCCGGCATCGAAGCCAACAGTTTGATAACGATTCAACTGGGCGATCGCCCCCTTGGCATCGGTGGTTCGATCAACACTCTGATCGTGCAGGCAGACTAGGTGACCATCTTTCGTGCGTTGCACATCAAATTCAAATCCGAAACCCAATTCAAGACATGCACGAAAACTGGCGATCGTATTTTCCGGAGCATCGAGAATCAAGCCGCGATGCGCGACGACTTTTGTTTCACGCGTAGTGGCTGCATCCGCGACTGAGCGGAGTTGTTCTTGAGCCGACAGTAAACCCGACAAAAGAATGAAAGCCAGTGATAAGGAAACGAGACGCATAGCGGATATTGCCTTCTCTGAAAAATCACCATATTAAACACCATGTTCTCCGATATAATCAACAGACATAATACCACACATCCGAAATCTGATGCCATGCATAATCAAATGAAACGACGAGGTCTTCTTAAGTGTTTAGCCGGTGTTGGTACACTTGCCGGGCTACAACCATTGAGCCTTCTCACGGACGGAAATTTCGCTGAGTCGACGGCGGCCGCGTCCACGGCAACTTCGTCTCGCACCGAGCCTGTTACCTCGGCGAAAAACCTAGTCATCATTGTCAACATGTTGGGCTACAACCAACACACCTTTAACCCACCGGCCGATGACCTTAACAGTTCTCCGCTCCTAGCGCAGCTACAGGATCATCATGGCGACCTTACCGTGTTCAAGGGAATCATGCAGCCTGAGATTATCCGTGGCCACAATGGTGGTCGTGGGATTCTGACCTGTAACAAAGACCAAACCAATGGTCCCTATATCAGCCTCGATCAGCTCGCGTGTGAGCATCTGCAGCAGTTGACGCGGTACAAAAGCGTCCACATGGGCAACAAGACCATTGTCTGGAACAAGAATAGCCGCGCGGTTCCGACGCTGCACGAGTTGGGGCCGGAGAAGATATTCGACCATCTTTTTGGGGAGACACCTACTGACGTGATCGAACAGAAGTTAAAGTCAATTGGAACGATGCGTCAGTCGCTGCCGCAGCAAAACCGCGCAGCGTACGTCGCTTCGTTCGAGGAGCACGAGCGGACCCTAGCAACCGACCTAGAGTGGGCGAAGAAGCCGGTTCCGAAGGTCGAGTTCGACACAAAACTTCACCTGACCGATCACCACGGCAGAGGTGTGCTCGATCCGTTCCAGCAGCACCTGGAACTGATCCGGCTTGGTATCAAGTACCGCCGCGGTCAGGTCTTTGTGGCATCGCCGCCGTTTGTAGACAAGACCGATTATGGGGTCGGGTACGGGTATCACGCCCTGGGGCACCGCGCCCACCTGGAAAAGTCGATCTTTGGCGAAATGCTCATGCTGGAACAGCACTTCCTCGGCTGCCTGTCAGATTTTCTAACTGACCTGAAGAAAGACCAGCTTTTGGACGACACCATCGTGTTGTTCATGGGAGCTTTTTCGAGCCCTGGCGGCCACAGCCGCGAATACCTGCCGACCCTGTTGGCTGGCGGCGGCTTCGACCACCAGGGACTGGTCGAGTGTAGAAACCCGTCCAACCCCGACGGCCCGCTGCAACACACGCTCAGTCAACTTTACGTCTCGATCCTGCACCAGATGGGCATTGATCTGAATGAATTCTCCGGACACGAAGGCAACCTAGACAAGATCCTGACCTGATCGGGCCTTGCTTGTCGACGTGAAAGGACCTCATATTGAAACCCATTACTTTTGCTGCCGTATTGCTGTCGGCCACTGCGATCACTTCGACCATGTCGGCCGACGACACGGCTTCGTTGCGACAGAATTGTATTGTCTGTCACGGTGGAGTCACGGACGGCAAGAAAACGATCCAAGGTAGCTTCGACATCACGCCGTTGTTGAAAGACGGCATTCAAGAACGTCACACGCACGATTGGGTGGCGGTCCTTGAGAAGTTACGGGATAAAGAAATGCCCCCCTCGGACAGCAAGTACAAACTCACCGACCTCGAGCGCATAACAGCCATCGACGCGGTTTTTGCCAAACTGGATCGGGGCGAAATTCAAGAGCGATTGTTGACACCCTTCGAAATCGCCAACACGTACGCGAAAGTGTTCGGCTTCGACCGCGAGATTTACGATCCATTCCAGAGCCTTTTTTTTCTGGAAAACATCGACTCGGCCTATCCGACAATTAATTCGCCGAGCCTAATGTCGGCCGCCTACCTCCGCGAAATTGAGTCAGGCCTCGACCTCACGCTCGATCACGCCGTGGCCAACGGGTTCCAGCGTATCGCCGTGGTCAGTAAAAAAGACAAGGACCAGAAGCGGTTCGAACTGCGGTTTCTCATGACCCGAACGACCGAGCAATTCACTGGGCTCACGTATCTGGCCTATCTGGAAAAGGTGAAGTTTCCGATCGATCCCGAGAGGATCAAGGAGGTTGCCGACAACGACGAGCGCAACCGCCTAAAAGCGATTAACGCAAAGGCGGCAAAGGAACACATGGATCGGATTCAGGCTACGAAAAACATCGACGAAGTTGATTTGCGGATGAGGGGATCGCTGAGGCTTACGGCAAAGCAATACCGTACAAACTTGCCGATCGGCCGTTATCGACTGACCTTCACGGCCAACTCTTTGAACCGAGACCTAGTGGCGAAAGTGGCAGCGACCACGAAGAAAGACAAGCCTACGGACCTCGGCTCGTTCCGTGAGTTACTTGGGGCGAAAGCAGGACTGGCGATTCGGCATGGAGGCATCAACCGAAGTCCACGTGGCGGCGTGGCGGCTCACTCACTCGCCGGAAAAGTCATCCACTATTTCGAGATTGAAGACGAAGTCGAAAAAACATACACCTGCGACTTCGAACTGACAATTCCGACGCAGATCGAAATGGATTTCGTCAACGGCCCCTGGAGCTCGCGCCTTAATCGACTGAATCTGTATGGCCAGACCGGTACGGAAATCGATCCCGACAAATACGCGCTTCCATGTATCCGCATCTCGAGCAAAATCATTCTCGAGCGCCTCAACGGTCCGATCACAAGAAACAGCGCCTATCAGATCGCCGCCGATGATTCGCCGAAACACCTTGAGGAGAAGCTTAGAGAACTTCCAGTCGAACTTTCTCTTGGCAACGCCGCGGCAGAGTTGGCATCCATCCAGAACCGACTCGATTCTTCGTTCACGCCAGAGCAACGTTACACGCAAGCACTGAAGTGGATCGCTATGTCACCGTCGCAGCTCTACGTGCGCTACGATCCCAAGGATCCAGTGGCCTCGGCTCGATTCGTTTCGTATGCCTTCCTCAAGAAGCATCCGAGTGAGTCATTCAAAACGAACTATCAGAAGTTTCGCGGCGGAACATTAAGTGCGAATGATATCGTCAGCCTCATTCTGAAAGATCCTAGCTTTGAGGACTTTCTCGAACTTTTCAGCAAGTACTGGCTGGAAAATCGTACGGTTCTGGATGAAACGCGATTCGACGTGCTGGACTTGAACCTGCCATACGCGACAGAGACTCAGTACTACCTCAAACACATGTTCGATCAAAATCGTTCGGTTCTGGAGTTGGTTGACTCAGATTATCGCATGCTGGCCGCCCCGATGGCGAGTTTCTATGGGATGAACGCGGAGGGACTTGACCGGTATGTTCCTGCAATCGTCAGGACTCCGGATCAAGGCGGCTTACTGCATCAGGCGAACTTCTTTGTCGCTCGATCCGATGGCGTGGACCCCAGGCCTTTCAGCCGCGCCGCGTGGGTAGTTGAGAACGCATTCGGGCATCGCCTGTCCGATCCGCCAGGAGACATCAACGCAGACCAATTTACCGCATCGTCCAAAACGGCGACGTTCGAAGCTCGTGTCAAAGTTCATTCAGTTAACAAGGCCTGCACCGGTTGCCACCAGAAACTGGACCCAATCGCGTTTGCAGTGAACGATTACGACACGATCGGTCGCATGATCGGCGAGCCGAATCTTGAGGCCAAACACCAATTGAGCAAGCGTCTGGAGAAATCTGGCCGGACAATGGCACGGTCTTTCACACTCAATTTGATCGCCTTTGCTATCGGCCGGAACGCAAACATTCATGACGCGAAGACTGTCGAGACAATTCTTAACAAAACGGCAGAGGACGGTCATCTCTTGCGAGATATCCTCGCGGAGATCCTGACGGCGTACTTGCGAGACTGACCGCATCTCGGATAGACCGAGACTGCTGCAGTTCATGATGGTCGCTCCGAATGTCATTTAACCAACCTTAAGAACGAGCTGAAGTAATCAAGACCGCCGAAAACGCCTTTTGATGCCCTCGGGAATTAGCGGTGGTGGTGTGGAGAAGTCGTCTATTAGCTTCTTAAGCCTTTTTTTGGCGCCCCTATTATTTTTGACATACTTGTTAGCGAAACCCCAAATCCCGCTTAGCCATTTGTTTTCTTTCTCAAATCGAGACAAGGCGCGGGACCAGTAAATGGTCGGAATTAATAATAAAACCGAACAAAGAATTAGCGCGAAAATCCCGCCGTCCCATTTGGCACTGGATGCCCCGACAATGAGAAATATCCCCAGCACAAAATGGGGCAGTAAAATCATCGGTCCAAAAGCAATCGCCGCAAAAACATACGTCAACAGACAGACAACACGTCGAGCCCACTGGAAAGAATGAGTACAAATTACTACAGAAATGCAAAGTAGAATAAGGACGGCGAAAAATGCAATGAACGCGGGAAGGTATAGCAAAACCCCCAAGGCCTCCCAGCCATGCGCTATCGTCAGGCCGACGATCCCGAAACTCCCAAGGAACGTAAATTGCGCACCCGCCACAAAGGAGCCTCGGATAATGTTCCACCAAGGAATGGATAACGATATTTCCTTTTTGCGATTCATGCTAACATTTCCATGGCGGGATGGGCAGTTTTTTGGTTAACCCAAGCAATGGTGGCCTCACTTCCCGCGCACTCGGGCACGCTCGGATTTGGTTTTGAATTCTGCTGCGGGGTGTTCGGGTAACCAGCGGGTGAGCTGATGCAAGATTTTCTGGTGAGTGGGATCGTCCGCTAGATTATGGAATTCATCTGGGTCGCTTCGATGATCATAGAGCTCCTGGGCTCCATCGCGATACGAAATCAACCGCCAATCTCGCGAACGGATAGAATGATTGCCAAAATACGAGGACGTGATCGCCGGTCGGTCTCTGCGGGTCATCGGATCGCTGAGTTGGGGGACCAGCGAAAGGCCTTCCAGATGGGGATTCGTCGGCAGCTTGCACAGTTCGACAAGCGTTGGGTAGATGTCGATCAGGCTGGCTGGTTGCGGACATGGCTCCCCGGACTTGATACCCCGTCCGGCAATCAGCAGCGGAACCCGCGTGGATTCTTGCCACAGTGAGCGTTTGGCCCAATGTTGTTTTTCGCCGAGATGGAATCCATGATCGCTCCACAAAACGATTATGGTATTCTCGGCATGCGAACTGGATTTTAAAGCATCCACAACGATGCCGACGCAATGATCGACAAAACTAATCGATGCCAAATAGGCGTGCGTCAGGCCCCGCTGCTTACCGTGTTGAACTACCTGGGCATGGGTCGGCGCGGCAGCATAATCATTGATGCCGAGGAAATTCTTCGGAATATCGTTGAGGTCTGACTTTGGGCTTCGTGGCAGAGTCAAAGTGTCTGCATCGTAGAGTTCAAACCATCGGGGCGGAACAAAGAGAGGAACATGTGGGCGAAAGAAGCCAACAGTCATGAAAAACGGCTGATCAAAATCCTCTTGCAGCGCTTGCGCCGCGCTATTGGCCAGTTGGAAGTCCGCCATTTCCGCGTCCTTCTCCGGATAGGCTCCCCAATCCCAAGCACCGCTCCAACTGGAGGGGCGGTTCAGCGGTTTGGGGGGTCTAGGACTTCGCTTTCGCCCGAGAGACCGGTCAATTCCAGCGGCTAACCTTCCATTAAAACCGTGGTGCAGCACCTTGCCCCCTGCAAGGGTGTAATAACCATTGTCCTTAAAGTATCGCTGAATCGTGGGAACGTAGGACAGCGCTGGCAACTCTTCGTATTTGGGTCCGAGTTCATAACTACCGTGCGTTGTTGCCGCGACTCCGGACATCACACTCGCTCGTGAGGCCGAGCAGACGGGAACATTACAATGGGCGTTGGTGAATTTTCGGCTACGTTTTGCCAGCGCATCCATATGCGGAGTGATCGCATCAGGGTGGCCTCCGAGGAATCCAACCCAGTCGTTGAGATCGTCTATGCAGATCATCAGCACGTTGGGTTTATCCGACGGCTCGGTACCCTCGCCAATTAGGACTATCTGAAACGACAGAGCGACCATCACGCCAGCGGTGAATATATTTTTCATAGCTTCTTCCAAAAAAAAAATTTGTGACCGCCAAGTGTTCTCGCGGAATAAACAATAGAGGGATACACAAGCTATCTTATACATGGCCCATAAGCCAGAAGCAAACCGATGACGTCCATCTCCCATTTTACCACACAGCCTGTATCGCCTATGATGAAGGATTGTCATGCGACAGCTGCCGCCGCATGAAACTGACGACAAGTAATTACTTTCTGAGATCTCGCTATGACAGACAAGTTGAAAATCCTCCGCTGCCTATTTCCGCTTCTTCTGGTATTGGCAACCGCCATCGCCCACGCCGAATCGGCACCTCCAAATATCGTCCTTATTATTTCCGATGACCAGAGCTACACCGACTATGGATTTATGGATCACCCAGCGATCGAAACGCCACATCTCGACCAGCTCGCTCAGGAAAGCGCCTTGTTTCGGCGGGGTTATGTCCCCACCGCGTTGTGCCGGCCCGCCCTGATGACACTGGTCACCGGCCTCTATTCACATCAAAACAGAACCACAGGAAACGATCCGGCGAACACAGCCGCCAACAAGCTCCACGCCGACAACTCTGGTAAGAACATTAGGGAACTTCTCATTTCCCACATCGACAGAACCGGTGCCCTTCCCCAATGGTTGGCAAAACAGGGTTACGTCAGCCACCAAAGTGGCAAGTGGTGGGAAGGTTCCTTCGAACGCGGCGGATTCACCGCGGGGATGAGTCAGGGGTTTCCAAATCCACGGGGACGGCATGGCGATGCAGGACTAAAAATCGGTCGTGATGGGATGGAGCCGGTTCTCGATTTCATCGATCGTTCTGTGGCTGCCGATAATCCGTTTTTTGTTTGGTACGCGCCGTTTCTACCTCATACGCCCCACAATCCCCCGGCTCGTCTTTTCGAGAAATATCAAGCTAAAGGAGTACCTGATCGGATCGCAAAATATTACGCAATGTGCGAATGGTTTGACGAAACTTGTGGCGCATTATTAAAGCACATCGACAAGTCCGGCGTCGACGAAAACACGCTGGTGATTTACGTAACGGATAATGGATGGATTCAGACTGAAAACGGTGGCTACGCCCCGCAATCCAAACGCAGTCCCTACGAAGGCGGAACGCGGACACCGATTATGTTTCGTTGGCCGGGAATAATTCCGGCCGCCGACCGTGTCGAGCTCTGTTCGTCAATCGACATTGTCCCGACGATCCTCGCGGCAGCCGGCGTCAAAGCACCGCGCGACTTTCCAGGACTCGATCTGTTACCACAGCTCAAGACAGGGGATGCCATCGAACGCGACACGCTGTTCGGTGAATCGTTCGCGCACGACATCGCTGACATCGAGAACCCACACGCATCGCTCCTTTATCGCTGGGTCATTCGTGGACACGACAAGCTTCTGCTGACCTACGACGGGGCGCCGGGCAAGATGAGGTTTCCTCCTCAACGCGGTGAACCCCAGCTCTTCGATCTGAAAGATGATCCCGCTGAGAAGGTAAACCTCGCTAGCAAGAACCCAGCACTCGTGAAAGAACTTCGCTTCCTTCTAGAGAAGTGGTATGTTCCTAGCGAACGCCAAGTCGATAAATTTTCGCCGGCGGCTCCCAAGCCTGCCCAAAAACCCAAAGAGACGACCGCCGCTTCTACGAAAGTCGAATCCCGACCAAACATTCTGCTGCTATACGCCGACGACCAGCGAAATCACACACTGGGCTGTGCCGGTCACCCGATTGTGAAGACGCCAAACATTGATCGTCTCGCCACCAAAGGCGTGCGATTTAAAAATGCCTTTGTGACAACGTCCACCTGCTGGGTCGGTCGCTCCTGCCTATTTACTGGGTGCTACGAACGCAAACATCTCTACCGAGTCACGCCGGGGCCGCTTAATCCGGAGTTGTGCAAATCGTCCTACTTCGCCGTTCTGAAAAAGGCGGGTTATCGAACCGGACACCTGGGTAAAGAGCACGTCAATATTTCGCAGGAATCATCCACGGTGATGTTCGACGTCCGCCGCAAGTTGGGGAGAAATCCATATTTCAAACAGCAGGACGACGGTAGTGAACGTCACGAAACACAAATTCTAGGCGACTGGGGAATCGAGTTTCTCAAAGAGCAACCTGCGGAACAGCCGTTCTGCCTGCAGCTCAGCTTCAACGCCACCCATGCCGAGGACCGCGACAAACGGCCGGGCAGTGGTCACTACCCCTGGCCCAAAGTGACGGATGGGATGTACAAGGATCAGCAAATGCCGCTTCCTGCACTCAACGATCCCGCCATCTATGAGTCACAACCCGATTTTCTTAAGCAATCGATCAATCGAGAACGTTACTTTTGGCGGTGGGACACCCCCGAGAAATACCAGACGAACATGCGAGCCTACTTCCGCATGCTCAGCGGAATTGACCACGTCGTGGGACGTCTCGTCGCTCAACTGAAAGAACAGGGTCTCGCCGACAACACCGTCATCATCTACACTGCCGACAACGGCTACTACCTCGGTGACCGCGGATTCGCAGGCAAGTGGACGCACTACGAACAATCCCTCCGCGTCCCACTCATCGTCTACGACCCCCGTCTACCAAAATCGAAAAGCGGACGTGTGATATCGGAAATCGCGCTTAACAGCGATCTTGCCTCGACCATGATCCGTCTAGCAGGTCTCCGCGCTCCCGCTGCTCATACCGGTCGCAGTCTGGTTCCGTTGATCCGAGGCGCCAAGGTGGTTGATTGGCGAACCGATTTTCTTTGTGAATTCCTTGCCGTTGCTCGAACCATCCCTCGTTGGGAAGGCGTCCGCGATACCGATTGGGTCTACGCTCGCTATTTCGTCGATGGACCGGACAAACCTCCGTTTGAATTTCTCCACGACCTAAAGAACGATCCCGATCAACTCACCAACCTTGCGCTGAACGAAACACACGCATCCGCATTGAAGCGGATGCGTGCCCGCTGCGATCAGCTAATCGCCGACGTAGGCCCGCCCATGAAGGATATCGGGGGAACTGAGAAACCTGCAAAACAAAAAACACAAGCGGACAAGCAAAGCTCCAACCAACAATAATTATAGCCGTCCACACAGAATATTTTTGGATCAGTCATACATGAATAGAATTCTCCTTTGCGTGCTTTGCTTGCTCTGCTTGACAGCAAGTGTAACTGCTGCCGAGCCTCGCAAGAATATCATCCTCATCTTAGCGGATGATCTTGGCTGGGCCGACACTACGCTTTACGGAAAAACGTCGCTCTACGAGACGCCCAATATCGAGCGATTGGCAGCGCGCGGCATGACGTTTTCCAACGCATACGCTGCCAGTCCGATCTGTTCGCCGACGCGTGCCAGCATCATTAGCGGACAAAACCCCGCGCGGCACGGTATGACGGCGCCGGCTGGGCATTTGCCAGACGTTCGCTTTAAACCAATCGCAAATACAAGCGGACCACCGCATCAAAAGAGTGCCAATGTCAGATCGGCAACGCGACTAGATCCCTCAATTCCAACCCTTGCTCAACTGTTGAAAAACGCAGGTTATGCAACCGCACACTTCGGCAAATGGCATCTGGGGATGGAACCTCATACTCCGCTGGAACTGGGGTTCGACGTCGACATTCCGCACTGGCACGGTCCCGGGCCCAAATCCGGTTACCTCGCACCCTGGAATTATCCGACCCTAAAAGAGCACGCCCCCGGCGAACACATAGAAGACCGCATGGCGGACGAGGCCGTCGCGTGGTTGAAGAATCGCGATCGCACCAAACCGTTTTTCATGAATTACTGGCAATTCTCCGTACACGCGCCCTTCGGCGCTAAGCCGGAGTTGATCGATCGTTACCGCCACAAGATCAAACGCGGCGCTGCCCAACAATCGCCGACCTACGCGGCCATGATACATTCACTCGACGACGCGGTCGGCAGCCTGCTCGCTACCCTCGACGACGAAGGAATTGCAGACGAAACTGTGATTATTTTTTACTCGGACAACGGCGGTAACGTTCACTGTGGTCTAGAAGAAACCAGTGCCTCAGGCGAGAGATACATCACGGCAATCACCAGCAACCACCCTTTGCGTGGCGGCAAGGGGGGCATCCATGAAGGCGGTATTCGCGTTCCAGCGGTCGTTGTCTGGCCGGGCGTTACCAAGTCCGGATCGCGGAGCGAAGTACGGATTCAATCAACCGATCTGTACCCAACCATTCTCCACATGTTGAACGTGGATCATCCCCAGGACCACCAGATTGACGGAATCGATTTCGGTTCTGCTCTCCGCGGCGAAAAGATGGTACGGGAACCGATGTTCACGCTCGTACCGGGTCATGGAAATACGCCACAGTGGCTACCGCCATCTATCGCCGTGCATTACGGAGACTGGAAACTGATTCGCACATTTTACTATGGTGAAGCCGGAAATCATGATTACCGGCTGTACAATCTTCGTGAGGACATCGGTGAAGACAACAACCTCGTGGCGGATCACCCAGACAAGGTCAAAACGCTCGACAAGTTGATTGAAGACTATATCGCCGAAGCGAAAGTCGTCGTTCCCCTGCCTAATCCGAAATTCGATCCAAAAACGTTCGATCCGACTCAGATTGGTGTGCAAGCGGGCGGTTTGAAAATGCCACCATCAGCGAACAAACCGCAACAGAATACCGGCGCTGCCAAGCCCTTGAAGACCGTCAATAACAAATCAATGCTAGGGTGGATCGCCAAGGGGGGAGATATCTCTGTCCAATCCGGTTCGTTACGAATATCCGCAATTGGCCGTTCCCCTTTACTTACTAACGCCAAAGTACGGACCAGAGGTCCCGCGGTAGTCAAGCTTCGTCTCCGAACAAGCATGGATTGCACGTCCCGACTACAGTGGCGAACCGAAGATCAAGAACTCTTTCCAAAGACGGGGCAGAGCAAATCATTTGATGTCACCGGCGGGGACTGGCAAACGCTAAGCGTGCCACTTGCCACCCAAGACCGGGTGGTCCACGTACGACTGTTTACACCCGCTCACAAACAATCCCTGGAAATCGATTGGATTGAAATCGGGCCGAGTGACGGAAAGACCCCTCAGGCGCAGCGATGGGATTTCGATGGCCCTGTTATTCCAAGTGAAACAAAGAATAAGGAGGTCGCCACGCCTTCCCGTCCAAAGCAACTCGTACAAGCTCCCTTGGAGTTCAGCGAGACTTTTGATGAGTTCGACCCCGACCGTTTTCAGACCCAAATTCCAAACAAGAACACTCAGGTTCGCAACGGCGTACTTTGGACGCGCGGCGAAAGTGGTGGAAAATATCCACCGATGGTGTATCTGAACGTAGCGGGAAAGGATCTGGAAGTCTCTTTCCGTTACCGTCATCTAGAGAACGGAGGCATGGTCTGGTTTTTCGTCGATGGGGACGACGGTTTCGGCAGCATCGATCATATGCTACGTGTCAAACTGAATCGCACTGGTGTCCAACTACAAATTGACGCGCATTCCTTAGATCCGAATCATCCCGACCGTCAAAACGGTGACCGTCCGGCAGACAAAGTCAGTGGCGCATACCGATTGAACAAGAAGCTACCCCAGGAAGATGTCGATCTTTCCGCCAATGTGTGGCGGCAATTGAAGCTCGTGTTCCAAGGCGACACGGTGACCATTTCCGTGGATGGAGAGACCTGGAGTAAGACAGTAATAGAGGACTGTTTCAATGCCGCCAAGCGCAAGCTACTATGGATGCAGAAGGGGGGCGACAAAGGCATAGAGATCGATGATATTAAGGTGACGCAAGCCTCTGGGGGATTGCCACAGCCTGACGTCAAGTCCCGCTAATCGGTTTGGCTACTCCGTGCCTGGTCATTTTTCTTATCCAACAACTCAAAACAATAACCAAATGATAGGGCAGCCGATGAACATCAACCTACGTAAGTTTTTACTGACATTGACTGCTTGTATGGTGTTTGCTTGCCAGCCTGTCCAAGGAGCACACCCGGACATTGTTTTTATCGTCGTAGACGATCTGAATGACTGGCTGGGTTGCCTCGGCGGCCATCCCGACGCCAAGTCCCCGAACATCGATGCCCTCGCCGCCGGCGGCATGCTCTTCACGCAGGCCTACTGTAACTCACCCCAGTGCCGCCCCTCGCGGACTAGCTTCAATTACGGTATCTATCCGTTCAAGACCGGTACCTACTTCAACGCCAAGAGCCCCAACGAAACCAAAATCACATCGCCCAGCATGCAGCAGTTTTTCATAGAAAATGGTTACCGTGTCTCTAGTGGAGGTAAAGTCTTCCACGGTCATCCGGGGAAAATTGGCGATGCCCTGCTCCCCAGACCACGCGATCCCAGACCCCCTCAGGGCGAAAACAACTTTAATGCAATGAGAGCACCCAATGACGGCTACGCGCTCAACGTCGCCG
>JABJJO010000143.1 GCA_018660825.1 Planctomycetaceae bacterium | reverse complement strand
GTTTCTAATGCCAGTACGGCCAGATCCAACAGGGTGCCCACGTAGTCGTCGACCGAATTGCGGTCGAATTCTTCGAGGTCGTAGTTGACCTGCGGCTTAGAGCGGTCGGCCCAGTAGGCCCGTCGTTTCACGGTCTGCTCCACCTCTCGCACGGAGTTGAGGTATTCATCGATCTTGGTGCGGTCAGTGGCATTGAGCCGTTTCTCCATGGACTTGGCCTGGCGAAACACGGCGTCAAGAATGCTACGATCCTCAGCAAGGACCTGCTGCTGCGACTTTGCATTTTCGTCTACTTGAAAAAGTAGATTAAAAATCTTGCGTGGTGAATCGATCTGATGAACTGGCAGTCCATGCTTGTCCCAGGCGATCTGGGAGAAGTTCAAGTTTTCGCCCGCCTGAAACACCAACGAACGAAAGCGTGTCTCGTTGCCTACCAGTCCAGCGACCGCCTGGTCGATGGAGATGCGGTTCTTGCGACGCAGTTTGTTGAAGTAACCGGATAAAATGCCGACGCAGGGCGTGTGTCCAAAACCGTTTTGCACGGCGGGATTGTCCAGTCCACTGAACACCTTCAGTTGGTCCAAGTGATCGGAAAATTCAGCGAGCAGCGGTGGCGGTTGGTCGAACGCCCCGCTCTTCTTCGGAATCAACTCGGGTTGATAAAAGCTGAGGTGATTAACGATTGTGAGTAACCGTCGTGGCGAGGGCGCGTCGTCGACTTGGCCGAGGCTCTCCAGTCGCGGTAGCAACAATGCCACCCCTGCGCCCTGCAGGAGCGTGCGCCGCTTCATAATGTCGTTTGATATGGCCATCAGTAACGATGATAGCAAAGTCGCAATATCCTGTAAAGCGAACAAGGATTGCGGATAAACGCCGGGATAGGCCTGATTGTCCTAGTACGCGTTGTGCATCCTGACTGTTGTTGGAAGCGTAGTTTTTAGTGATTTTTGCCGGATTCAGCTGAGCCTGCTCACAGCTCTATCTCGTATCCCTTACGGAAATCCCGTTTCAACATGGCATTGGCGACAGCATCGTCCTTGATTGTCTGGGTTATGGCATCCCATTGGAGTTGACGATTGAGACGAATGGCAATGTTGCTCAAATGACAGGTATTGATAGAAGCCACATGAGTTAAAACGTCCGACGCCGGTTTCTTGCGACTGGCGATGCAGTCAAAGAAGTTGTTGACGTGTTCCACGACTGGCCCGCCGTACATGTCTTCCAGCCATCCGCCTGGCAGTGGATTGTTCTCAAGTTCCTCGATCGGTTTGCCGGCGATCGTCCCGCGATTGACGAAGATCCTCCCCTGGGTACCCTCGACCAGAATGCCATTGCGACCCTCGCTTGTGATTTCCATGAGCACATCATTAGGATAGTTGACCTGTACAGTAAAACGGTGCGGTGTGTTGTAACGATCGTCGAGCGTCGGATTGCCGTTGTCATCGAAAGGAACCCGCGCTTCTACCATGACTGGTTTAATAGTCGTGGGACCCTGTCCCGGTCCACATTGGTCGATGATCCATTGGGCAATATCAACATGGTGAGCGCCCCAGTCCGTCATTTTCCCGCCGCTGTACTGCAGCCACCAACGAAATTCCTTGTGGCAGTTCGATGCGTCAATGCTGCCATCACCGAGCGTCCGCACCAACGTCTGTCCATCTTTGCCGTTCTTGAGAAATCGATACGGCACGTCTTCGGTCGGGCCCTTCCAGCGTTCCCAGTTCAACGTCTTTGGGGGAGCGACCGCCGGAAGCGGTTTGCTGAAGGGATTGTGGTTAAGACCAACCGTGACCTTTTTGATTTTTCCCAGCCGCCCTGAGTGCGCGATGGCGACAGCCTGAAGAAATCGTGGATCGGAACGCTGTTGTGTGCCTACTTGAAGAATGCGGTCTGTCTCTTGGGCGACCTTGGAAATGATCCGCCCTTCGTCGACAGTCAGTGTGAGCGGCTTTTCGCAATAGACGTCTTTCCCTGATTTGAGGGCTTCCGCCGAGATCTTGACGTGCCAGTGATCTACCGTACCGCAGATGATGGCGTCAATGTCAGCGCGATCGATGATCGCCCGATAGTCATCGTAAACGTCAATTTTCACGTCTCTTCCCGGCGTCGCCATCCGCCTGGTGTAAGCTGCCTTGGCGTAGGCAGAGTGTGAGGTATCGACATCACAGACCGCAACGATGTCGCCGTAGTTGGTGGCGCGGCGGCCATCACCAGTGCCCTGCCCGCCGCAACCGATCACAGCGACCTTGGGTCGTTCATTGGGCGTATCGGCGCGAATGACTGAACCACTAGAAAACACCCCCATTGAGCCGGCGGCCGCCAGAGTAGAGGTTGATTGTAAAAAATGTCGTCGGTTGACTTGGGCCATGGGTGATTCCGCTGAAGAGTAGTATCAATGAGTAAATAACAATGAGCCGTTCGCTAGCTAAACTACTAGTTTAAATGACATTTATCAAGGTGCCGGCGAGTGCCATTGCCCTCATAGCCGGATTGGGCCCAGTAGATGATGAGGGAGTGAACTTAGTCCAATCGCAAAGTACTGGACATTGGAGTTCATCCCTATCTCAATGATTACAAATCAATACTAGGATCACAGGCAGTATTTTTAAATGCTTCTCACGCACCCCAAGCAACGGTAGAGCCCTATGTCAAAACATCCAATCATCTCCCTGCTCGTACTTTTGGTTTCACTCGCGGCACTTCCCGCCTTACAAGCCCAGACGCGGTCGCATGACAAAGCGGCTAAAGCCGCAGGACTGAATGCGGATTCGCTCACCGCCATGGATGCGGCCATGCAAAAGCAAATCGATGACAAACATGTGGCTGGTGTTATCGGCCTGATCGGACGCAATGGCAAAGTCGGCTACTTTGAAGCCTTTGGTCATCGCAATATCAAAGCGGATAAACCGATGACCCGCGACGCACTCTTTCGGATCTACTCCATGACCAAGCCGATGGTCGCTGTCACTGCCATGTCACTCTGGGAAGAGGGCAAGTTTAAACTAGACGATCCGATCTCCAATTTTTGTCCTGAATGGAAAAATGCGACGGTGACTGAGGGCGGCAAAAAGGTGCCCGTTACGACGCCCCTGACAGCGCGTCATCTGATGACACACTCATCGGGTCTTTCTTACGATAGAGCCAATGTTGATGTGGGACCCACCACGTCGCTAAAAGCCTTTTCTGAGTCACTCGCCAAACAACCACTTAAGTTTCAACCTGGAACAAGCTATCAATACGGTTACTCGATTGATATTTTGGGTCGTTATATTGAAGCGATCGAAGGTAAAACACTTGACGTCGTCATGCGTGAACGCCTCTTTGACAACCTTGGGATGGACGATACGGAATTCTGGATTCGTAAATCAGACGATCTGGATCGGGTCGCACTTGTATACACCAAGCCCCAGCCAAATGAGCTGCGCTCTTGGAACAGATCCGCTGAACTGCTTAAGGAACCATCACGTATGATGGGAGGTCAGGGGCTTGTTTCAACCACCGCGGATTACGCTAAATTCTGTCAGATGTTCTTGAACAAAGGTAAACTCGGTCGAGCACGGATTCTTAAAGCTTCCACGGTTGAATTGATGAGCCAGAATCACCTCAAGAGTATTGGCAAAGTCTATGGTCTGGGCGGTCAAGTTAAGCCCGATGGTTTTTACAGTTGGGGCGGTGCCGCAGGGACGGGTTTCTGGATCGATCCCGCGAATGACTCCTATGGCGTCTTCATGATCCAGCGTTGGGGTTACAATCCGCCCACCTATGGCGTCTTTAAAAGAATCGCCGCTCAAGCAGTCAGAACAGCTGAAAAATAATGCTGTGTTTGAAGCCAAATACATGCCCCACGCTGTGTTTGGTAATGAGGCCAATTCAACGGGACTTTAGCCAGACCGGTTGCGTGAACGCGCCGTTAGTAGCGATATCCCAGACTTCGATTCGAAGCCAACGTGCCTGCGACACGTCGACATTAAACTTAAATGACTTTTTGCCGAAGGACTCCGTGGCCGACAAATCGATTCGCTGGCGTTTTATATTGTGACCATCGCCAGTAATGATCTCCGCGTAGGTAAGTGGGAACGTCCATTGAAGATCAACGCGGACTTCAACTTTCCCGTTATTGTGAACAGTCGCCAACTCGCCGGACTGTCGACCGTTGACGGTGAACTCGGGTATCAACACCTCCCCAGTCGTCACAAAAAACTGGCCGCGTCTCAAGGCGTCCAATACCGGTTGCCAACCGTCCTCGAACCTTGGGATCTTCTCCAGACGAAGGTAGTTCACGTTCATATGAGCGTAAAGTTCATGATCTGGTTCAATCTTAAAAACGTCGACTTCACCAAGCACATACTTGGGATCTCCCCAATTCGACATGTCGTCCAACAAGTCGAGTACCCGCGAACCTAGTCTGGGTTGTGAAAGGTCAGCAGGCATGGCTTTCCATGCAGCGCCTAGAAATCGGTCTGATTGGAAAAACAACTCGTCACGGTAACGATCGGGAAAACCAGTCGAACTCTTAATGCGGGCATGCGCTGTCCATGCCAGACCGCCTTCGGCTCGCAATAACCGTAATACATCGGCCTTGCCGCCGACATGATAAACGCGACCCAGTCGTGGGTGGTCCACCACAAACGGCGTTCCTTCGGGGCGGTTGAGGACCCAATTAACTGGATTTGGAAAGAGGCTAATCCAATGGCCGCCAAAATGCACATTCGGCTCCTCGCCCGGTAACATCAGAAACTTATCATCGCTGAGACGCAGGCATTCCGCGTGCAGTAGTTCCAGACGCCGGACGCGTTGCTGTTGCGTCATTCCCGGCGTTTTACCCGAATGAAATTCGGCTAGGTGAACGATATCGACACCCAGGTCGCGTAAGGTTCGTGCAAAACCGGGATTCTTGAGCCGCTGCGGGATTCGGTATTCTCCGCCGGAGGATAGTTTTTCTAATTGGTCATCATCGGCAGGTTCATTTTCCTGCGCGGCGAGAACCTCACGCGTATGTTCAACATGATAGTGACTGGAAAATACCGTATGGCCAGCGAGCGGTGCAAACCGTTCGCTGCGAGTCAGCCGGGAAACGTCCTGTAGTGATTGATCCGCAGACGCATCGCTGAAGAGCAGGAACAGTCCCATGTGCTGTGTCGTTTTAGGTGGCGCGTTGATCCAAGGTGCGTAACGGTTGTCGCCGCTCGGGTCATGCCGAATACCAAAGCCAAATGGCAGCGTCTGCCCATTATACATTGGGCCCATCCAGATGTTTTTTAGATTGACGGAGAAGTCCAGTGGATAGAAGTACCGATGTGGCGGGGGAAATAACGCGATCGAGCCGAATTCAAATTCGGCGCTGATGGCCCGGCCCTTGACCGCCAGATGTCTCGCTTGCTGGATCGCATCAGGATTATCTGCGTCGACGGATCCCGAAGAATCCGTCCATTGCATTTTGGTTGGTAACTTCTGTTGGCAAACGAGCCCTGTGTCATACAAATAAGCCGTGCGTACACGTTCAGTCGCTAGAATCGCTTCTTGCAGCACAAACGGGGTGTTAGCGTAAAACGTCCAACGCAGTTTACCTTTAAACGGCCCTGCGGACACGTCGCCGATTGTCAATGTTGCACGGCGAGCGTTACTCGTCGCCACGACGCTGGTGCGATCTATCACGGCGCTATGTACTTCACTTGGCTTGTTTTGCATCCGATCAAAGAAGATCGTCCAACCGTCGCGTTTGTCGAGATCGCGGGTGCCAACTCGTAGTAGCAAGACAGGGTCAAGTCCTGTGGCGATTACACGTAACGGCTGTGACGTGGGTGCAACGGCAGCCAATGCAATCAGCGGATGACTGGGCGTAAGGTCAAAAATTAGTCGTCCACGTCGATCTGTTCCAAGTGGCCAAGTAACGTGGATCAGCGAGTCATGTTGGGAAACCTCAATACCACATTCCGTGTCGTACTCCTCGAGATCCAATTTGACTTGCGGCTCGTTCGCCACTGCATACTGAACCCCAACTGCGATTAGGATGACTAAGGAAAGGGATCTGAGGTTTGGGAACATGGCTGAAAACGGTCTTGGTACGGAGTATTCGACAATACGGTTTGTTTTGAACAACAAAGGTGCTGCGAATTATACACGAAGCGAAGGAGTAGTCGATATGGTTAACACGCCGCAGGAGAGGAAACTTGTCCGGCATTTGTGATCCATGAAAATGATGCATCCTGGCTGTGAAAAAACACTCAATTCGATGGAACCGAATCAATGATTTTAGATAAGCGTCTATGCCAGTTGTGCCTGTGTCTGTTCGGCATGGTAATCAGTCAGATTGCAATCGCAGTCGAGGGCACGGACAGGCAGGATTTGGCAGGGAGGTCTACTATTCGGACGATTCGGCCTGTTCACGAGCCGCGATAATAGTCGCTTTTAATTTCTCGGTCATGTCTAACTCGGCAGTTCTCATACTGAGCCATCCGGCTTTGATGTTGACCGCCAAATACGCCTGCTCCGCATCGTCGAACGCGGCCTGCCACTGCTGCATGGCCAAGTAGACCTTGGCGCGGCTGCGCAGGTGCGGGACTGAGATTGCTTTTGCTGGCTTCTTATCGGGCGTCACGGAATCTACCACTGGGGCGAATGCAAATGCTAAACGTTTGGCTTCGTCGAGATCATTGCGAGCGAGTGCAGCATCAACGGCCTGCTCATCATGCCATTCAATCACATTCTGGACCACATCGCCATGTTGGCTGCTCATGGTCATGCCTGAAAGCGCGGCGGCGACACTGCCATCGGGCCGAAGAATTACAATATTGGGTCGTGTATCCTCTTCAAGAAACCCCAGTTCCTGCACGATCGAATTTTGCATCCCGCCGGGGACGAGTACTATAGGATAATCCTCTGGGTTCTTTCGCGCCTCCACTACAGCTTTCGTGGCATCTACGTCGTCGGTGAGAACTGCGACGAATAAATTTACGTCGTCAAAGGGACGCGTCTTGATATAGACGCTCTTCCCACGCATGACGCCACTGCTTTGCACGTCTTGGATAAATGATATAACGGTCCACTTTCCAGCGGATGACTCGGGAATTCGGAGGGTCTTGCCATCGAGTGTCTTGAACTCAGCATTCAGACTACGCGTCGCGTCTTCGGGCTGACCGGTCGCAAGGAAATGTCCCTGACGCCGTCCGTACGTCCAACCGGCTACGAAAGGTGGATGGTACAGCCAATACCGTTGATAACGATCTAGAAGGAATGACGTGGCAGTCCACAACACTGGGTCACCAGAGTGTTTATCAAGAAAAGCCCGACGATATTGCTCGTGCAAAAGTCGATCGCCAACATCCAACGCCAGGACTGCAGCGGCGGCGAGTACATTACCCGACGCCCGATCCTCACCGGCTTGCTCAATCATGCGGTTGATCACCGACGCCGGATCCGCCTTCGTGGCACGCAACGCGTATTTCGCTAGGCAAAACCGCGCGACGACATCAGTACCTTGTGGATAACTCCCGGCAAGAGCAGTTTCAGCCGTTACGACGGCAGCTTCTAGGTGAGCTTGATCCAAGGTCAGTTGCCATAACCCTAGTAGGGCGATAATGCGACGATTGCGAACGATCCACAGGTCGTCAGCGTCGGCGTGTTCAGCGATAGCCTGACGACACAGCGCGTCGGCTTTCTCAAAGCCACGACGCACCTGATCCAGTGGTGCACGATAGCGCATTGGCGTCTGAATAAAACATGCTTGAATTGAGGCCAAAACCTCAGCGGGGACGGAAGCATTAGTTCTAGTGAGTGAAGCAACCGGTCCTGATTTACTGCTGCCAACCGCTCTCCATTCAGGCGGCGCAGCGGGATCAAAATCCCCTGTAGGATTTACAATCAGGCATTCACCTGTAAACATCGATTGCAGTTGGCCGGTATAGTGCGGCTTCGTCCACACTCGGGCAAGCATCGACTGCAGGTTACGTTCATAGCCGCGGCTTCGCCGCCCACCAGACATGAAAAGTGCAGCGTAGCCCGTAGGACTCACTGTGATGATACTTGGATCTCGCCTTGCATATGTCTTATAAATCAAATGGTCTCGCCCGCCCGGCAATTTGAGTGCCGGCCAATCGAGCCCCAAACCACGGAGGATACTCTCCCCTGCATCAGGCAGGCCATCTAGGTTCATACTAACGAATCGCATTCGCACGGAATCTGCGGGCGGTACCTTCTTCCAGGCAACGGCCAGTTCTTCAAGGTCTGCCATTCCGTCGTCGTCCTTGGACCAGAAATAGAGCGCCGTTGTTGTACCGAGCGTGTCCATTGGGAATCGAACAACTTTCCCGTCGGCCTGTTCAAAACGACCGATAAAGGGCGCGCCGAAAACCTGTCCCCCCAATTTGTCACGTTGAAAATTGATCATTTCTGGGTCACCTGGGCAACGCTCAGCAATAACCTGCTGCAAATGACCAACAAGTCGAACGTCCCCAAACTCTAATGCCATTAGCATGGCGATTCGAATGACTTTGGTTTCCACCTGAGTGCCCTGATAGCGGGAGATCAATGGCCTTAGCGCATTGGCCCTGGCTTGAAGATCCGCGCCCTTTTTCGCCTGCTCAACCTGTGACAACAACAAGTCGGCATCTAGTCGAATGGCCGCGTATTCATTGGGTGCTGCAGCGAGTTGACGACAGATGGCCAATAAGCGTGCACGGTTGGTCGTCGAATTTTCCAGTCCAAGCAAGGCTTGTTGTGCGCGGAACAAAATGCCCAGCACCTCATAGCGATTTGGCGTGGTCTTGTGTGCGGCAAGCAGCGCATCGCCCTCGCGGAGTACACGGTTGAGTTCCAACTTCTTGCGCGCGGACGAGGCGGCCTTTACTGATTGGCCAAGCTTCGTTTCCAACGCCGCAATTTCGTTCGGGGAAATCTGGGCACCCACCTGAGCGGCAGTCGGACCGACACATAAACTGACGGCGACAAACACGATTGCGAGGCCGCTATTCAGGAATTCGGCGTGCATGGAGGTGTAAGTTTTCATGGGTGAGTCGTTCTTTCATCTCGTATTTGCGTCTACGACTAAAACACGTTCTGCGACGAGTTATTTCATGGGTTTTAGCTGAAACTCTTTGATGCTGACACCACGGTTAGGAGCGCGAAGCGTGAACATAATTGAATTGCTGCCTGCGCGTAGTTCGATGACTTGCGGGTCGGTTTGTTTCCACAGCCCTTTAGTATAAGGCAGCGTTAGATTGACGAGTGTCCGCCGGTTGAGTCTGAGAATAACCGTCTGCTGAACAGAAACCGTTGCGACTTTTGCCGTAATTTCATATTTTCCCGTGACGGGAACTTGGACAGCATACCGCAGGATCTCCGGTCGAGTTCCTAGACGTTGGTAGTGGAGTTGCATACCTTCATCTCCCCAGCTATTCAGAAACGCGATTTTATCAGTGTTGTTTTGCGGGAACGTACAAGCGACCGCGGGGACGGTGATGATCCCGTCTCGATCGACGACAATCTTCTTGTCTTCTGCGGGGATCTTGATTGCTTCGGATTTCTCGTCACCGAGTAATTCGTCTGACTCACCAAGCTTCATTCCACCGGCCAACTCAACTGTTTCAACTCTCGCGTCATCAACAATCGCCCGCTTCTTATAGAAGGCCAAACCGTCCCAGAAGCCACCACCTTTGCCATATTGGCGAATGCTGACATCCTCTTCACCCAACACATCGCCGATCCACTTGGCTCGCAGTACTTGCCTATATGCGTTTTCGTGCTCCCGTGCTTGTGAATCCAGCAGAAAATCCATCCCGCCCTGTGGCCCACACCAGGCCGACGACCACCAGGCGCCAAAACAGATGGCCCATCCATCGGAGGTCCAACGACTCATAGCCGCGTGGCCCGATTGAGTGGATCGCCGAGCCGGAATTCCGAAAGCTCGAGTCAGTGTTCGTCCGTAAAACGCGCGTGGTCCGCACTTGCCGCCACAGGCGACTATCTGTTGAGTTCTGGTGCCCAGCGCATCGTCGAATTTCGGAGTTTGATAGGGGACATCACTTTTGACGAAACGCGTGTACCGCCATTTCTGATCGTCATTGGCGATATGGTCGGGACGATAGGTGCGTAGCATTTCTCGCGTCCAAGCGAGTTCCTGATTACTGTAAGGATCACTAGTGATGAACCGGCATTCCCATGCATTCATGTCTTTGAAGGCTGGGTCAAGTTCTCCAGCGAGATAGGCTTTTTCATAGTGGAGATAACGCGCGACCTGGCCATCGGGCGTTTGATGGTCAGTGTATACGATCCCGTAAACGCCTCCTTTTTCCTTGCCCTCTAGCCATGGTTGATGAAGTGCCGTGCCCAACGCTAGTCGCTGGAGGATTCCCGGATTACAGGCCCGTGTGCTTGCTGCGCGGATCGCCGCGTAGGTCTGCATTGCTTCTCCATACTCTCCGCCGTTGGCACCCCCAGCAATGAGAACTTGTAGCATGAGTTCTTCGTCGGCGAACAGTTCCTGTAACAAGGCCCTTTCGGTATCGCCTTGTTGAGCGAACTCGGCTAGGCCACGTGGTGTTCCATGCCGGATGATCGCCGCTTTCATGAACTTTGAATCCAGCTCGCTGTCAGCGAGTAGTGAATCTACATCGGCGAACAAGGCCCTAGCGGCGGTGAGTGATTGACGCTCCGCCTCAGCCTTAATCGTCTCGTAAGCCTTATAGGCTTCTGGTGCAGATCCTTCTCCGGGAGTGGTTAGGCCCGCGAGTCTGGCTCTCGCGTCGATGAACGCCGCCTTTTTCTGATTGTCTAAGTTTGGTAATTTCGCCGAGACTTCATTTTGTATCGAATCCAATATCTGGGCGTAATGGACTTTAATCTTTTTACCCTGTTCGGTAAGCGCAGGAGCTTTGTCTTGTTGCGCGGTCGAAATATTGCACAATCCAGTCAGGACTGCGAAAATCACGAGCCGAGTTTTAGTTATATAATTTGCATACATTTTGATGAGTAATCTCCTTAATGTTCTTTCGTCGACTTAGCTTCTATTCTACCGATCAATTCAATGCATTTGGTCGCAAAACGTGCTCCCAGCGCAGGATATTTGTCCCGCGGGAAGTGCACACCGGCGTCCGGACTGCTGAAGTCATCGGTATCGATCCAATCGCCATTTGGGGCGTCATTTGCCAATTTCACCTGCGCATCACGCACCTGCTTCCAAAACGCAGGCGTCGGTCCGTTTAGCGGTGAGTCATTGATACGTCCAATCACGAAACCGATTTCTTTCCGCTGCAAGTCAGTTTTTAGTCGTCCCAACAACCGCAAGAAGCTTTCCTCGTAAACCGCCCCCAAACCTCGCATTCCATCCGATTCGCCCTGCATCCAAATGAAAGTGATCGTGTCATG
>JABJJO010000141.1 GCA_018660825.1 Planctomycetaceae bacterium | reverse complement strand
CGTGATTGCAATCATCGGTATTTTGGTTGCTCTCCTACTACCAGCAGTTTCAGCAGCACGTGAAGCAGCTCGAAAAATGTCGTGTAGCAATAACCTGAAGCAACTCGGGTTAGCGATACGCACTTATCACAACACCTACAATTCAATGCCAGCAAATGGCGGCTATTTTTGGACTCGTCAGTCTAACAATGGTCAAACTTGGCATAATACAAGTCATGGTTCTGGATTGGTAAAGTTGCTCCCATTCGTGGAACAAGATCCTTTGTACAATCAGCTGAACTTCCAAACCATTGGTCGGCGTCAAGCTGGTTATGGTGCAAGATGGATGTCCGCGTTTGAAAGTACGACGATTTCTCAATCCGCCAAAGGTCGGTACTTTTGGTCAGAAGTGATCCCTACCTTCATTTGCCCTTCAGCAGATGTTGATCCATACGGTCGCCGAGGAAACGAACCCCTTTGGGCTCCAGCCACGGGTACCTATGGGTTCTCAATGGGCGCTCAAAGAGTGAGTTCTAGGAGTAACATGTGTCCTAACTATCCTGGTAACATGTTCCAGACTGGTCCTGCCAATCATGGTAATGAAGGCCGTGCTTACCGAGTCTCGGGCGCATTTGCTCGTGGTATGTGGGCTGCTCGTTTCCGTGATGTCACCGATGGTGAAAGCCAAGTGATCGCCATGGGCGAAATACTACCTGGTAAGTCGGATCACATCACTGATCGTGGATGGGCTCACTGCAACTCGCTTTGGTTCGCTACAGTTGGGCCTGTTAACTTCCCAATTGTTGGTCTTGGTGAAGCAGGATTTTCATGGGGCAATAACAATCCGCCATTGAATCCTCATGGATGTTCACACTACACGAACTGGTCAACCTCGCAAGGATTTAAATCTCGCCATAAAGGTGGAGCTCAGTTCGTCCTCGTAGACGGTAGCGTTCAATTCTTGAGCGAAAATATCGACTATGTGACCTACAACCGACTCGGCGATCGCCGTGACGGTAACCCACTAGGTGAAGAATGGAAGAATAACTAAACATTAGTTATATCCATTTAAATTATATACCCCTTTGGTTCAATAAAATATTGAACCAAAGGGGTTTTTTACGACTAATGGTTACCAAGGCGAGTGCTTCGTCATGCATGTAATGCGGGACCAACGCGTACCTGCATAACCGGAATTTTTCATTATTTTTTATTATATTCCTTTCTAAAGACGTTGTTAGTTGTGTACACTGAACAATAGTATTAGCTGACTTTATACATTACTTACTGGGTTAGCTTAGAACTGTCTATTTGTTAGGCATTATTTATTCTTTTTTTGGAGTTTTTATCAATGACACGGACTAAACCATTACAGTCATCTAAGCGTGGTTTTACGTTAGTTGAACTGTTAGTCGTGATCGCTATCATTGGTATTCTGGTTGCACTTTTACTTCCAGCAGTATCAGCGGCGCGCGAAGCGGCTCGTAAAATGTCATGCAGCAATAACCTAAAACAACTTGGGTTAGCGATGCGTACTTATCACAACACCTATAACTCACTACCTGGTCAGGGTAGCTATTTTTGGGCTCGTCAGTCCAACAACGGATTGACTTGGGAAAACACCAGTCATGGTAGCCAATTGGTGAAACTTCTTCCATTCATGGAACAGGATCCTCTTTATAACCAATTAAACTTCCGTTTAACTGGTAAAAATGCTCCTGGTACCGGCCAAAACTGGGCGGCCAACTTTGAGCGGATCAATACTTCTTCCCCTCAAACTAGATTCTTTTGGTCAGCCATTATTCCTAGCTTCATCTGTCCTTCAGCGGACAATGACAGGACTGGTGACGGTGGACATGTTGAAAACACAGCGCCTACGATGCATAACTACGCTTGTAGCATCGGTTCACAACGAATTAGCTCAAATGCAAACCTGTGTCCAGAATATCCAGGTAACTTGTTCAAAACCGGACCTGCCAACCACGGTAATGACGCACGAGCCTATCGTATCTCGGGTGTATTTGCTCGTGGTATGTGGGCTGCTCGTTTCCGCGATGTTATTGATGGTGAAAGTCAAGTGATCGCTATGGGTGAAATTCTTCCCATGAAAACATCACTCGCTAAATCCGGTGGATTCGCTCACGCTGCCCAATCTCTTTGGATCGGCACCGGTGGTCCTATCAACTATCCAAGTCACGGTCTTGGCGAACCAGGCTTCAATAAAGGACCTAACGCTCAATATCCTGGGTGCTCTCACTGGAACAACTGGGCAACCTCGCAGGGATTCAAATCTCAGCATAAAGGTGGGGCACAGTTCGTTCTTGTAGACGGTAGTGTTCAATTCTTGAGCGAAAATATCGACTACGTGACCTATAACCGCCTCGGTGACCGCCGAGATGGTATACCACTTGGTGAAGAATGGAAAAATAACTAAACACTAGTTATATCCATTTGCCATACAAACCCCTTTGGTTCAATCACGTATTGGATCAGAGGGGTTTTTTCACCACTATTTTTTACAAATTACACGGATGTGGTTGGTTAATCATTCGCGGTAGAAGTTCATCAGGTATCGTATAATCAAGCTACACACCAATCGCTTATTTTCAACAACGCTCCAAATGACCAATCTCAACAATACCGACCACTACCATCTTGGATTTGATCTTGGTGGTACTAAGATGCTCGCCGTCGCCTATAACAGCTCGCTCGAGCCCATCGGACGCAATCGCATACGCACCAACAGCCATGAGGGAACCCAGTCAGTAATCACTCGGATCATCGATAATATCAATGCCGCGTGTACAACTGCCGGCATCGCATCCTCAGAGTTGAAATCAATCGGTATCGGTGTCCCCGGAGCCGTCAATATGCAAGCAGGTACGGTACTCGGAGCGGTGAACCTCGGCTGGCAACACGTCGAACTCGTGAAAATTCTCCGCGAACACTTCAGCTGCTGCATCCACTTGCTCAATGACGTCGATGCCGGGGTATACGGTGAAAGCCAACGGGGAGCTGCCCAAGGAGCTCAAAACGTGATCGGTGTATTTCCGGGGACAGGCATCGGAGGAGGAGCCGTTTTCAACGGCCAGATCGTTACTGGGCAACAACAAACCGCCATGGAAATCGGACACATCCAAGTCGTTCCTAACGGAATTCCATGCCCCTGCGGTCAACGAGGCTGTCTCGAAACGGTAGCCAGTCGTCTCGCGATTGCCAGCCAAGCGGTTCAAGCAGCTTATCGCGGCGCAGCGCCTTATTTATTTGAAGCAGTCGGCACCGATTTACGGAAAATACGCAGTGGTGTTCTATCCAAATCAGTGGCCAACGGTGATCAGGCAGTGGAGGATATTATCCGTTCTGCCTGCGGGTATCTGGGCCAAGCCATCGCTAGTGTGGTCTCTCTGTTTGCACCGGATATGATAATTCTCGGCGGGGGCCTAGTCGAAGCAATGCCCGAACTGATGGTCGCCACAACACAATCAGCTGCTCGTGATCGCTCTATTTCCATTTTGCGAGATTCCTTTGAGGTGCGCCCGGCCCTGCTCGGTGATGATGCCTCTGTTTTAGGCGCCGCGATCTGGGGGGCCTACGAGGCAAATAAATAATGCAAACAGATATCACTTATCAACCAGTTGCTGTGATTGATATCGGCACATCCTCTATCCGCATGGCCATCGCTGAAATCGGGTCCGACAGTTCCATCCGGATCCTCGACCGCCTCACACAAGCAGTAAACCTTGGCAAAGATACATTCACGCGTGGTTCAATCCGACATCAAACTATCGAAGCCTGCGTCCAAGTCCTACTCAGCTATAAACAAGTGCTGCTTGAGTATGAAATTACGACCCCTGAACAGCTACGCGTAATCGCCACCAGTGCGGTTCGCGAAGCGACCAATCAACTCGCTTTCCTCGATCGCATCTACATCGCCACGGAGCTCCAAGTCGCTGCGATGGATGAAGCAGAAATTAATCGCATTACGTATCTTGGCATCTGCAATGAGCTTGCCCAGATGTCCACAGACACTACGATCGTCGTCTGTGAAGTCGGTGGCGGTAGTACCGAATTACTCGCCGTCCGTAACAATCAGATCAATTTTGCGCATACCTACAAACTAGGATCTTTGCGACTGCGTAAAACGTTGGATTCCTATGGAGCGCCCATAACACAGAGTCGTCACTTGATGGAAGCGGAAATCAAACGAACTACAGGTCTACTACATGACCACATCAACTCGGATCACCCCCTGCAACTTGTCGCACTCGGCGGAGATATCCGTTTTGCGGCAAACCAAATAAACGGATCTTGGGATAGTAAAATCGGCGCGACGATCGATCGAGACGCCCTAGAAACGCTGACAAACAATATTCTGGCGATGCCGCTCGATACAATAGTCCAACAATACCCACTCGATATTACATTTCAAGAAGCAGAGACTCTCGGACCAGCCCTGTTAGCCTACGTAGAAATCGCCAAACAACTGGAGATCCATCAAATTCAAGTATCTGGAGCTAACCTGCGAGACGGGCTATTACAAGAAATGGCCTTGGGGGAGGCATGGAGTCGAGAATTTCAGAATCAAATTATTGGATCGGTCCTCGATCTCGGACGCCATTTTGATTTTGACGAAGCACATGCTGTACACATTGCGTCATTGGCCTCGGATCTCTTCGACCAATTACAACCGCAACATAATCTCGATCCACGCTATGGAACGTTCTTGCGTGTTGCCGCTTACTTACACGAAATTGGAATGTTTATTAGCAATCGCGGTTATCATAAGCACACAATGTATCTGATCAACAACAGCGAGCTATTTGGACTCGGAAAAACAAACCTATTGCTCATCGCCCTGATCGCTCGCTACCATCGACGAGCATCTCCGCAACCAAAACACGACGGCTTTTCCACTTTAAACCGCAACAATCGAGTCGCTGTTTCCAAGTTAGCCGCTATCTTGCGAATTGCCGTTGCTCTCGACGCTTCACGCAATCAAGTCATACATCAAATCCACTGCAAAACGGACGAAAAACAACTTGTCGTCTCTACACCCGATGCCACTGACCTCTCACTCGAACAACTGACTTTAAAACAAAACGGTAGTTTATTTGAAGAAGTATTTGGCTTACGGATTTTACTACGCAATCACACCACAAAACTGTTCTAGTTTAATCGGCCATGCCACGACACAGTGCACTACCGCAGTGCTTCCGTTTCTTTAATTACTACCACCAACCAATCCCATAACATGAACAACTCTAAATTCCCAAACAGCCGCTTGTTTAACCGCGAACAAAGCTGGCTGCAGTTCAATCAGCGTGTGCTCGGTGAAGCACTGGACGAATCCACCGCATTACTGGAACGTGTCAAGTTCTTAGCGATCACAGCTTCGAATTTAGATGAATTCTTCATGGTCCGAGTTGGTGGCCTCAACATTCGCATCGCTCAAGGTCATCTTAAACCAGATGCCTGCCAACTAACTCCCCAGCAACAACTGAACTTGATTAGTGAGCAAACTCATGAAATGCTCGCCACTCAATATGCTTGCTTTAATGACTCGTTATGCCCACTGTTGGAAAACGAAGGCATCCAGCGACTTACGATCGACGAGGTATCTCAAGAACAACACCAGCGTCTAAGCGACTTTTTTGACGAAGAGCTTTTCTCGGTAATTTCACCGCTGAGCGTCTCTAGTGATGGCAAGCTACCTTTGATCGGCAATCAGCAACTTCACCTAGCACTGCGGATACGACAAGACGACGAACAACAGTCGTTTCGGACTGCCGTCCTGCCTATCGGTGGGCCCCTACCAAGATTTATTACAGTCTCCACCGAAGAACGCCACGCATTCATCCTCGTAGAAGACGTCGTTGCATTTTTCTGCCAGAACTATTTCCCCCACGAAGAGATCGTCGATTATGCTGCTTTTCGCATAACACGCAATGCGGACATGCGAGTGCAAGAAGAAGTTGCAGCGGACTTGATGGAAGAAATGGGACACGTATTAGATG
This sequence comes from Planctomycetaceae bacterium, assembly GCA_018660825.1. Taxonomy (GTDB): domain Bacteria; phylum Planctomycetota; class Planctomycetia; order Pirellulales; family Pirellulaceae; genus UBA721. The sequence continues at coordinate 31,850 of JABJJO010000141.1, read as the reverse complement.
AACGCAAAGTGAGCGAATGTGTACGACTCGAAGTTGCTGCTAGTTGTAGCCCAGAACTGCTGGAATCATTACAACAACTGTTCGCCGTCCCGGCAGGATTCACCTATTCGTGCGATGGACCGCTAGATCTAAAAGCGTGGTTCCAGATTGCCGAAATGCGAGGATGTGAAGAACTCCAAATTGATCCTTGGCCCGCTGTGACACCGCCACAAATTGACCCAAGTGTTAATATTTTCGACCAAATCAAACAAAATGATATCGTTCTACAGCACCCGTTTCACAGCTTCGACCCTGTCATTGAGTTCATAGAAACTGCCGCAACCGACCCACACGTGCTAGCCATCAAACAAACACTTTATCGGACCAGTCGCCAGAGTCCCATTATTGACGCACTGGTTGCTGCCGCTGAAAACGGAAAAAGCGTCACGGTAATTATTGAGCTGAAAGCTCGTTTTGATGAAGCACGTAATATTGTCGTAGCTCAGCGATTAGAGCAGGCCGGAGTGCATGTCATTTATGGAGTACGAAACTTCAAGACACACGCTAAGACGCTGATTGTCATTCGTCGTGAACCACAGGGAATCTGCCGTTACATGCACTTTGGTACTGGGAATTACAACGAAGCAACCGCGCGGTTATATACCGACATTAGCTTGTTCACATGCGATCCCGTACTAGGTAACGACGCAATCGCATTTTTCAATGCGGTGACCGGTCGTACGCAACCACAACGACTCGACAGCCTTTGCATGGCACCACTGGGAATGCGGCAGCGGATCCTAGATCTAATTGCTTTTGAAACGCAACAAGCTGTTAAAGGAAGGGAATCTGGAATCACTGCGAAACTAAATTCACTGGTGGACCCACAGATAATCAAAGCACTGTATAAAGCATCGCAGGCTGGAGTAAAAATCGAACTGAATGTGCGTGGGGTGTGCTGCTTACAACCCAATGTTGCTGGGCAAAGTGAAAACATTCGAGTTATCAGTATTATCGATCGGCTCTTGGAACATAGCCGTATCATGCATTTTGTGCATGCTGGTGAGCAGCGTGTCTTTATATCGAGCGCTGACTGGATGCCTCGAAATCTAGATCGCCGAATCGAACTACTCGTGCCGGTGCACTCGCAATCAGGCAAAGAGTTTCTGCTCGATTCACTGCGGTCCAACATGGCTGATAACCAAAAAGGCCATGAATTGCAAAATACTGGAAGCTACCAACGAATCTCTGTCGAGGGGGTACCGCCACACCACAGCCAACAGTTTTTATATCAACAAGCGTGTGATTCTGCCAAACAAGTACAACAAACTCAATCAGCCATTTTTGTTCCCCACCAACGCATGAAATCATGAAAACCGTTATCTTATTGAGACACGCAAAATCTAGCTGGGATAATCCGGCATCATCCGATTTCCAACGCCCACTTAACTCCCGTGGAATTCGTGACGCTCCTCGCATCGGTGCTTGGATAGCAGAGCAGGGGATCAAGCCCGACTGGGTACTGTGCTCTGCGGCAACTCGGGCCCAAGAAACCTTGGCCAGGCTACAAACAACACTCGATTTAGGCGTAAACATTACGATTACAGATCACCTGTACTTAGCACCTCCCACAACAGTCGTCGAATTGTTATCGCAAGCCGACGATTCTGCTAAATGTTCCCTCGTGATTGCTCATAACCCCGGCATGGAAGGATTGCTCTGGGGATTGTGTGGTACCGATAACAGCATGCCAACCTGTGCTCTCGCTGTCATCGAACTTCCCATCGATTCTTGGTTAGCAACCGACCTGAATTGCCAAGGCACTCTGCAACACTACATCACACCACGAGAATTGCCTAATTCGCGCTAATTCGTTTCATTCGTGGACACGGATTTGGCTATAATCGAATACCCGCTACAACAAAACTGACCACTCTCCAACAATACACCGAGAATACTCCATGCGCAATATCATCCTATCCCTCATCGCTTGCTGTCTTGTGCAATCTCACTTATCAGCACAACAAAACACAACTGACACTCGACATCAACCTCTGCGTGACCTCAACGGTTATTTCCCAATGCAGAGTCCCACCAATATTGCTGAGTGGAACATCCGCCGTGAACACGTGCTGCGACAAATCCTTGTTTCGCAAGGTCTCTGGCCAATGCCCCAAAAAACCCCGCTACAAGCTACCATTCACTCAAAACAACAAATGGATGGCTATACGCTAGAAAAAGTTTACTTTCAAAGCATGCCCGGATTTTACGTCACTGGTAGCCTATACCGACCGCTTCACGCAAAAGGTAGTACCGACAAATTCCCAGCCGTGCTATGCCCCCACGGTCATTGGCCTCAGGGTCGTTTTTACGATGCTCCCGCCAGCACGCTCAAAGATCAACTAGCCTCGGGTGCTGAACAATTTGGACAAGGTGGTCGCAACCCGATTCAAGCACGCTGCGTCCATCTAGCACGCCTCGGTTGCATCGTCTTTGCCTACGACATGATAGGCTACGCTGACAGTCAACAGATTACTTATGAACTGGCCCACCGATTTGCCAAACAACGACCAGAAATGAACCACCCGACTGACTGGGGATTCTTCAGCCCTCAAGCTGAATCTCATCTACAGAACATTATGGGACTGCAAACTTGGGATTCAATCCGGTCACTCGACTTTCTACTAACGCTACCCGACGTTGACACGCGGCGAATTGCTGTGACGGGTGCCAGTGGTGGCGGAACGCAAACTTTTGTCCTGTCGGCAATCGACCCACGCGTCAAGGTTTCAATGCCCGCTGTAATGGTTTCAACCGCAATGCAAGGCGGTTGCACCTGTGAAAACGCCTGTTTACTCCGCGTCGGTCAAGGCAACATCGATTTTGCGGCCTTGTTTGCCCCCAAGCCCCTAGGATTGACCGCCGCCAATGACTGGACAGTCGAAGTGGAAACCAAGGGCTACCCAGAACTTCAAAAACTATTCACATTGCTCGGCAAGCCCGAGCATCTACACCTAGAAGCGCACACGAACTTTCCCCACAACTACAACTACGTCTGCCGCCGGGCGATGTATCAATGGTTTAACCAACATCTAGCACTAGGTTTTTCTCAAGTACCGCCAGAACGCGATTACAAGTATCAAACTGCCGAGCAGCTAACCGTGTTCAATTCAGAGCATGTTCGCCCAGCTGGTGGTGTTGCTTTAGAAAAGAAAGTCTTACGCCATTGGGAACAGCAAAGCCAACAGCAAATCGACGCATTGCTCGGCAACGGCAGTCGTAACACCAAACGATTCCAAGAAATTATTGGAGGTGGTATTGATATCGTTCTCGGTAAATCTTTACCTCCCGGTGCAGACATTACCTATGACCAGCAACACGAAACTCAAAAATCTGGCTACCTGCAAATGAATGGGATCCTATCCAATTCAAAAAACGGCAGCGCCAATTCAATCTTGTTTCTTTATCCGGACAACTGGAACAAACAGGTCGTGCTGTGGCTAACCGACCACGGTAAATTGGGTTTGCTTGACGAAAGCGGCAACCCCAATAGCGACGTACAAACGTTACTCGGCAAAGGCTGTTGTGTTGTTGGATTAGATATGCTGTTTCAAGCAGAGTGGATCACTGGAAATGAATCCGAAGCACACCGCACTCGCAGTGTCGCCAATCCACGAGAAGCTGCTGCTTTCACCTTTGGTTACAACTACAGCTTATTTGCTCGACGAGTCCATGACATCCTGACGGCCGTCTCCTTTGTCACAAACCATGACATGCAACCAACGAGCGTTTATTTGTTAGCGTTGGACAAGACGGGGCCCTTAGCAATTGCAGCTCGCGCCCAAGCTGGGGATGCCATTGATCGCCTTGCTGCAAACACCAACGGCTTTCGGTTTGCAAATGTGACGGATCTACAGTCACCAAACTTCTTGCCTGGTGGAGCACGATATCATGACCTGCCCGGTATGCTAGCGATCGCAGCACCTCAAGTAACTTGGATCACCGGAGAAAAAAAGATCCCACCGATTGTGACACAGGTTTACCAAGTCGAAAAACCAGCAGACGCTATTACGTTCAACGCAGCACCAACGTCAAGTTGCTCGGCAGCCATCACTTGGTTACTCGAGTCAAAATAGTCACCAAGGTCCGTCTTACAATTTCTCGCGTTCATGCGCAGTCATACGTGTTGCGGCAGCAACTGAACCTTTACACGCAAAACGGCGTTCAAGCTTCTCGAGAGCTTCGGACATTTCAAAACTAAAGTTGAAATAACTCTCCATCTCGACAGTAATGCGTCCGAGCCCACATTCCTCATACAGTACCACTCTAAGTTCTGTATCATTCATCGCACGTCTCCTTTCACAATGCGACTCCGTAAACCCTCTCGGGTCGAAGTCTGCTAAAGGGGATTGCCTCTGTACCTCTATTATTTCCAACGACATATTAAAAGAAATAGTTCAGTTTGATTTCGATTTCGTTGATAATTGATTCGATGCGGTAAGATAGGTACTTTTCCAGTACTTGCTAATAACCCCTAAAAAATGGTTATTCTGACAGTTTGCCACAGGACACTTCGATTCAACTTGCTTAATGTGCTATGATTCTTTATACTCTTTCAGCTTTGAGTTCCCTCATAAATGCACAGTAAAAGTAGTCGAAAGTGAAATTGTAATGCAAGTAAATGGTATCCATGGTTCGCAAGGTGTTAGCCCTACGAATCGAGTTGAATCAGCTAAAGCCACTCAATCTACGGCCATCACCAATCCGACCGATCAGGTAGAAATATCACCTGAAGCGGAAATTGCCAGTCAAGCAGCCGACTTGGTCAGTCAGATACACGAGTTACCCGAAATCCGTATCGATCGCGTTAACCAAATTCGTGAAGCAATTGATTCAGGGGCATATGAAACTGAAGAAAAAATGAATATTGCCGTCGACCGTTTACTCGATGAAATTGGCTAGTCGCACTAAAGTTCTATGAAGCCAGAATTCACCTTAAAAAGTGTCGAAGTTTCTTTGACGCCCGAGCGGCGGTTTGAGGAGTACTTGCAAAGTCGCGGTATGCGCAATACCCAACAACGACGCTATATATTAGATACGATTTATGCCAGTCACGACCACTTTGACGCCGACATGCTAATTGACCAATTGCCCTCAAAGGGTGAAAAAGGATACGTAAGCCGACCCACGATTTACCGTTCGCTCATTGAATTCGTCGATGCCGGACTCCTACGGCGTTTTGAATTAGACGGCCGAGCGGTATACGAGCATGATTATGGCTACCCTCAACATGATCATTTACACTGCACGCGTTGTGATACGTTGTTCGAGTTTCAAAGCGAAGAATTATGCGCCCTTCGAAATCAAGTTGCCCAAGATCAAAACTTTCGCGTCTCTGGTCATCGACTCATCATCTCGGGCATCTGTAAAAAGTGTAGTCGATTGCCTCGGCGCCAACGACGTAAGCAAGATCTAATATAGAACCAACTATACGTTGACTTCCGCTGCCACGGCGCCATCGACATATTCAGCTCGAACCGGCCCGACTATGTCCTCGATGAATTCAGCGACCTGCTCAGGCGCCCGCCCCACAAACTGCGAAGCATCCATCATAGCGTCAAGATCAACACTAGCGAAAGCATCGTCCGCAGCCAGTCGACTCATTAAATCATTTGCTGCGCCCTGTTGCTTAACGCGATCCGCCGCAGCCAAACTGTGCTGCCGAATTCGCTCGTGTAAATCTTGCCGGTCACCACCAGCGGCAACGGCAGCCATTAGAATGTTTTCTGTAGCCATAAATGGCAGCTCTGCCAGCAGGTTTTTGGCGATAACCTGCGGATAAGTCACTAGACCAGATGTGATGTTTTGATAGAGAATCAAAACTGCATCGATCGCCAAAAATGCTTGTGGTAAAACCAAACGCCGGTTTGCACTGTCATCCAGTGTACGTTCCATCCATTGAGTGGCCATCGTATTGGCAGCACTCGATTGCAAGCTCATGACAAACCGCGCTAACGAACAGATTCGTTCACTACGCATCGGATTGCGTTTATAAGCCATCGCAGATGATCCGATCTGATCTTTCTCAAATGGCTCTTCTAATTCTTTACGGTTGGCAAGCAAACGAAAATCAGTGGCCGCCTTGTGAGAGCTTTGTGCAATACCGGATAAAACGTCTAAGATTTGCGAATCAACTTTTCTGGAGTACGTTTGACCGGTAACTGCATAGCTTGTCGTAAATCCGAGTTTTTCTGCCACACTCGATTCCAGTGCTTTAACCTTACCATGATCGCCATCCAGCAACTTCAAGAAGCTAGCCTGAGTACCGGTGGTGCCTTTGGTGCTGCGCGCTTGCATTTGTTCAATACGGTGTACCACTTCCTGCAAATCCAAGGCTAGATCATAGGCCCACAAACAAGCTCGTTTGCCAACCGTCGTTGGTTGAGCGGGCTGCAAGTGAGTGAAACCTAGCGTTGCCAAATTCTGTGTTTTAGCGGCGAAAGTGCCTAGTTGGTCAATCACAGCGGCCAAGCGAGATCGCACTGCGACCAGCGCCTCTCGCAAAATAATTAAATCTGTATTATCGGTTACGAAGCAACTTGTGGCTCCAAGGTGGATGATAGGCCGAGCGTCTGGGCAGACATCTCCGTAGGCGTGGACATGAGCCATCACGTCATGACGCAATTTTTTTTCGTATTGGCGGGCCGTGTCAAAATCAATGCTGTCCACATGCTCCTGCAGTTGAGCGATCTGCTCAGTTGTAACACCCAACCCGAGCTCTTGTTGTGCCTGAGCTAAGGCGATCCAAATCCGCCGCCAAGTTGAAAACTTGCGCTGGGGACTAAACAACTCAGCCATTTCCACTGATGCGTAACGACTAATTAAAGGATTTTCATAACGATCGTGCGCCATGCCTAGCTCCAACAAGGTAAGACTAAATTAACTATCTAATGAACCGCAACCAAATATCAAAATAGGGCCGCGATGAAACGAGGACAACCAATTTCATTGCTATACTACCGTTGTACCCTGCCGCTGGCATTTCCTCCAGCCAAAGCAAGCACCTCCGCCTCAGTAATGTAATTGAAATCACCTTTTATTGAGTGTTTCAAACAGCTCGCCGCAACGGCAAAGTCAATGATTTGTTGTGTTTCTTGGACTTTGTCGCTATGCAAAGCATGTAACAATCCAGCTGCGAATGAATCACCTCCGCCCACTCGATCAACAATGTGACCAACGCGAAAAGGTGAGTATTGTTGCATATCGTCGAGCGGTGAAAAGCAGACTTGGTCTTCGGCAACATCCAACAACATCGCCCCCCAGTTGTTGTGATCTGCTGTTATACTTTCCCGCAATGTAATCGCAACTCGGCTCACATTGTCATACCGCTGAACAATCTGCCGAGCGACATTTTCATACCCCGCAATATTAAGTTCACCAGCCGCAACATCTGTACCGACTGGATGAATATCCAAGACATCTGCGGCATCTTCTTCGTTGCCAATCACCAAGTCGACCAATGGCAACACCTCGGCCATACATTCACGTGCTAACTCCTTGCCAGCTTTTTCCGTATGCCACTTCCAAAGTTTTCCACGATAATTCAAATCACACGATATTTTAACGCCCGCTGTGCGAGCCGCCTGTAGCAAAGCCAAGTTGGCCTCACAAGCCTCGGCACTTATTGCCGGGGTGATTCCTGATACATGCAACCAGTGCACCCCCTCTAGCATGCTGGCAAAATCGTACTCGGCAGCCGCCGCCAAAGAGACGCTACTATGAGCACGGTCGTATAAGACTGTTGAGCCGCGCTGATTGGCACCGCACTCAACATAGTACACTCCTAGACGACCAGGTCGCACCAATATCGCTGATGTGTCAACACCTAGCCCGCGTAATGAAGCAACCAAACTGTCTGCCAAGGCGTTTTCTGGCAAAGCGGTTGCGTAACGCACTTCATTACCAAGCATTGCCAGTGACGCACAAACATTCGCCTCGCCACCTCCCCATGTAATTTCGACTCGGCCCGGTAATACCTGCCTCAATCGCAATTTATCCGCGGGCGCAATCCGCATCATCACTTCGCCAAATCCTAAAAACATTGTTGCTCTCTCCTAGTTGGTATCTCGCTATATTGCTCAATACTTCTTGTTGAAATAATCGTAACTCCGCTACCGCAGGACCCGTCGCGCCTGTCCATACACGATCATGGACTTACATATTCGTTAAATCATCGGCACCTTGGCCCGTAAGTTTTTCTAGGGCTTCCGTTATCGCTGACCGATATTGCATGTCCTTTGTAAATACTCGACAAATGCGCTGCACAACCACCTGCTGACCAACCAGTGGATGTGTGACGAGCGGGCGAATACAATCGCTCGCAGGATCAATATAATAGTTTTGTGGAATCGACTCCCCTGGCGTATGTGGTCGATTCAAGTAACGTGCAATATCAACCCGTAATTCGATGTCGTGTAAATCGGCGGGTAATGCATCTCGCAGTTTTGATTCTACATAACGAGCATCGCAGAAAATACTACTCCCTTCACTTGCACTTTCACCAAAGCTGAACGTCTGCTGACAGGCCATCTCCCAGGCAATACGACAATGCAATATTTGATCCCAGCGGCGACCGAGGGATTGCTGAGATCCTGTGGAGGCCGACCATGTTGCGACCTCCGCTAATAGTGATGAATCCGTAAAGTGCAAATATTGTTGCATGTGCTGTTGTGGATCACCAGGAAATAGTTCTGTAATCGAGTCCTCAAAAACATCGCTCAATGCTAAATCAATCGCACGCACCCGGCGGTGGTAATAAATATTGCAAAACAGCTCTGCTCGCGCCGCCGTGAAACGCAATAAGGCCGGGATACCGCGCTCGTGCAGAGTTAGCCCTTCGTTACTGAAAAATGTATATCGCATTAAGCGGTCCATGTCGTAACTACGCTGACTGTATCCAGTCATGTAGGCATCTCTTAACACAAAATCCATATTGTCGATTGTGTAAATACCGCTGAGTAAACTTCGCAACAGAATCAGCCACTTCGGTTGTTGATCATCATCAGAATTTATTGGCCGTTGAATGATCCAAGCAATTTGTTCAACATCCAATTGCTCGCCATCCGCTAAGCGACTGTTGGGATTACTCCGTAGTTGGGAGAGTAAGTCACCAAGTTGGTCACGGATGATGTGAGCACCAAGTGACTCGTGGGTTAGCGAGAACTGGTGCAAAAAATGTTCATCAAAGAAATGGCCAAACGGGCCGTGACCTACGTCGTGCAATAAGCCCGCCATCCGCATTAACGTTTCAATATATCCCCGACTGGGAACGTCCGGGCATACCGACTTTAAACTCGGATAGAGATGCTCAATCCACCGACTCGCTAGATGCATAACTCCGATGACATGCGGGTAACGAGAATGCTCTGCTGAGGGATAAACCCACCATGCTGATTGAAGTTGATGAATGTGCCGCAAACGCTGTACCCAAGGGTGGTGTAATATGTCTCGTTCACAGACCTCCGCACCTTCACCTAAGTCGACATACGGAATATACCCATGAATGGGATCGTGAACCAACGTTTCCAAATGATAGGTGCTCATAAGGCGAATTATCGCGCTATCTGCAAATAAAATCTAGCAGGGGGACACGCCAGAGGCTGTCAGGTTTTTAGCGGGTTTGCAAGTCGTGGCAGATTATTCCGCCGGTGTAAAATGCCAATTTGCTCCCTATAACTGCCAGAGCCGCAGCCACCCTATTAGATAATGGCTAAAAATTGGTAACCTCCAAGTTGACATACCGACTTTCCATTAGTTGCGGCCTCGTTTGCAGGTAAAACCCTAAAACCAAATCCCGACAAACATTGAACAATCCCCTAGGAACCGTGTTTTAACCACTGCCGTCCGTTTTCAGTGGTATATTGAGCTAACTCGGCCACAGAAATGTTAAGCTGCGCAGTATTTATCATTTATCGCACGTCCCCTCCAATTGATTCGCATTTCATTGATACAAACCATCTGACCACCACTCACCTTTAAATCGCTTTTTACCGATAACAAAGAAGTGCGATAGCGTTTGTTTTGTCACGTTGGTACTGACACTCATAAATAAATTGTTACGAGAATACTTACACCAACGTGGGTTTAAGCAACATTTGTGTTCAAAACCCAAAACGGATTTAGGGAAATAGCATTTGTTTGGAAAACGCTAACACTTTTTATCTACAATACTACAGTACACGACTAACTCTTCTGACTGCCAATACAAATTTGCGGGCAGGTCAAAGAAGAAGCGTCAAAAACCGCGAAACCTGAGGGAACTGCACCGTGGCAAAATCGATCTGCTTGAAGCTGTTAACATTGCTAGCTGTCTTTACTTTATCTACTTCTACCTGCACGGCTGCACCCACCGCCGACCAGTTATTACCCAACACAACCAAAGCTTTTGTGTCCATTCCAAGCTTGGATGACCTACAACAACGATTTGAAAAAACGCAGATCTACCAACTACTGAACGACCCTGTCGTGAAGCCATTTGCAGATGATCTCATGCGACAACTTCAAGCACGTTTTGATCAGACACACGCGAGGCTTGGCATCAGTTTTGAAGGACTTGAAGACCTGGGCGCAGGGGAAGCCGCTTCCGCAGTGCTAGCTCCCAATGATGAAGCACAGCCGTACGCAGTAGCCGTTATCGTTGATGCCACCGGAGCAGTAGAACAAGCGCAAGAGCTTGTCGATCGAATCGGCAAACAGCTGGTCGAAGATGGTGCTGAACGTTCTGAAATCAAGATCGATGATAATGATGTCATAATGTATACAATCACCCCCGAACAAAATGCGGATAAAACTTACATGGTTTACTATCGCATTCATGAAGAGCATATCGTCAGCACCGATCATCGTGCGGTGATGCAGGATATCCTCAATCGATTTAAAAACCCAGGCGATGACAATGTCGCTGCCATCGCCGCCTATCAATCGGCCATGGAACATTGCCAACAAGCGGCTGCTGATACCGAACCTCAAATCCGCTGGTTTGTCGAACCATTAGGTTATGCAAAAACAATTCAAGCTGCGGCTGGAGTAACTCCACAAGGCAAAAATTTTCACGAACTGCTGACTGGCCAAGGGTTCGACGCCATAAAAGGTGCCGGAGGCTGGATCCACGTTGCCGAGGGCAATCATGAATTCCGTCATCACACATGGGTGTCAGCTCCCCGCGCAACAGATGCAATTACGGCACAAATTGCTAAAGAAACCACAGCAGCAAACGCTGGGACTGAACGCGATCCACGCATCGCGGCTAAAGAATCTGACAAATACGTTTTGGCCATGCGAATGCTCGATTTTCCCAACAGCGAAAACCAAAAACCACAAACGTGGATTCCTAACACCGTCAGCACCTACTCGACGATTAATTGGAACATGAAAGAAGCATTCGAATTTGCAAAAACGCTCGTCAACGAATACCTTGATGCCGACGAAGGCCAAGACCTTTTCGAAGAAATCCTCAAGGGGATCGCCCACGATGTTAACGGACCTCAACTCGATATCCGAGATGAATTCGTTGCTTACCTCGCTGGGCGAATGTCTGTGATAACAGACTACCGTGAACCCATTGATGTCGATAGTAATCAATGGATGGCTATCATCAATGTAACGGATGCCGAAGCTGTTGAAAAAGCGGTCGCGAAATTCATGGCGGCGGAACCCAATAAACACGAACGAGTTTTTCAAGGGCAACGCATCTGGGAAATTCTCAATGAAGAAGAAGACGTTGATATTGAAATCGAATTAGAGATCGAGTTCGGTGAGGACGGATTTGGAGCGTTTGGTGATGAAGGATTTGGTGATCTCGGCGACGACGAAGAGTCCGGGGAAGAAGGAGCCATTGGCGAACAACCAATTATCAGCACGTGGGCCATCACTGTGTCAACCGATGGTCACGTTCTGATCGCCTCAAGTGCGGACTTTATCGAAGACATCATCAAGCAGCAGGACGACGCAAATCTTCTCTCAGCAGAAGACTACGTTCGAATAGAAACTGAGCTGAATAAAATGGGCGCCGCCAGCACGAGTATGCGAATGTTCACTCGCTTGGATGACAAACACCATCCTAACTACGAGCTGATCCGACTCGGTAAACTCGAACACTCGCAAACGCTGATGGGCAAACTGCTATCGCGGCTGATGGGTTCTAGCGAAGGTGGTAAAACCGTCGAGAAAATCGACGTCTCGAAAATGCCAGAATTTTCTGCTGTCGAGAAATACCTCGGCCCCTCGGGAACCTTTGTTCGCACCGATGATGGTGGCTGGTTCGCCTCAGGTGTCGTACTTCGCAAAGCAGCTCCCACCGCGGAATAATGCTCTTATCCACAGTTCGCTGTGGTTGGTGACGGTTGTCGGCTTAGCGGAAATAGACACGAATATCACGTTGCGTGTTTATGACTTCGAGTGACCAACGATAACGGTGATTGTTAAGCAGTTTAGCGGGTAGTTCAAAATAAATGCCTAGTTCAGCCAAGTGTTGCTTTTGAGTAGCGACATCTTCAGGTCGTGGTTTTTTGTCCGCTGATTGATTAGCGGAAATAACAAGCAAATAATACCGCCCCAAGTTTATGTCCGTGGTGAATTTACCCTCATCGTCCGTCACGGTAAACTGACCACCGAGCCGCCGAATTTCTTCGATCGTTGCCAAAGTGTCCGGCACATTATCGCCTGGCACAAGTTCAGCAATCGAAAATTTTTCGCTCGGCAATGATTCTTCGGGTAATAAGAAAACCAATGCTTGAGAATCCACAGCCTCTGGATCATCCACAGTGCGATACGTCACTCGTCCTTTACATTGTACTAATCCCATACCTAGACCCGGAGAATTTAGAATTGATTCCTCAGCGGGGCCGAGCATCGTTCCTATCCAAAAACTGGTAACCGCCACACAACCGATGAGAGCTACAAAAATATAAATCGTCGCACGGCTCACGCCAACCAACCCGTGATCACGCGTGTGCCGGTGAATTTTGTCGGAGTGGTTCTTGCCTTGCTGAACTCGCGTTACTCGTTGCTCAAGGTCATCAAAGTGCTTATTCGATACCTCAACTCGCCCGCCGCCAACTTCAATCAAATCCTCGTTTTTTTCCAGCGAAGACACTTGTTCACCATCGCCTTGGCCTGGAGCAGGTGAGGATCCATTGACTATTTCGGTATCGTCCGCACCGGGCTCTAGCGAGTCGTTAACGACATCAGGGGCTGCTGCGGTAACAGTCGTACCCGCTGGCTCAAATTCTTGAATGACTGGTGGAGCCGACGGCATGTTTTCCGCACCACTAGATTGGCTCACGAGGGGTGGAATCCGTACCGGTTTGCGACACCCTGGACAGACAGCCTCAGTGTCTGCGCGAGTCTCGGGGACTTTTAATGATTCTCGACAATGTGGACATTCGAATTGAATCATGGAGTCTATTACTTGGTTTGCGGTGATTCAAATACTTGTGTTGCGTCAGTTAATTCACATGCTTTAGATCGTCGAGACCATTGTATCTCAGGAGGGCACGCTGCGAGTCAGGTTCTTATTCTATATCCCGCTTGCTTTCAGCAGGAACGTCAGCGACTCGCTCAACGTGACTAATAGCCATTGTAAGAACTAATAAACACAAATCCACTACCGAGACAAATAAACCAGCAATCGCGATGGTCTTAAATAATCCGGCCGCACCGTTGTCACTTAACCCCCCAGCAAGAAATATCGCTCCCAGAGCAACCAAACTTGTCGCGGCAGCGGAAATTAATATCAGAGTTAATACTAGTATGATTCGACGTAACATTTAACCAAATCCTAATTTACGTAACTTAGGCATTTTAAGCAAACCGGCAGCGATGTCAAGCTTACTAGCGATTGTTAGCAACTACGGATTTTGTTCAGAAACCGTTTTGAGTTATGACCATTATTGCCATTCTAGGTGGTCAAATGATGCTGAGTTCTCAATAATAATATCAACACTTTGAAATAATAACATCCGATGTAAATGAAAGCTAACGTAACTGCTCACCAAGTCTGATTATTAATGAAGAAACAAACCACCGCGCTATTACAAACAAGCATTTTTCGCTCTCACCCGCGCAAGGTGTTTGTTGTCGCATCTCTTGCTCTCGCCATGATCAGCACATTGCCAGCAGCGATTTACACGCTTAAGAACAATGTCCAAGTTGAAGGTTCCCCGGGGAAGATTGGTGGAATTGGCGAAACCCCACTAGCAGCGAGCAATACAGGTGGAGAAGTCGGCACTAAGCTCGTTCATTTTGCCGATGACGGTATGCGTCGCACATTTTTCTCCCAATATCAAGTCCTCAATTTCGTCAACTCACCGCCGGAGAACCTCGAACGAATCGCGCTCAACCAACGCGTCGCCACCATCGGTAAGCGTTTAGCCGCCGTCGGCCCCATTCTCAATATTACACCCCTCGACGAATTTGGTAGACGACTCGTCAGCATGCAATCGGCGCGTGGGCCTCTACACATCGTCCAAGGCTTGACCGAAGTTAATCCACGATATGCAACATTAGAAAGTGTCGTCACCAACAATTCCATAATCTGGAAAACGCGAATTGCCACGAGTTCCATGCCAACATCCGTTCTCGGCCGTATTCTAAAAAACCATCTCGACATGAACAATCCGGACGACCGATTAAAGATAGTTCGTCTCTACATGCAGTGCGAGCGTTACCAAGATGCTATGTTCGAACTGCAATCCGCCATTGAACAATTCCCTGAACTTGCCAATCTCAAACAGCAGATTGTGCAATTACGCCAAGCACTCGCAGAACGTTTGATCTCCGAAATTGAAAGCCGACAAACCGCTGGACAACACGCCCGCGTCTATAAATGGTTATCGAACTTTCCCAGTGAAGGCGTCGCAGTTGAGACACTACTACGAGCTCGGGATCTGCTAAAAGACTATGACGATCAGGCGGCGATGCGCAATAAAATCCTGCTTGATTTTGATCGCCTGCTAGAAGAACTTGAAGATGCACCAACACGGCAAAGCATACAGCCAATTCGAGAAGAAATCCGTGGACAGTTAAACATCAACACAATTGCTCGCTTGGCCGATTTCAATCGACTCGCCGACGACACCGACCTCGGGCCAGATTCGCGCCTCGCCCTGGCAATTAGCGGGTGGCTGATGGGGCAGGGCGAAGTAACTGAAAACCTTGCTGTCGCGATCTCCTTGTTTGATGTCCGCAATGAAGTTCGGAATTATCTGCAAAGCACCAATGTTGTGGAGCGACAGAAAATACTGGAACGCCTGAAGGAACTCGAAGGAAGCACACCCGCAAACGTTGCAAAACTGCTCGCGGCAATGAAACCGACTCTCGCCACCGTAACAAACGACCCACCCAAAGAGTCCGAAGACGGTGAACCGTTAAAAGATGATGAGCCTGATCAACCGCAGGATCCGCTGCATCACATATTTGAAATTGCTGGTCCGGGAGGTGCGCCGTTTGCATTTCACGTACAGTTACCACCCGATTATGATCCATACCGAAAATATCCGTGCATCGTGAGCTTGCACGGCGCAGGTGGTTCCCCCAGGCAACAGATCGACTGGTGGGCCGGGACTTATAACAAACAAACCGACCTCAGGCTGGGACAGGCATCTCGCCACGGTTACATAGTCATTGCCCCAGCTTGGACGAAGCCATATCAAAACAAATATGAATACTCTGCTCAAGAACACGGCAAGGTTCTGTACGCCCTTCAGAATTCATTTAAACGATTCTCCATAGATACCGACCGCGTATTTCTTTCCGGACATTCTATTGGCGGTGACGCCGTCTGGGACATTGCCTTAGCCCATCCGGACCTGTGGGCGGGAGTGCTGCCAATCGCAGCAACCGCTGGCAAATATGTCGGGCGGTATTGGCAAAATGCAAAACATATTTCGTTCTATTTTGTCGGAGGGGAAATGGACGGAAATCGAGTCGCATTAAACATGCAAGATTTCAATCGCTACCTCACTAGGTTTGGGTACGACACGATGATTGTTGAATACAAAGGCCGCGGCCATGACCATTTCCAAGACGATATTCACTTCATGTTTGATTGGATGCGTACACACCGCAGAAGTTTTTCTCCGAAGACCATCAAATGCACGACCATGAGGCCCTGGGATAATTTCTTCTGGTGGGTTGAACTCGACGGCATGCCCTCAACCTTTATTACATTACCGCTACAGTGGCCACGCAAAGAAGCCCGTGATGCATTGCTCGAAGCAGAAATTGGAATCAACAATCGCATCCGAGTAAAATCACCAGCGAAGATCATCACCGTCTACCTCAATCCTGACATCATTGATTTCCAAGAAAACGTGTCGCTCAATCTTTCCGGTAAAACCCAAAACGAACCGATTGTACCCAATCTCGAAGTCATGCTCGAAGACGTTCGCACCCGCGGCGATCGACTCAACCCCTTCTGGGCCAAAGTCACCCTGTCTCGATAGCCGCCTATCAACAATTCATTTCGTGGTCTACCTTTTGACCGCTTGAATTTTCACGTCGTCGATAGAAAACTCGCCGATACCCCCGAACAATCCAACTCGCAATATCGCTTCCCGCGATTGTACAGGCACTCGAATTAACTTCTGCGTCGGACTCCACGGTTGGGATCCGATATAAGGCCCCACCACACCGGTACCAACCTCTTTACGATTTTCATCGTAAAACACGAACAAGAACAACGGCACCTTGTCACGGGAACTCCCCGGCCGTACATCTTGAAGTTTTACCTGAGCAGTGAATCGCAACACACCGACTTCACGACCATCAATAGGGAAACCTTGTAGCATATGGGATGATCGGCCAAGCTTATCGTTGCTAAACATTGCATGCCGCTTTCCCTGCGCCGCTGTGTCATCACCGACTGGCTCAACATTGCGCTGGTAGTACCAACCAATCACAAACGGGTAGTCTTCTTTAGTGAGCTCAAAGTCACCGTTAAACAATGCTGGCTTGAGTGGATCCGGTTTAACCTGTCGATTATCTTCAGCGTTACCCGTCATCGGAACAAACAGCGTCGGCCGTAACGCCTCGGCTTGCATCTTGCCGTTTTTCTTGCGCAAGACATACATCGTCTGCTGGTATCGTTCGCCTACCGGGATGACCATCAACCCGCCCTCACGTAATTGGTCCACCAATGGTTGCGGCACTCGCTCCGGAGAACAAGTGACGATGATCTTGTCAAATGGTGCATACCGAGGCCAACCCTTGAAACCATCACCTACTCGCGCCAATACATTATCATATTTCAGTCGTTTCAATGTTGCCCGCGCGCGGTTTCCCAACGATTCCACGATTTCAATCGTGAATACCTGCTGGACCAAAGGTGACAACACCGCTGCCTGGTAACCGCTGCCAGTTCCGATTTCTAGTACCTTGTCCGTCGATTGCGGGTCCAATGCTTCAGTCATAAACGAAACGATAAATGGTGCCGAAATCGTCTGTTGATCACCTATTGGCAGCGACATGTCTAAGTACGCTTTATTCCGCAAGTTAGCCGGCACAAACTCATGCCGCGGAGTTGCAGCCATGGCGGCGATCACGCGTTCATTGGTAATCCCTGAACCAACAACCGCCTGTTGCACCATTTTTCGACGCGGCACAACATAAGGATCTCGACTCTGTGCATTCGCTGTCGCAACACAAATTTGCAACGCGACGAGTAACACACAACTCCCCCATCGAGCAGCTAAGTAGGAAAGCTTAATTTGTCCCACGAGAATATTGATTTGCCTCTTTGAAATATTCGAGTTCCTGATCATCGACTGCTTGCCTCCGCATATTCTTCGTTTACTGCAAACCAAAACCTAGCGTGCACTTGACCCTTCCGACAACTCTTACTTCCATACCCACTAGCGGTTGATATAAATTACCCGTCAGGGACTTGAGAACATGAGTCTTGTCTGGAAGACTAGTAGTATACATAACACGACTACTTTGTGCGGATAGCAAAAAGGACTAGCGATGAGAACAAACCCCGTTAAGAACAAACTACGCAACGGCCAACCCTCTTTCGGGACATGGCTCACCTTAGGTAATCTACACGCTACTCGAGTTATCGCGCGTTTAGGCTTTGACTGGTTAACACTTGATATCGAACATATGGCTTTTGATTGGTCCCAGGCGGAATCCATTTTCGGCGCGATTGCGGATGCGGGCGGAGTCCCCTTGGCTCGAGTCCCAGAAGGCAGTCACCACTATATTAAACGCGTCCTCGATGCGGGTGCTTGGGGAATCGTCGTTCCTATGGTCGATACGGTGGAACAAGCAAAAACGGCCATTGCGGCGGCAAAGTTTCCTCCCACAGGAAATCGTAGTGTTGGTGGTGGCAGTGGTGCCATGAATTTTTCGGCTGAAGTTGGCGATTACCGCTTGCAAGGAAACGACGAAATCCTTGTTGTACTGCAAACAGAAAGCCCCGAAGGGATCGAAAACGCGGAAGAAATCTACAGTCTGCCTGGGTGCGATGCGATTTTCATTGGTCCCAATGACCTGCGTTTCCAAATGCGGGAAGAAGACGGGACTTTTCCGACTCCCGAAGCTCACGAGGCAGCGATCCAAGAAGTCATCCAAATCGGGAAAAAGACAGGCTGTCCTACTGGTATCCACGCTATGGACCCCGTGAGTGCAGTGCAAAGGGCAGAGCAGGGGATGCAGTTTATCGCGGTGGAAAGTGATCTTAAATTCCTCACCTCACAAGCAACCGCTGCCCTTAAAGTTGTCTACCCAGACCACGACGCCGGCGACGTAGTACGATATTAATCGACCAATCTTACGATTACCAACCTTGGCATCTTGCACCCGGCATAGCAAACCGCGCTAAGTCGCGGTTTGCTATGCCCAATTCCATTGCTTCTGCTGCGTCACTGTGTTAAAATAGGTAAAGCATTAGATGCTGCAGAAAATCCAGAAGCAGATTCAGGACAATTGCCCAAACAAGTATTACGGAGCCATCCACCATGCGACAATCTATTTTCGCCACCATCGTCATAGTAATACTTTTTACAGCTTCTCAAACGAACGCTGGAAATGTCCTTGTTAACCCTTGCTGTTCACGTGTAGTTGTCTGCTGTGGACCTACCGTCGTTTATCATCGCCCAATTCTGCGTAATGCCATTTTCGAAACGCGGTTAGCTTTGCATTACCACGCAAATTATCGATATTATAGAGCACCATTGTTTGGCCCCTTGCTCGCCCCACGAATTTATTCACGCGTTTACTACAGCTCACCGGTTATCGTTTCCGACGCCAAACCCACAGTCGCAAAATCGAAGGTAAAACCCGCTCCCAACAAATACATTAACCAACCCAAAGCAAGCGTTGAATCGAGACTAGTACCAATTCAACCCACTGCGCCAACTCCCGTTGCTCCGTCCGTCGACGGCGAACCCGCTGCACCAGGTAATGACGACGAGCCAAAACTAGAACAACCAGGTAAGGGTGATGAAGACGGTGATTTCAAACTTCCACAACCAGAAGTTAAAGTAAACCCAACGTCCACCACGCTACACCTCCAAGTTCCACACGATGCTCAAGTAACCATCAATGGCTTTCGTACCAGTACAAAGGGGACTAGTCGAGAGTACATCTCAAGCAACCTTGATCCTGCCAATACCTATCAGTACGACATTGAAATCGTTTGGAACACTACCACCGGAATTCAACGCCAACGCAAGTCCATTCAAATGATGCCAGGCAACGTGAGTTCCCTCAACGTCTTATTAACAGCACCATCTCAACTCGTAAAAAAATAGCATTGCATTAGCCGTTGCCCAAACGGCAATGCTCGAACATACTTAAAAGCTCTTCAAGTAATCCACCAATTGCTTGAAGAGCTTTTTATTTACTTGGTGGATAGATCACGTAAAACTAAGGATTTGTTGTCGTGTTTGAAAACATTGCCCTCGTGGGCGCAACCGGAGCTGTTGGAACCATTGTTCGTCAATTACTAGAAGAACGTAACTTCCCCTATAAAAACATCCGCTTTATCGCTTCAGCACGATCTGCTGGCACGACCATCTCCTTTAAGGGCATCGACCATACGGTTGTCGAACTCGACCCCACAGCGTTCGCTGGAATCGACCTCATCATCGCGAGTACGCCAGACGAAGTAGCCGCTGAATTAGTTCCTTGGGCTAAACAGGCTGGCGCAGTCGTAGTCGACGAAAGCGGTTATCACCGCATGCACGACGATGTGCCGTTGATCGTACCGGAAGTGAATCCGGAAGCGGTTGCAGACCACAATGGCGTTATCGCCAGTCCCAATTGTTCGACCACTCAGATGGTAGTTGCCATGCAACCTCTACACGCTGCCGCTCGAATTAAACGAGTCATTGTCAGCACCTATCAAGCTACGAGTGGCGCTGGTGCTGCTGGCCAGCGGGAACTAGAGCAGGGGACTCAGGCCGCGATTTCTGGAACGCCGTTCGAACCCCAAACTTTCTCCCACCCAATCGCTTTCAACCTGATCCCTCAAATCGGTTCGGAAACACACATGGGATATACCTCCGAAGAGATGAAGATGGTTTGGGAAACTCAAAAAATATTTCAAGACGAATCGATTGTGGTTTGCCCTACCGCGGTCAGAGTGCCAGTCACCAACTGTCACAGCGAAAGCATTTTAGTCGAAACCGAAAAGAAACTAACTGCTGCTGAAGCACGTGATTTATTCGAAGCCCAGGACGGAATCACTGTCATCGACAATTTAGATCAGTCTCAATACCCGATGCCGCTTACCAACTCAAACCACGACGACGTCTTTGTCGGACGTATTCGTGAAGATATATCGAGTCCCAATGGAATTGCCTTTTGGTGCGTTAGCGATAACCTCCGTAAAGGTGCAGCCACCAATGCGGTTCAGATTGCAGAATTACTAATTCAATCCGCTAATACCTAGAACTCAATCAAATACTTGGTTCGCCGATGGCTACCGCGTCATGACGACTTATACCCAATTCCACTGCGTACATTTTTTTACTGGTGTCCGATGAGAAACTTCAAGGGCATTTTAGCTTACGACGGTTCGAAGTATGTCGGCTGGCAACTGCAAGTGGAACAACCAACGATTCAAGGGAAGCTAGAACAGGCACTACTAAAGATCACGGGCGAGGAAATTCGCGTGCTTTCCAGCGGCAGAACTGACTCAGGGGTCCACGCTCATGGACAAGTCATCTCCTTTCGGACCCAATGCGATTTGGCGGAAAATATATTGTGCCGAGCGATCAATGCCCAAACTCCATTTGACATGTTTTTAAGGAATCTGGCAGTGGTTGCCGAGGATTTTCATCCCATACGCGATGCGACATCGAAGCACTATCGGTACCTCATCCAACCTGGGCCGGTACAAAACCCGCTCGTTCTAAAATTCGCCTGGCTTTTCCCGACCGCATTAGATTTTCCAGCTATGCAACAAGCGGCACAGCACTTTGTCGGCAAGCATGACTTTGCTAGTTTCGAAGCTACTGGGAGTGACCGCAAGACGAGCGTACGCCACGTAACGGAACTCACGCTTAGCAGCTCGGCTCAACATCAAGCAACCACCATCCAAGTCGATATACGCGCCGATGGATTTTTATACAATATGGTACGGAACATTGTGGGGTCGTTGGTTGAAGTTGGAGCGGGTAAGCATGCACCAAATTGGGTTGTCGAGGTGCTAGCTGCACTCGATCGACGCCAAGCAGGAATGACGGCGCCAGCGCAAGGACTGTATCTGATGCACGTTGAATATGCCGATAATGAATAATGAGCTAACTACCAAGACTGGTTCTAGAGTAATCTATTATTGATGAAGATCGTACATATCATTACGCGCATGATCGTTGGCGGTGCTCAAGAAAACACGCTGTATAATTGCACGGATTTAATTAACGACCACGGTGACGACGTCACACTGATCACCGGTCCGTCGCTTGGTCCAGAAGGCGAACTGCTTAATGCCCATTCCCACCCCAAATTAAACATGGCCGTTGCTCCCTCATTGCGACGCAACATTCACCCTTGGCATGATTGGCAAGCGTACCGCCAGATCAAACAACTATTACGCGAATTGCGACCGGACATCGTGCACACTCACAGTGCCAAAGCAGGGCTATTGGGGCGCTGGGCCGCTCATCGTCTAAAAATAAAAGGGATCGTGCATACGGTACATGGCGCTCCCTTTCACCCATATCAAAACCCATTACCACGCAATCTGTTTCGCTACTGTGAAACATTCGCTGCGCGCCGCTGCCACAAGTTAATCAGTGTCTGCGATGCAATGAGCAATCAATTGGCGACCGCCAAAGTCGCTCCGCTAGAGAAATTCACGACCATCTATAGCGGTATGGATATCTCGGACTTCATCAATGCAGATTCTCATCGAGCCTCAGCACGACAAGAACTCAATTTTAGCGAAGACACCATCGTTGTCGGGAAAATTGCTCGTTTATTTGACCTGAAGGGACATAAATACTTAGTTACAGCAGCCAGTGCGATCGTCAAGGCCAATCCAGCGATACATTTTTTGTTAGTCGGTGATGGTATCCTGCGTAAACAAATTGAAACACAAATAGAGCGGGCAGGGCTGTC
Source organism: Planctomycetaceae bacterium (assembly GCA_018660825.1). Taxonomy (GTDB): domain Bacteria; phylum Planctomycetota; class Planctomycetia; order Pirellulales; family Pirellulaceae; genus UBA721. Next base: position 9,245 of record JABJJO010000141.1, on the reverse strand, counting down.
GGAGCATTTTCACTTTACCGGTTTGGTTCCTCCATCTCAGATCCCGCGGTACCTTGCTGCCATGGACATTCTAGCGCACACAAGTTTGCGTGAGGGATTGGCGCGGGCGCTACCCCAAGCGCTATTAGCACGTCGTCCGGTCGTCAGTTTTGACATCGATGGCGCCAAAGAAGTTTGTATTCCTGGCGAGACTGGATATCTAGTTGCGCCTCGAGATATTGCGGCACTGGAAAATGCGATATTGAAACTGGCCGAATCCAAATCATTAAGAGAAGAATTAGGGAGTCGGGGGCAACGAATGTGCGAAACCATGTACCCGCATCAAAATATGACCAACCAGATTCGCACACTCTACGAACAACTGCTCGCCTAGAATAACAACACATTAAACTTATTTTTCCTCCACCTTTCGCAGATAGATTGTTTTGATGTAAAATCAACAAAGAAAAGCAGCATGGACAATGGGTCCGTACGATTGCAAATTATTGACATTTTAAGTTAAGGCAAGATTAGTGGCACGAGGACATGATTACATTGCGAGTTTCCGAGTAATTCGAATGATTCGATCAGGCTCAACTTGCCAGATCTACGAAGCGATCAATGACAATACGGGACAAAAAGTCGCGTTGAAAACTTTGGTAGCAGAGCGCCGTAAAGACAAAACTGAGCTGAAATATTTACAGCACGAATTCGAAGTCGCTAAGGAATTCAAAAATGAGTTTGTCAATGATGTTTACGAAGTCGATGCCAAGCACAGTGTGCCATATTTATCAATCGAGTTCAGCCCATTCCAGAACCTCAAGCAACGGTTGCGGAGTGAATATGATTTAATGAATTACCATGCTTCAACCGTGATTAACAATGTACTTCAAGGACTCAAGTACTTGCATGACCAGGGTTGGGTACATTGTGACGTAAAACCCGACAACTTTCTCGTTGATGATGAAGGAAGTTGTAAACTGATTGACTTTGCTCTCGCTGTTAGAATATCTACCAAATTCGGTCGAATGTTCGGCGGGGGGAAATCCAAGACGATCGCCGGAACTCGCAGTTACATGTCACCCGAGCAAATTCGTCGCAAGTCGCTAGACAACCGTAGCGACATTTATAGCGCAGGTTGTTTGTTAACAGAAATCGCCACTCGCAAAGTGCCGTTTACGGGTAATACACCAGAAGACCTACTTGCACGCCATCTGCGCATGAAGGCACCACCGATCTGCAGTGTCAACACAAACATCACTCAAGAATTCAGTGATCTCGTTGGCGAGATGCTGAGCAAAAATCCAGTCGATCGTCCAGATTCCATGACCCTCATACTGGACCGTCTCGATTCCATGCGAATCTACAGAACCCAACCACTGCACCCATCAAAAATGTCTTCCGCCGAAGATGCGGAGTTTTAGGAATAGACCGAAATAGGTGTTTCGAGAGACGTCGATTAGGTTTACTATTATATTCACAACGAAGGCGGCAATTAACCGCAAACAGTCGAGTGCTATTTTTATTTGACGACGACGGGTAATAACCATGAATAATTCTGGGCCGGCCTTGGCCTTTGAAAAACCGATCTTTGATTTAGAGCAGGAACTTGCTGCGCTAAATGACGATGGAAATACATCCAAGGAGTCAAGTAAAGTCCGTAAACTGCAGAACCAAATTGCGGAAGTGACTCGTGAATTATATAGCGACTTGAGCCCCTGGGAAACGGTTCAAGTTGCTCGACATCAGAATCGTCCGTATACCCGAGATTATTTATCTTTGGTGTTTGACGAATTTGTCGAATTGCATGGTGATCGTAAGTTTGGTGACGACCGTGCGATGCTTGCTGGTTTTGCAAAACTCGATGATCAAAAAGTGATGGTAATTGGTCATCAAAAAGGCCGTACCGTCAAAGAACGAACGGCCTGTTCTTTTGGTTGTGCGCATCCTGAGGGATATCGTAAAGCGATGCAAAAGATGAACTTAGCAGCCAAGCACAACTTGCCTGTAATTTGTTTTATTGACACACCAGGTGCCTATCCCGGTATTGGCGCCGAAGAACGTGGTCAAGCTTGGGTCATCGCGGAAAACATGTACGAGATGTCGCGATTAGAAACACCTATTATTTGCGTCGTCATCGGGGAGGGTGGTAGTGGTGGAGCATTAGGGATTGGCGTTGGTGACAAAGTTGCCATGCTACAGCACAGTTACTATAGCGTAATCAGCCCCGAAGGCTGTGCTGGCATTCTCTGGAAAAGCCATGAATTTGCGCCTGACGCAGCAGACGCGTTGCGTTTTACCTCCAAACATCTTCCAGGGCTCGATGTCGTCGACGATGTCATCCCAGAACCTCTTGGCGGCGCCCATCGCGACCACCAACAAATGGCCATCCAGATTAAGCAGTATTTGGTCAGCAGTTTACGAGAACTCCAAGAAAAGTCCTTAGAAGATCTGCTGGCGGACCGCTACCAAAAATTCCGCAAGATTGGCCGGTATCTCGAAGCCTAATCTGCGGCCTCACTGGGCGGAGCCCCTCAGCATAGGCATTGCTGTTAATTGATGCGAATCGTAGTCGCAATTTGTCCCGCAGCGCTGTAGAAGGCGTGCCTTGGTGCGAATCAATATAAATTCACGTTAACTGCAACGTCCGATAATGTTTGTTATGTTCGGTTTGTGAGTGGGAGCTTTTCGATGACTTTAACCAGCTATTACTGTGCCAAAGAACCTCCCCACTGCTGAGCACGACGACGGCCAACTGTCGGAAACACTTTTCCGCCGAAGTTGATACAATACCCCTAAGATAATCCATGCAAACACAAAAACCACTGCACGCTTAACAATCATTTTCCCAAGACCGTGATAAATACCAGCTGCGAACCAGGAAACAAATGACCAGCATCCTCCGAAAAATACCCGCGCTGAGCTGCTACTTGGTCCTATTTAGCGCCCTCTCCGGCTGTGATAATCAAACGGCCATGGATTCGCCCGACAACCCCAGAATACCTGAAAACCCCCCTGCCCAACAATCACCGCAAAAACCCAAAACAAAACAGACTGAAAAATACGCAAATTCCAGCGCCCAAAGTCCACGCAACAACAATGAACCCAAAAGCAATATCCGCTTTGAACAACTCCAACAAAATCCCAAAGCACAGTATCAAAATCATCAACAAGCAAACCACCATACCATGCTCGAAACAATCGGAGGTGGAGTCGCTCTTTTTGATTACGATAACGACGGCCTGATCGATATGCTCTTCACCGGCGGTGGACAATTCATTGAAAATGGTGGACTTTTACCGAGCATCAACGGACACCCTCCCGTTCTCTACCGTAACAACGGCGATGCTACCTTCACCGACGTGACCGCCCACGCCGGACTAAACGTGCAACCCTTCTATAGCCACGGAGCATTCACTGCCGATTACGATAATGACGGTTGCCCCGACATCCTCATCACCGGCTTCGGCGGCCTGCTCCTGTTTCATAACAACGGCGATGGTACCTTTGACGAAGTTGCCAGCGATCTGAATCTAAACGACCAAGCCTGGAGCGTCGGAGCAGCTTGGGGCGATATCAATAACGACGGTATCCTCGAACTCTATGTCGCACATTATATCGATTGGTCATTCGATAATCATCCATTCTGCTCCGGTAAAAACACTTCGTTCTTGGCAAATCCAAATGACACCAACCCAAATGATACCAACCGCCGCGACACCTGCTCGCCCCGCCTCTTCGCCCCCCTGCCCGACCAACTATTCCAATTCGATGATAACGGTCGCTTTGTCGACATCTCACAACAAGCTGGCATCCGCACCACCAACAATAAACAATATGGCAAAGGACTTGGAGTCCTCATGGCCGACCTCGATCTCGACGGCGACATCGATGTCTATGTCACTAACGATACCGAAGCTAATTTCTTTTGGCGCAATCGCGGCGATGGAACCTTTGAAGAAGTTGCTGCATTAACCGGCGTCGGATTCGACAACGCCGGCAACGCCGATGGCAGTATGGGAATGGACCTCGGTGATTACAATCTCGACGGCCTACCTGATCTGTTTGTCACTAATTTTCAGTCCGAACAATTTGCCCTCTATAAAAACCTCGGCAACGCTCTGTTTCAACATGTCAGCAGCGCCACCGGCATGCTTAGCTTTCCCAGTTCCTACGTTGGCTGGGGCACCGTCTTTGTCGACGCTGACAATGATGGTGATGAAGACCTATTTGTTGCCAACGGCCACGTGCAACGCTATCCCGTCGACAGCTCCATTACGCAACTACCCATCGCACTAGAAAATAATAATGGCCGCTTCGCCAAAGTTAATCATAGCCTCGGCCCCTACTTCACCTCGGAACACAATGGTCGCGGAATCGCTACCGGCGACCTTAATAACGACGGTTATGTCGACCTCGCTTATACACACGTCAATCAAAACTGTAGTGTCCTCATCAATCATACCGATAATCATAACCACTGGATTACGCTTCACCTGATCGGCACCCAATGTAACCGCTCCGCTGTCGGGTCTCGCGTAACCCTCACAACCAACACCGGCAAACAAGTACGTCAAATCAAAGGCGGTTCGAGCTTTGCATCCTCCAACGATTCCCGCATATTTTTTGGTATTCCCGAGAATGCAGAAATAACACAATTGGAAATCCACTGGGCCGGCGGTCAAACACAAATCATCAACGCACCTGCCCCCAACCAACAACTTACTATTATTCAACCATAACGCTATTTACATTCCGCCAATCATGCGCAATTCAAAATCACCCCTAAACCACTCCGCCCTAAACAATACCCTGCACTGTCTGTTCATGCTCTGTGCCCTATCAACTTTGCTGACGCTCGGCTGCAATGCACCACCAGATCCACTTGACTTGTTCACCCAAGGCCGCGCTGCCGTTGAACAAGAAGAATGGAATGAAGTTCGCAAAATAAAAAACCAACTCAAGGAGATGCCAAATGCCGATGTCGAGACAAAGTTCCTCGAGGCGGTGTTGCATTTCAATGTCCTAAACTATCAAGCATCGCTGCCGCGCCTCTTAGAAATCGCCGGTGATGAACGTATCCGTGAAGAATGTATGATCATGGCTAGTCGCATCTTCCTCGCTAATGGTCACACCCCAGAAGCCATGCAAACCTTGAGCGAAATGATTGTCGAGTTTCCTGACAACGTCGACGCACATCGATTACTCAGCGCTAAATATTATGACTTTGGTGCCCTGCAACTCACCATGAAACACTGTCAACGAATTTCCGAACTCGCTCCACAAGATCCGCGACCCGATCGTCTGATGGGATTGATCAGTAAAGATTTTGATAAAAATGAACTCGCCGTGGCACATTACACAGAATCACTCAAACGCGCACCTGGTGACTCAACATTTAAACAAACCTCGGAAGTCTACGTCGAATTGGCAGAGGTCCAAATCCGACTCCGAAACTACGCCGCTGCGCTGGCCTCCTTAGCAAACCTTCCTGCTAGTGACATGCCACCCTACCTCGTCGCCAACGCGCGGTCCTATCAAGCCGAATGTCACCTAGCCTTAGGAGAATTCGATGAAGCACAGCAATACATCCAACAAGCAATTAGTATCGATGCACAACATGAACATGCATTGGAAATGCACGGAACCTTAGCAATGCAATCTGGCCAAACAGAACAAGCGTTGGCAATTCTCCAGCACGCCGCGGCAAAACACCCTGGGAATGATCGCGTCCTGTTCAAACTATCCAACGTTCATCGCCAACTCGGCAATGCCGACGAAGCGGCAACGGTATTCGCTCAGCATGAACAAATCAAAAAACTCAAAATCCAATACATCGAGAAAAACGTTGTGGCGGCACAAGTGCCCAGTGACGCTAACATCCGCTTCGAGCTAGGAAAGATCGCCGAACAACTGTATGACGTGCCTGCGGCTGCGAGTTGGTATCAAGCAGCACTGGCGCTCGATCCGACTCACCAAGCAGCCACCGCTGCGCTGAATGACCTCCCCGCCCGTCAACAATCTAACTAAGTAAAAGCATTCCTATGCGAGTTGTTCTTCAAAGAGTAAGTCATGCTAGCGTCTCAGTAGCCCGCAGTGTTGTGGGGCAAATCGAAAGCGGAATGTTGGTGTTCGTCGGTATTGGCCCCCACGATACCGATAAAGAAATAACGCAAATGGTCGACAAACTCGTAGGTCTCAGAATTTTTAACGATGACCAAGGAAAAATGAACCGCTCGCTGCTCGATAACAAAGGTGAAATGTTAGTCGTCAGTCAATTCACACTCTGGGGCAATTGCCGCAAAGGTCGTCGGCCCAGTTTCGTAGCTGCCGCTCCCCCGGAAGTGGCCGAACCACTATACGAGCAATTTGCAGTTGAAACAGCAAAACATGGTATTCGAGTCGCTACGGGAACTTTTGGGGCTGACATGAAAGTGACAATAGTGAATGATGGACCGGTGACTTTGGTGCTGGAATCTTGGTAATTCAAACCTAGTGGTGACGGGAGTATCCCCTATGCAAACTTATGACATCATCATGCTCGCCGTATTAGGATTCTCCGTAATCATTGGAGCCGTAAAAGGTCTGGCTTGGCAGGTTGCGATGGTCGCGTCGATCGTGATTAGTTTCTTCGTAGCTCGAGAGTTTCATCCCGAACTGGCCGAAGCGCTGAGCGGAGTGGACGAACCGTGGAACAAATTCATCGCCATGGCATCGCTGTATCTACTGACTTCTCTCGGCATTTGGATGCTATTTGCCTTCTGTGCCAAGCAAATCGACAAGTATGAAATGAAGACTTTTGATCGCCAGACTGGTGCACTACTCGGTATCGTCAATGGTGTACTTTTATGTGCCATTCTAACCATGTGTGCCATAGCTTTTGGCGGCGAGACGATGCACAATCGCATCGCCAAATCTAAGTCCGGACCGTATGTGTCCCGCGTGCTGGATATCGTCGCGCCTATCATTCCAGCCGACCTGCAAGATTCACTCAACGATTATCTACAGAAACTGCACCAGCTCGTTGAAGCGGATGAATAACGTGAACCGCTACTAAACGCCAAAGAAAAGCAAATTGGCGATGCTAATAGACCGGTTCGTCATAGCCCCCGCCGCCAATTTCTGCTCGGCGAACTTCAACTGCCGCCACGATTTCATTAATCACATCGTAATGCGCACCAATAAGACCAGCTTGCTTTAAGAACGACACGGATAAACCCATTGTGCCAAGTATGGCGACGATCATGTGCGGAGTAACCCAACTTGCAGTCGATTCGATTTGCGTAGCCGGATCTGCCGCAGCGCCAAAAGCAACAATGGCCACAATCACCGCCACGCCGCCAATGGTCCAAGGATAGGCGCGTCGTTTCAAAGTACGACTCTTACGAATGTAACTCAAATCCAAACTATAGGTGTCAACAACCTCGGAGCACCATTTACTCGAACCAATGAAATAGGTCATCGCAATCCCGTTGACCAATACACATACCAAAGCGGCCAACACGCCTAACAAAAAATGAATGCCGTGTCGTTTCTTGACCGGAGTCAACTCTGCAGATGCTGCCAGCATCGACTCCCGCGCGTCATCAATCGCCCCCTGCTCTGCGTTACCCCGCGCAATCTTGTATTGCTGAGCCTCAAATTGCACACGCTCAGCGACGCCATTGAGATCCCCGACCCAAATGCCAACACCGAAATTAGCAATCAAAAGACCGATGGCAAAGCTTGCTAGTGCTAAATAAATCCGAGCCACTGAGGAAATCCTATTTGAACGAGTGCGAGTTGTTAAATCATTGCCAGTTTAAACTCGGATGCACTATATCGGTAGTGCCCCTCAGCCTTTCAAGGCTTTGAGTTTAGGTGCTATTCTTCCACACTCGCTACTTGCTGCGGTTCAGGAAGGTACTTTTCGAGGAATGCTTGAGTGCGATCCACAATAATCTGATCGCCTCGCTGGTAATCAAATTGCGATCGATTCATTGCCACCTGCCGCGTGTAATCGTAAAACTGTAGAGTTACCAATGCTGTGGCCGTCAAAAACTCTTCCGTCGCCCCTTCTACCGATCGTTGATACTGAATCTCGCGGGGGAAATATTGAAACTGCTCGTCACGACCTAAAACAATCCGTATTGCGTTGGGCATATGCGTCATCAGATTCCCACGGCGAACACGAAACCGCGACTGAATCTTGTCGCGAACTTCTGGCTTCCATCGGCCTGAAATTATCCAAACCGGTACGTCTTCAAACGTCGCTCGCCGAACAGCCGAGAAATTGAAACTATCTTCCACCGCTGCTAACACACGTGGCAATCCACCCATCGCTATGTTCACCGCCCAACCCGATTGGGGAATGATGACTGGGTCTGCTCGCTGTAACTGTTCCAAACGCGTCCGCACTTGGCGAACGTCAATTCGACTCAACTGTACCGAATCGGGGAAATTCTCCCGTAACCACAAGTGCCGACCGTCACAAACCTGAGTAATACTGGTGGTCGTCTTGCCGACTTGTGTTTTGAGTTCCAATCGCAAGCGTTTGATAGGTCCTTCACCGAATTGGCTGTAATGCCCGGTACCGACCAATTGCTGCTCAAACAAGTTGATCTTATGCCGCACGGAAGCCTGCAAGTTACTTTCAGCCACTACCGCTTGAACAGCCTTCCGTAGCAACTTCTTCGGCGATAACTCTTCACTCCCCTGCTCTGCTTCTACTATAGAAGAACCAGATACTTGCTCAGCCAACTCCGCACTTTGGGCACTTGCCGCCGCTTCATCTAATACGTCACGCCGATTCTCCACTGCCGACTTACCAGCAACCGACTCCAGTTCCGTAATGTTCTGCTCTGTAAGTTCAGGGGGTTTTGGTAAGCCAGGAAGGAACGATACGCCAATACCGTTGATAACAGCGATAACCCCGACGGAAATCAGGGCTGTAATAATGGGTAATTTGTACTTCATATGCAGGTTATGACGATTTTGCCAAAGATTCGGGCTAGGTATAGCCGATTACATCACTCATAGGATTCAATGTTTTCTTTTGCGCTCTAACACTATTCGTTAGTACCAACGCAAACCAAGCAAGGATTCGGCCCTTGAACTTAGGCCGCATCATTGTAGGAAACACGAGGAAAGGGGTCTAGTTCAAACAACAGACCGACCTTTTGTAATGACGAAACAAACCACTTAATACGAAACTTGGCAAATCAAATGAATCTGTGTGCTTTTAAAACCGCAATGAGGGGCAAAATAATGACTATCCCACGAATCTG
>JABJJO010000054.1 GCA_018660825.1 Planctomycetaceae bacterium | reverse complement strand
TTCTCATACAGCACTACGTTGGGAAAAATCGTCGTCCTTGAACCGACCGTGGAGCCATCTAAAATAACAACGTTTTGCAGAACAACCGTATTGGCCCCGACCACAACATCTTCGCCAATCACAACCCCTGCACTGATCGTTGCAGATTCGTCAATCATAGCAGTCTCATGAACAACTGCATGCTCGTTAATTCCGACCGGCGGTGGCGACATCATACGACGAAAATGTCGTACGATATTACCAAAACACTCCAGTGGTGACTCAACTCGGATAACGGGCAGATCGCACGCTGGAAAATCAAGGCTGACAATGGCAGCTTCAGCCTTACTAGAAAGTAACGCATCTAAGTGTTTTTCCGATTCAGCTAGCGTTAGATATCCAGCCTCGGATTCGCGCAACGTACCCGCATTTGTGATGCGAATCGCCGGATCGCCGTCAAGCATTGCTCCCAACTGAGATGCAATTTCCCCCAATGTCAATTCCATGAAAATCGGAATCCTTCCCGGTCCTTCACTTAGTCACTGTAAATTTATCCCTCACCGACCATTATCGTAGATTCTATAGCGAAAAAACTCAAGCTCGGATTACTGCCGCAGACAACCACTAGACGCCGCCACGATCGGAACAACTGTTTGCCAGAACAGTTCTACGAGGTGTGCTACTGAATCCATAAACGAAAGACGTCATTGGATACGATAAACAACATAAAGCCTAATAACGCAACCAAGAAGATCATCGATAACGACCCCTGAATTCGTTCGCTGACTGGCTTTCGGCGTATCAACTCAATTGTCAGAAAAACAAAATGCCCGCCATCGAGGATGGGAATGGGCAGAAAGTTGATAATTGCCAAGTTTGCACTAAGCATGGTTAGAAACAACAATAATCGCGTGATATCGACCGCTGCCTCATCCTTAGCAACTTTAATGATCATCACAGGACCACCAAGGTCGGCAACAGACGCTTTGCCTCCGGCGATCCAACCAATAGTTTGACCAACTCGACTCATGTCTTGCCCGGTACGTCGAATCCCCAAGTGAAAGGCATCACCCCACCCGTTCGCTTGATGCACTCTTTCCAATGGAGCAAACATAATTCCGCGTTCCCAACTAAAGTCCTCCGTGGAATCTTGCCATGGCGGAATCACTGCGATTTGTTGGTCCGAGTGGTCACGGGAAAAGTTTAGCTGAAGGTTAAACCCCGGCAGATTGGCTTGACCAGTTTGATGAACATAAAACCAACTCAGATAATTTCCTAACGGTTGCTTTTGCAACTTGCGAGTGTCGACTTCCTCCTGATTGGCTTCCGTCTTTACTAACTGCACAGAGTCCAATCGGTCACCCGGTTGCACACCATCGAGTTCACTGGTGACAACAATATTGTCGCATCCATAAGCAACTCCCAACCCTTGCAAACACCCCGTGGAATAAGGTGCCGCCGGCGTCAGAAAATGAGACACAGGCAACGATTCCACTATGATCTCTTGTGTGTTCTTGGTTTGCCCGTCACCGTCACGTAACACCTTAAAAACAACGCGTTTTCCTGTTAAATTTACCATTCGCTGGGGCAATGTCACTGGGTCACCGACAGGTTCTCCATTTACGAACTGAATCACATCCCCTTTTAGGAATCCCGCCTCTGCGCCAACACTGCCAGAAATGACCCCGACAACGGGGCCCATACCGAACCTGACATGCGGTTGTTTCAAGGCGACCGGTGGTAGCGACACTTGTAATTGTTTGTCTGCTCGCTTCACAGTCAACGTTAACGTTTTGGTCGGATCAGCGGCAATTAACTCCGTGACATGCCAACCTAACAAATCCGGGTTAGGACCGTGTTTGTCTCGTTCGATTGACACACCGTCAACCGCAATAATCTGGTCACCAATTTTCAATTGCTCAGCGGGCCCTGCCGCTACAATGGTAGCATTGGAGGCGGCAATGATGCCGATAGTCACCTGTTTTGAATCTTCTCCCGACTGTATCGGTTGAACCTTGTTGATACTCGGATTGCCGTCGCGATCGACAACTCGAAACGGAATACCTGTTGTATTATCCATCCCGCCACCGATGACTGCATAACGCAAGTCCCAAGTGAATCGGTAAAAGTGACTGGCAACATCCGATTCTGAAAAACCAACTAAATCATAACCAGGTTGCCATCCCGCGAGCCAAGCGTTGGACCCATAACTTACGCGACCAACAGAAGCAGGTTGGATCGGCGTACCGATTTTATAGGCAACCGCTGCCATGATCACTCCAAAGATCAAGTTCATGATCACGCCCGCAGAAATAATTGCCATTCGCTGCGGGACGGTCTTAGCTGGATAACTCTTGGGGTCTAACTCGCCTTCACCTGCACTACCGTCCTGTCGGATTCGCGCGGATTCTGCCTCTGCATTGGCCGGATTATCATCTTGGCCAAGCATTTTCACATATCCGCCTAAGGGAATGATGCCGATTCCATATTCAGTATCGCCCCATTGGAACTTAACAATGGAAGCGGGCAGTTTTAGCGGGCCAATCTTAATGGGAACATCAAAACCAACATAAAATTTTTCACACTTCACACCACATGCCTTAGCCACTAAAAAGTGACCTAATTCATGCACGAAAATCACAAAACCAAGTCCTGCTAAGACTTTTCCAATATTAATCGCTCCGGACAAAAACTCTCCGGTAGAAAATGCAATTAAGTTTTCCAACATTCCAACTCCTCTCGAGCCCATGTGTCTATCGTTAACAACTGATCCAAACTAGGCGTTGGATCAAAATCGTGATGTTCCAACACAGCTCGACAGGCGGGAACGATTTCGGTGAATTGTAATGTGCCTGCTAGGAATCTAGCAACCGCGGATTCATTTGCCGCATTAAGCACGGCTCCGCAAGTACCTCCACGACCGGCGACCTCGCGTCCTAGCAACAAAGCTGGAAAGCGCTCGTAGTCTGGTGGAAAAAACTCACAATTAAACGGTACCGTAAAATCCAGTTTTGCGGCAGGACCCTGCCACCGATTCGGATAGGATAATGCGTATTGAATTGGCAGCTTCATATCGGCTACGCCCATTTGTGCTAGTACGCTGCCATCTACGAACTCAACAAGCGAGTGCACTATCGACTGGGGGTGTACCACTACATCTATTTGGTCCACCGGCAGGTCAAATAACCAGCGTGCTTCAATAATCTCTAACGCTTTATTCATCATTGTCGCAGAATCGACCGTAATTTTAGGCCCCATGTCCCAAGTAGGATGGGCCAATGCGTCTTGTACGCTTACGCTGGCGAGTTGTTCGGTCGAATAATCACGGAACGGTCCACCACTGGCCGTTAAGATCAACCGTGAGACTTCCTCGCCTCGCCCGCTCTGCAATGCCTGAAAAATTGCGCTGTGTTCACTATCAACGGGTATTATTGGAGCATTACGTTCGCGCGACAACTCCATCACTTGCGCGCCCGCCATCACCAATGTTTCCTTATTTGCCAAAGCGACTGTTTTACCCGCTTGCAGCGCCGCCCAAGTACCACGCAATCCCGCGCTGCCAACAATTCCCGTCACGACGACGTCGACTTCGTCTCGAGAAACCAACGATTCAATCGCGGCCGGGCCAACACCGAGTTCGACCCCACCAGACAGAACACTCCTGTCAAACAACTCCGCACGCTTGGCGTCCGTAATCACGACATGCGAACATTGACACTGCTGCGCCTGCTGCTGCAACAATTCAACATTAGTATGGCCGCTTAGCCCGACCACTCGCAAATAATCTGAGCAACCTGCAATGACATCGAGTGTGCTACAACCAATGCTGCCTGTGGCGCCCAGCACGACAACATTTTTAGGTTGTAGTTTCATGTCTGTCATAAAGCAACATTAAAATGGATAGGTAAAAAAAGTGTGATTCCTTGGCAATTGATTCTAAGTTGCCCCCTACAACATCGCAATACTACGGCCATTTATGGTGCTAATTGATATTAATGCGTGGTCCTAATTCGGGGTTCTATTTCCTCAACCATCGGCAATGACGTCTGGGCACCGACACGTGTTACGCTGATACTAGCGCCCACTACAGCAACCTCGACCGCTTGTGACAGTGACTGCCCGCGAGCCAATTCCGCCGCCAATAAGCCGTTAAAACAATCTCCGGCAGCCGTCGTATCAATAACTTGTACCTCCGGTGGTAACACCGCCCAAGGACCATCGTTTTCAATGCTATCCATACTGGGCACAACCACCACACCTTGAGAGCCCAGCGTCACAATAACCGTGGTGACACCAAATTTCTGTAAACGTCTCCCAGCCTCCACTGCGCTATCAAAGCCAGTCACTTCAATTCCCGACAATATCCTAGCCTCATGCTCGTTGGGCGTCAGAATATCAACATCCGCTAGCAAAGCGTCGTTTCGGAAATCCTGTAGCGCCGGCGCGGGATTCAAAATGACAAATCCCCCATACTGCACAGTCCGCCCGATAACCGTGCGAATTGTTGATAGCGGTATTTCCGCGGAAAGCAGTACAACGCTCGCTTGCTCAAACACCTGATTAGCCACAGCCTCAACCAAGTCACTAGATAGTCGTTTGTTAGCACCGGCCGCCACACAGATCATGTTCTCGCCTTGATCGTCAACCATGATCGCAGCAACACCGGTGGTTGCATCTGCTATTTGCTGAATTAATTCAATGCACAATCGAGATTCCCGCTTGAGCGATTCCATGATCGACACTGCGTAATCGTCACCACCAACGGCAGCGAATAGTTTCACAGGCACAGCGCTCCCGCGGGCAGCAGCCACCGCTTGGTTGGCACCTTTACCCCCATTGATTTGACAAAAATTGCCGCCAATCACAGTTTCACCGGGGCTCGGCAATTGGCTGGTTTGAAAAACTAAGTCCATATTAATTGAACCAACCACCAACAGTTCACCGGGTTGTTGTACCGCATCCATCGATATGTAAAATCCTGTGCCGTTAAATTAGTAAGAAGATTGTTGCGGTATACCGCAACCCGCTAGGGCTATCCGTTTTTAGTCATCCTCTAAAATTAGGTGGCTTCAACCTAGGCAACATTTGAGATCCAACAGGCCCGCCTACGCTTCGTTTTCCGCCGTTGGCGGAGTAAACTCCCAGCAGCTTACAATACCTCATCATGGCACATCAAATCGTAATATGCGAGCATGGAATATAACAAGCATAAATATTTCCCTGTCTTGGGCTCGCATTTGATTGAAAGCGACGTCATTGTGCGTTAGGCTACAAGGAACATTAAATATTACTTTTACATCTACACTTATTAATAAGATTTCCCAAGGAGCATTTGGATGGCTAAGCGACAACAAAGACGAGAATTCCTCAAAGTAACTGCGGCAGCGAGCGCAGGATTCTGGGCCGCCGGTGGAGTTACCGCTAAAACCAGCACCTCGGCGAACGAAGTTATCCGCTGGGCCTGTGTCGGTGTTGGTGGTAAGGGAACGAGTGACTCGAACGACGCTGCTCGACATGGTGACATTGTTGGTATCTGTGATATTGATGAAGGCAACCTTTCCAAAGCCTCGGACAAATGGCCTAAAGCACAAAAGTTCTACGATTACCGGAAGATGATTGAGAAACTTGGCGACAACGTTGATGCCATTACCGTCAGCACGCCAGATCATAACCACGCACCAGCCGCTGCTCTTTCACTTAAAGCAGGTAACCACACCTTCACACAAAAACCACTAACCCATACTATCGAAGAAGCACGGCATTTAGCTACTCTTGCCAAAGAAGCTAGCGTGCAAACTCAAATGGGCAATCAGGGTACCGCTTCGAGCACATTACGTCGCAGTGCTGCCTTGCTTAAAGCAGGCATTGTAGGCAAAGTTTCGGAAGTCCATGTCTGGACCAACCGACCAGTTTGGCCTCAGGGTGGCGGTCGTCCAACGGACAAGCCTGAGGTTCCAGCCAATATTCACTGGAATGAATTCCTCGGCCCCGCAAAACATCGCCCCTACCACCCAGCATATACTCCATTCAAATGGCGTGGTTGGTGGGATTTCGGCACTGGTGCATTAGGCGATATGGCTTGCCATACACTTAACATGCCATTTATGGGGCTTGACTTGTTCGACCCTACTAGCGTGGTCGCTGAAACCAGTGGTCACAATAAAGAAACGTATCCGAGTCAATGTAAGATTGTATTCGAATTCCCAGAATACAACGGACGTGATGCGTTGACGCTGCATTGGTACGATGGTGGCTTCAAACCTCCACGATCGCTGTTCCCAAACCGTACACAATTTGTCGACGGTAATGGAAAACCACTCGCTGCTGACAACCAAAAATACGCTCGACTACTCAATACCGGTTCGCTTGTGGTTGGCGACAAAGGTTCGTTGTTGTCGCCTAGCGACTACGGCTGGGATACTCGCACGACTGGTATTTTTGCCAACGACGAGTACACCCTGCTTAGCAATATTAAACAAGAAGTTGAATATCCAGAATCACCGGGACACTTCACTGAATTGGCAAATGCCATCAAGGGTGGGCCTGCTCCGGTTTCTAGTTTCCAAACGTATTCAGGTCGCCTTACCGAAACGATTCTTTTAGGTAACCTCGCCGTTTACGCCAATGGCAAAAAGATTCAATGGGATGCCAAGAATATGGTCCCAACCAATGCGCCCGAAGTCGCCCATATTGTGCGTAAAGAATACCACAACGGGTACGAAATCTAGTGCGGGCACGGGTATTAAATTAGTCCATAAAACACCGACGGTGGAAAGGTTGCGTTTTCTGCCATCGGTGTTTTCGTAAAGAGTCACTTTACAACACAGCAAGTCAACAAATCCGCGAAACAGGAACAAATGCATGTCAAGAATATTGATGCCCATCGGCGATGCAACCGAAGCGCTCGATACATTTTATCCGTTTTTCCGTCTCAAAGAGGCCGGATATAAAGTCGTCGTCGCGGCCCCCGAAGCCAGATTAATTCATACCGTGTTGCATGAGATCCCACCGGATTCAAGTATCCCGTGGGACATCACGCAAGAACGCCCTGGCTACTTCATTCAAGCTGACATTGCCTTTCGGGACTTGCAAGCTGACGATTATGCGGGAGTGTTCATCTCGGGCGGCCGTGCACCAGAATATATTCGATACGACCGAGACTTAAATCGAGTGATCTATGAAATGAATGCCGCCGAAAAACCAATCGCCAGTGTCTGTCATGGGGTTGAGATTCTAACCTCGGCTGGGATCTTGCAAGACAGGAAAGTCACAACCGTTGCAAAATGTGCGCTGGATGCTCAACAAGGAGGCGGAATCTATGTCGATCAAGAAACCGTCGTGGATGGCAATTTAGTCTCCGCGCGGACGTGGCACGACAACGCTCCTTTAATGAAAACATTTTTGGAAATGCTTGCCGCTGCCGATGCTTAAAGGCCAGCACTTCGCTTTGCAAATCACAATACTGCAGCACAATAAACTATACATTTCCAATTTCAAAAATATTTGAATCAAGAAAAGAGATGACATCAACATGCGATTCATAATGATTGGTGGCTTTCTAGGTGCGGGCAAAACCACAACTATTAGTAAGCTTGCGCAACTATACCAGCAAGCCGGTTTGAAGGTGGGGATTGTCACAAATGACCAAGCGACTGACCTAGTCGATACGCACACGTTGCGTAACCAAGGTTTTTCAGTTGGTGAGGTTGCCGGTGCTTGCTTTTGCTGTAACTTTGACGAATTAACAGCGACGGTCGAACAACTCCAGTCCGACCAACAACCCGATATTATTTTGGCTGAGCCAGTAGGTAGTTGCACAGACCTCGTTGCCACCGTTGTGCAACCCTTGATCAAATTTCATAACAACATTTTTGACGTTGCGCCCTATGGTGTCATCCTAAAACCAAGTCACGGTCGACGGATTTTAGGGGGAGATGAAAACGCGGGATTCTCGCCCGAGGCGGCGTATATCTTCAATAAGCAATTAGAAGAAGCGGATTTCCTAATCGTCAATCGAATCGATGAACTTTCGCCCGACGCCATTGATAAACTCGTGGGATTGCTAAAAAATAGACACCCGCATACTCCAATCATCAAACTCTCCGCAAAAACTGGCATGGGCATGCGGTCATTGGTCGACTTCCTTGACCCACAGAGTGATGCCAACACCACAGCGACGCCAGTCGGGCAACACATATTGGAACTGGACTATGATCGTTACGCACGGGGCGAAGCTCAACTGGGTTGGCTCAATGCTACGGTCACGCTGCAGGGCAACGAAAAGATCGCGCTCGATGATCTACTACTCGATGTCATTGGTCGACTACAAGCCATGTTTGCTGCGGAAAATGTGGAAACGGCGCATCTCAAAGCAATCGGTTCTACAGTAAACGGCCATGCCATCGCGAATCTAGTTGGCAGTGACTCAGTCGTTGAGCTTTCACACGCCAGCAATGTTGAAACAAACCACGTGACGATGATTATCAATGCGCGAGTGGCCATTGACCCTGCGGTGCTCGAACCACTGGTCCGAGAGGCCGTCGCAGGGGCCAGCGGTGAACGTACTATGACCGCTGAGTTTGGTGAAGTTCAATGTTTTCGCCCAGGTCGCCCAGTACCAACACATCGAATTGCCGTAGTCGGTGATTAAGGCTTTTAGAGCTCAGAGGGAATTTGTGATAATTCGTATAAATTCGTGGTTCATTCATTGTTGACTTTTACCGCATTTGTGCCGATAACAACACAATCAACCCAAGGCAGATAATCGAGATAAAAAATATAGTCAAATTTGGGTCTGTTTTTTAGCAACATCCGGATGGGTGGCCGAGTGGTCGAAGGCGGTAGTCTTGAAAATTACTGTACGTTCACGCGTACCCTGGGTTCGAATCCCAGCCCATCCGCTTTAAAAAAACCACGTTATGCAAAACTGCATAACGTGGTTTTTTCTTTTTTTTAACTTCTTTTGTAAATGTCAAAATAGTGAATTTTCATAATCTGTACGTTCCAGAGCCAACAACATCAATATTGTGGCGTGATTCGCCGAACAAACCTTGTAGTACTTTGAAATGATTACGTTGACCACAAACCATATTCTTATTAATGCAAACCGACATAATGAATCCTTCCTCGATCCACAAAACGCTGCGATCTCAGATTCTTGATATTTTTGCGGGATATCAAGACAGCGACATCGATGACTCGACTCCAATCATTGAGTGCATCGCCATGGACGACAGTCGTTATATCGGTCGCCGGTTTCACCATGAGAATCTAATCGCGGTCTGGTCGCACGAGCAACAATCGATCACTTTGTTTGTTGACGGAGAAGAAACGGCAACAATGCCTGCTTCGCCAAGTAACGCTGTCGCCCAAAAGCAAATAGCGGCTTAACCGCGACTGATATTCGCGCGTTGCATGCACTCCAGAATATCGCCGTGAACCATTGCCAGCAGTTGCTCATCTGAAAGCGACTCGATTTCACTGACGCTAATCGGTTTCCCGTATACACAACGAATGCGGCGAAAGCGAATCATGCCTGTTCCTCGTGGCAGGCATTCGTGGGCTCCGATAAGCCCGCAAGGAACGAGCGGGACTTTGGCTCGCCGAACAAGTGCGATAAAGCCTCCCTTAAGCTGCTGTAACTCTCCTGTCTTGCTACGTGTACCTTCAGGAAAAATAACGACCACACTGCCCGCCTTTAGACTTTTCAATGTCGCTTTAATGCCAGCAAACCCCATGCCCCCTCGGTCCAACGGGATACCATCAACTTTACGCAAGAACCAACCAAAAAGTGGTTGCTTAAACAACGTTTTTCGGGCAAGGTAGGCGAGGTGACGACGAGCAGCCATTCCCACAAGGGGCGGATCAAGCATGCTCTGATGATTAGCACAAATAAGTGCACCACCACGCCGCGGAATATGATGTCGGCCTTGGCAATGAAAGCGAAAAAACAACAAGGCAAAAAGACGAAAAATAAATCGTGATGAAGCATACGTCAAATATTTACTGAACGATTTCCTAGGGCGAACATTTTGCTCCGTTAGAGACATGTGTATTACTTCCTTAGTATTCATGTCTAGTCGTTTTCTCGAATACGAACGAGCCGCTCGATATGCTCGACTACTTCTATAATGTTCATCCCGTCGGTAATTACAAACAACGCGTCGGCGGCTGCATGTAAGCCACCGAGTTCACGAGCTTCATCTTGCTCATCACGCACGGTTTGTTGTTCTAATATTTCTGCCAACGTCACGCTACCACCATTTGCATTAAGTTGGTCAACTCGCCGCTGTGCCCGTTCAGTAGGCGAAGCCGAAAGGTAAATTTTGCACTGTGCGTCGGGAAAAGCCAATGTCCCCTGATCGCGACCTTCGGTAACCACATTATTGTCACTAGCCAATTGCCGCTGTAGTTTCACAAGCGCTTCACGAACCTGCACGTTGTCGGCCGCTCGATGCACAGCCGCGGTAACTTCTGGGGAGCGAATGGCCTGAGTAACATCTTCCCCGGAAATAAACACTTTGTCTTGGTTGCTGGAGTACTCCAGTGTCCGCCCTAGTTCTCCAATTACATCTTCATTTTCCCAAGCAATTTCATTTTCGTTAGCCAAGAGTGCAACGCAGCGGTACATTGCACCGGTATCTAGAAACATGTAGCCGAGCTGTTCTGCGACCAACCGTGCAACGGTGCTTTTGCCTGCTCCGGCAGGTCCATCGATTGTCACAATCATGAATGAATCTCCAGCATTCCCCTTTAGTCCCTATGAATTCCCACCACGAAAAATGTATCCACTAAAACCGTAACTCAATTTGCAGCCACTCGTGACCTGTCATATCTAAAACAACTTGTCCGTCTTCAACATTGCATTCACCCAATGGCGAACCGTCTAAATTTTGCTGCACCGCTGACGCGACCGAACGAAAAATCGCCATTTTTGTCCGCACACTTCGACCGGCTGTTTCCATAATCCGTACTTGCAAACCGACCACTGCTTCGTCCTCGAGCACTATTTGCCAATGAGTGGCAACTAAGTTCCGCGCTCCTAAGTGTAACAACGAACTGCTATTATGACCGCTCGGCTCTCCTTTAGAATCAATCGCATACATGGGCGACTGTTGAAACTGCTGGGATGCGATCTGGGGTTGGTCTAAATCCACACCAATCCCCATTTGAAACGACCGACAAGTCTCACCACTGACGACAAGTATTGAATCTAAAAAACGTCGGCCAACTCGGCGATGATACGGTAAGCCACCAGTCAGCAATGTCGTTTTCTTTTCTGACTCGATTTCAATATACTCCGGTGCAACAAGCCGCTTGCTACTTGCGACATGGGCAGTCCCTTGCATCCCACGCGTTAAATTCGCTGCCTCGTCTCCCCACGCATATCGCAAACAGTAATAGGAATTCCACGGTTTGTTGACTGGCTCTTGCAAAATATCCAACTCAGTATCAATTCTTAAAATGCGGCTGCCTCGCTCGACCGAAAACACCTGTTCAAAGGTCGCTAAAGTTTCACCGTTGCGTTGCATCAACCGACCGGTCGATGTAATTTCGCCCCGTGTTGGTGTGGCGGTGGAAACCTGAATCGAATCCGCTGCCATCACAGAATAGTTGGCAACGTCATCAGGCTCGGCTAACCTCCCAGATTTTTTTCGCACCGTTTGCCGATACGCTAATTGCAATGACCCGCGACCATGCCGTGGGTCGGCATGAGAATTAATCGATTGAATACCACCAGTGGTTTCATTAATTAGTACTTCAAAGAAATCATTGCGCAGCATCCGCTCGGCAGCCATCTCTTGACCTGACGTCGACTTGCCGCCACTGGTTGCAACCCAAGCAAAACCCATCGCCGGCACATCGACAATCACGTGCGCACCCTTGCCTGAGGCCTGACCGACCGCATAGACTGGTGGAACCACGACCGGTAATGCGTCAACTTGAACGTTCTGCAGGTCCACTCGCCGCACGTGACTACTGGGATTCATGACCAACAAACCTGACTCGCCGTTGTCACCTCGCTGCAAGCCTTGTGAGAACGTATCCACGCTATCCGCCGTCGCATACCCATCGTCTGGGGTGACAACTGCTGTCGAACTGTCGTTGCCGAGTAATTCATTTAGTAAAGCCGCGTTGGTGAGGGCACCTGAGTTGTTGTGAGATTTCCATTTCTCAACAACACTGGAAATCGGATCGGCCTGCCCGCTTGACATCGCCTGCTCAAGCGACGGTGATCGATATTGATCTGCAGTAAATCGTTCACTCACCCCTGGCAGGTCCGTCTCCGTAAAGTACTCGGTCAATGTGACGAATTTGCCCAAAGCATTGGTATATTTAGCCGCTCGTTTGATGTCGGCATACCAAGGTGTCGTGGCTTTGGGCCAATGAGCGAGACAGAGTGTCGCTACGTGATCCATATCCATTGTCTCACCGAGTTTTGCGGCCAGTGTAAGGAACGTTTCGTGTTTGTTGGCGTTAAGTGGAACTCTCGCAATTGCGTCGACACTACTACCATCGACTCCTTCCCAGCGGGCTTTAGCTTGCTGCCCCTCTGGATAGGTTCCGGCATCTAGTAAAACATGAAATGCTGCCTCGTAGCCAAGACGTGAAAGCCACTGCGGATGATTCGGTGTCAAACCAAATTGACGCCGCCCATAAATCGTTGGCTTGATGTTCAAATATTTTTCGTATTCTCGTTGTCCTTGCAATAAACTTGCTAACACCGATTCGGCGGGCAATAGAGTATTGTTGGGATTTCCATACTCACATCCCAAAACGGTTAGGCTTGCATCGGCCACACGCTCGACAATTCGCTGCCCAGCGTTTGGGTTCTCTGTGAATAGCTGCTCTAACAATTCAGGAGCAAGCAGCAAATTACTAGGGACTTGGCCGACAATGTCGGTAGTCAGCATATCGCCCATCGTTGTTGCGGCAATCATCGTAACGTCAATCAAGTACGCATCAACTGAATAATAGTGATCCCGTTCGGACGACAGTAAATCGAATGCCGCTTGAATCTTTTCAACAGCCGCAACGTCATCTTGCTCCGTAGCGAAACGAGCGGCTTCGACAACAAGATTCTCAAAGTGGATTTCATCCAAATTACTAGCATATCGCATTTGCCGCGTTAGCAACTCGATCTGTAGATAACAATAACCGAGCGCCAAAAAGTCGGCAATGATGTCTGGGTTGATCGCAGGAAATTCACAATCGGCTAATGCCGCAGAGATAACTTCTTCACGACACGTCTGGCTTTCAATCACCGTCGCTCCCGCATCATGGGCTCGTTGCAGGTAACCCGTGGCTAAGTTATCAGTAGAGACTGTCGGTACGACTAACAGGACGTCCAATAGTGTTTCCGGTGGATCATCCGCGCGATGCCACTTAATGATGCTACCACTGTTCGCAATTAGTAACGGATGCCACAACCCCGTCCAACTTGCCAATAGACTCGCAGCATCGTCATCCGTGTGGTGTGTCGGGAAATCTTCAAGACTGTGGCAGGGCAGTAAAATAGCAAGTTCTTTATAAATCATGGGGATATCTTGAATATGGTTGGAAGGGAAATGTTTGTCGTAAATTGGGTGGATAACTTTTCGCATTGCCGATTGAGCTTTGTTACTCGTTATTCGGTGACCTGACGCTGCACTGTATTAATATGAGCGAGTGGAAACAGAGACGAATCGCTGCAAAAATGTCTCAATCTTCGTTGTTTTTCAATTTTAACAGTCGCTGCCATGAATTTATCTGTTGTAACATCCATTATTACGGATCAAAATGATGTCTACTACCCATAATAAAGACCAATAGTTTCACAGTGACAACGTTGACATTACGGTTCTATGTTAACTAACATTAGTAGATAAGGATATTAGGACCACAGAAGGCTTTGCCAATCTAAAGTCATGTGCGGGAATCATTCGTCATTCTTTTCTCCTCCATTATGACACTGGCAATTTCTGATCTGTACACCAGCGATTCCTTCATATAATCAAAAAAACAAGTGATACGCAAATAGCCACATATCCCTGATATGCTCTATGTTCTAATAGAATAGACTGAACCGAAGATGAATGATATTTCCGTGTTTTACATCAATGTCGAGTAGATCAAGTTTCGTTGAGAAGCCACAGAGATGGCAAAAGAAATGGAAGTTTAGCCCTGAATAAGACCGATAGATAACGATAAGGTACGTTCTTTGTGGTCACCTGCGAAGAAACATTACGGAATTACGATTTAAAACATAACGCAGCACAATACAAAACGTTACATAGTTCACAGTTCATTTTTTAACAGCAATGAACCATTGAAAGGGTCATAATGGCCAACACGAACAATCCTGGGGCATGGGGAATCGATATCGGACAGTGTGCACTAAAAGCACTGCGCTGTGAAGTACAAGATGGTGAACTAGTCGCCACGCAGGTCGACTACATCGAGTACCCTAAGATCCTTAACCAACCCGACGCCGATTCCCACTCTTTGATCGCCGAAGCGCTAAATCAGTTTATCGAACGAAATGACATCGAAGATGACAAAGTTGCTGTCGCGGTTCCAGGCCAATCAGGTTTAGCTAAGTTCTTTAAACCACCACCGATTCCGCTCAAAAAAATCCGAGACATCGTCGAATTCGAAGCGAAGCAGCAAATCCCATTTGATTTAAACGAAGTTGTTTGGGACTACCAACGGATGGGGGGCGGAGTTGAACTTAACGGACTGATCACGGAGACCGAAGTTGGTTTGTTTGCAATGAAACGCGATCAAGTCATCCGCGAAATGCTACCGTTTGACAACGCTGACATCACCCTAGATGCCATGCAACTCGCGCCGATGGCCATCTATAACTGTATCACCTATGATCTACTCGACAATTGTCCAGACCCAGATGTTTTCGACCCCGAATCTCCTCCACCGAGTTATATGGTACTGGCTATTGGCACCGAGACAACCGACATGGTCATTACCAATGGATTCCGCGTCTGGCATCGCAGTATTCCAATTGGCGGTAATCATTTTACACGCCAAATGACAAAACAGCTGAAGTTAACATTTGCCAAGGCTGAGCATCTCAAACGAAATGCTCGTGATGCTCCAGATCCCAAGCGTGTTTTTCAAGCAATGCGGTCTGTTTATGACAATCTCGGCACAGAAGTCCAACGGTCACTCAGGTTTTTTGAAGGCATCGATCGTAAAGCAACCATCAAGGGTGTGGTCACCACGGGTAACACCGCCAAATTGCCAGGTCTACAAGCTTTTATTGGCAAAAAACTCGATGTCCCTGTTATCGAGATGAACACATTCAAACGACTGAAGGGTTCAACCGTTACGGCTAGTCCAACCTTTAAAAACAACATGCTTTCGTTCGCTAATTGTTACGGACTATGCCTTCAATCTCTGGGCATTGCACAACTGCAAACAAACTTACTACCGCGCGAAATTTTGTTTGACCGACTCGTTGATTCAAAAAAACCGTGGGTCATTTCGGCTGTCGCGCTGTTACTACTCGCATTTTCATTCAACTACTTCATGCAATACGTAGCTTGGAAGAAAGTAGCGCACAACAGCACCGCCGCAAACGCTACAGCGTCTGGTCCGGACAGCTGGGAATCAAGAATCACCAATGCGGAAAGTATTTCATCCAAATCTAACGCAAATGTCAAGGACTATGAGGCCCTTAAAAATTCCTATGATAATCTCCAACAATATGGGGGACAACTCATCGGAAATTCAGACCGTCAAGTCTTGTGGATTGAATTGCTTAAAACTGTTAATTCCGTGCTACCACAAGAACAAACCAATTGGCGAGATCCGGATCAAATTGCGTTTAGTGCTCGACCAGATTTCTATATTGAATCAATCGACAATGCCTTTATTGAAGACCTTAGCGAATGGTGGACCAAAGTCTCGACAAACCACGACAAAGGGATCAGCTTCATCAAGAAAAACCGGCAAATCTGGATTGATAAAATCCAGCAAAATGTCGACTTTGTCGCCAACAATAAAAACTTCGTTGACCAGATGATTGCCCTGCAAACAGTCGCTGCTCAAGAAGCCGCTGCCACTGAAAACAACGGTGGTGGTGAAAGTGGGCCAGTTGGTGGTGGTGAAAGTGGGCCAGTTGATGGTGGTGAAAGTGGGCCAGTTGATGGTGCAGCGTCAGACGGTAACACCACAACTGCTGGTGGCGGACCAACCGATGCCGGTTGGATTATTCAGCTCACAGGCTATCATTACTTTAACAATGACCGAGAAACGGGTTATATCAGCCACGTCCACATGGCTCTACTTGAACGTTTGCGTCAAAGCGTTATCGAATTGCCGATCGTCGCAATTGACGATGCGAATACTAAATTCACCATGGAACAATTCACTATGGAAGAAATGGGAATAAGTCACATTGTACTCGTTAGCTCCCAAGAAGATGGTGAGATGACTATCGGCGGAGCCACCACTGACGCAAACGGTGGTGGCGATACAGCGGGAGCTATGAGTGGAACACCCGGAGGCGGTGCCGGAGATACTTCTGGGGGAACCGCTAACGGAATTACAGAAGAAGAAGTTACCTACAAAGTCAAAAAATACTCATTTAAAGTTCAGTTTTGCTGGGTGCCAACGGAACCGATCAAACGACTTGCTGCTCAACGACTTGCTGCGCAACAAGCTGAAGATGCAGCCAATGCAGGGCAAACGCAAACTGGTGGTGCCGCAAATGATCCCAACGGTGATCCCAACGGTGATCCCAACGGTGATCCCAACGGTGATCCGGGTGCGGATCCAGGCGACAATGGTCCACCTATCAACTAAATCAATACACTTTACTTAACATATCAACTCAGCTCAAACCTTTTTCCTTTTCGGATATAGAGTCTTATGGAAGACATTAAAAAACATTTATTTTGGAGCATCTCCGGCGTCGTAGTCCTCACCATTTCCATTATGTGGTTTTTGGCAATCGGCTCACTCAATGATGAACGCGCTCAAAATGAAAGTAGAATTAGTTCAGTATTTGACAAATTGGAACAAATCAAAGGCAAGAACGAAAAAAACCATCCTAACGCTTCCTTCGATGATGGAATGAATGTTATTTTGACTTCCGTTAAAACTGATATTCGTAAAACTTGGCAAGACAAATACAACGTGCAAAAACAATCGTTGAATTGGCCCGTCGGTCCTGCTCAACTTGACCGAATAACAGCTAATTATTTTGAACCCTTAGCACCTATCGAACTCAAAGTCGAAATGAATGGAGTGATTAACCCGTTGAACAATTCTGTCAAAACAGAAATCAGTCAAATCGCCCGTATCAAATACAAAGACTTTACCGCTAAATATCTACCAACGCTGGCGGACATCGTCGCTGCCCGATGGGGTCCAGACCCTAATGTTAGAGACAAGGAAACGACCGGTGGCGAAGGGGATGCAACGGAAACCACAACGGACAACGATCATCTGGTCGTCTGGAACGATTCCAATCAAAACGCATTGATATCTCGATTCGCTTGGGCAAACGACGTACCGACCACACTCGAGATCCTCTACGCCCAGGAAGACCTCTGGGTATTGAACCAATGGCTCAAAATTATCGCGGACATGAACAAAACCGCTGATGCAGCATATAATGCTAAAGTCACCGACATTATCGGTATAGATCTTGCCAAGAATGGTGCCTTCATCGGTCCCACCGGAGTAGATCTCGCTAAAGAAGCAATACTTAGCGGCGGTAAGATTGCTGGCGGCACGGATGGCGGCATGGGTGGCGGTATGGGCGGAATGATGGGTGGCATGGATGGCGGTGGTATGGAAGGAATGATGGGTGGTGGAGGCGAAGGGGGTGAAGACTCAGGCGGGGAAGGCGAAGGTAGTAGCTCTGAAAGTAGTGACTCTGAAAGTAGTGACAGCGGCGATGGTGAACCATCCAACGATCCTGGCGACCTACGCTATGTCGACGATGCATACCGACCATTAGCTATCAGCGACCTACGTGCAGCCTTAAAGATAACCGCAGATTCTCAAAATGTTCGCCCCAAACTTGCAATTGCTAAACGATACCCCACCAGAATTCGGTTGACGATCGACCTCAGGTATTTACATCAGTTCCTTGCCGCCTGCGGTAATGCCGAGTTAAGTATCGAAGTATTACAAGTCCGCATCAATGCTCCCTCAGGAATGAACAAGGGTGGCGGCAGCGCTGGAGGCATGGGAGGCATGGGGGAAGGTGGTATGGGCGAAGGCGGCATGACTGGTGGCATGGGCGGCATGACTGGTGGCATGGGCGGCATGACTGGTGGCATGGGCGGCATGACTGGTGGCATGGGCGGCATGGGTAGCGGTACTGTCATTCAAGTCCCAACAATGCAATACCACGTTGAAGTCGAAATATACGGAATCGTACACATCTATAATCCTGTAAACCTTGCAGCCTTAGGGATTGATCCTCAAGAAGACAACGCAAATAATAACAATACAACTGGTCCCGGCGGTGAAGCTGAATAGTTTAACCAATGATTTTTACGAATTGTCTGGCAACACCAAATTTCTGGCTCGTTGCTAAACAATGGAGAATGTAACATGGTTTTTGGACGCAAAAAGAAACAAGACCAAGCAGATGCGATCATGGACGCTGTGCTTCAAGCTACCGGTGAGACGGATCTCACAGCGGACCCCACAGCACCCGTGAAAGTAATTCCTAACAATTCGGTCGGCACGGCGAAACTTAAGTCCAAGCCGATTTCTGACAACCTATTTATTGTCCATGCAGAAAAAATCGCTCTGACGATCGCCATTTTATTCTCAGGCTATCTGATTTACGCGGGGATGGGTGCTGGAATAAATGACTTGGGGAAAAGTTTTAAAAAGACGAGAGAAGGTCTTGATACGAAAATTACCGAAGCCACTAACAAAATCACCGATGGAAACTGGGCAAAAGAAAAAGGTAATTATTCTAAAGACCTTGTTACAAGTTATGAAACTCGCGCCAAAAATAGTCAAATCACAATCAACTCGGGCGACTACTCTCCTAAGCACCTATTCAATCCCCCAACCAACCGAATTATTACACTACGTGAAGATCCCCAGTTATACCCAGTGATGGATATCCGCACTGTCGCTCTGACTGGACCAGTCGCATATATATTGGGTGAAGGAATTGCAGACCCCACAGCAAACGACGAAATTGCTCAAGAAGTGATCCCAGAAAAGGCACCTACCCGTAAGCCTTCCAAAAAAGACAAACCTGACCTCTTTGGTGGCGACGAAGCGATGGGCGAAGCGATGGGCGAAGCGATGGGTGGCATGGGTGGCATGGGCGGGAACGCCGAAGGCGCGAGTACAGGGCCAAAACCACGTAAACTCCAAACCGAGCGGGGGCAAATATTAGGTTATCGTCCAACAGGTGGAAACTCCGCTGCTATGGGTGGTGCTATGGGTGGTGCTATGGGTGGCGGTATGGGCGGCGGTATGGGCGGAATGATGGGTGGCATGGATGGGGGCGGCATGGAGGGTGGCACCAGCGAAGCAACCGACAATAAACCAAAAGGGAATCCTGTCGCACGAGCGCAAACAATGGTCGCAGGCACAGCACTCGTACCATTCAAACAACAATTTGATGAATTTGAACGTGCACTAGCGATGCGATCAGGGTACGACGGAAAACGTGATCAACCTGATTACGTCTTTATGAAAGTGGAACGTGCTGATGTGACAAGCGACCCTACCCAAGTCGTGGATGAAAGCCAATGGCAACATATCCTGAACACTAAGGAACACCGTAATTCACAAAAAGGATGGCACGGTACCGCAACGGAAATCGTTGCGCCGTCCCACCTAAATAAGTTCATTTCACTAAAATGCCCTCCAGTCATGATGCGCAACCTCGACGACTTATTGCGACATCCGGAAATACCCTTGGCAGGCATGACAACGAAACCGCCAGCTGAAACAGAACCAGATAACCAACAACCCAGCGACGAAACACCAGAAGAGAACAACGACCTTCCAGGTGGCCAAGTAACCAATAACCGACCTAATGCAAACGCAAACACCAATTCCGAAGGCGCAATGGGTGGCATGGATGATATGATGGGCGGCATGGAAGGCATGGGAGGCATGGCCGGCATGGGAGGCATGGCCGGCATGGGCGAAGGTGGCATGGGGGTCTCGTCCAACAACATCCCCGATTACAAACTCGTTCGCTTCTATGATTTAACAGCTAAAATTGGCCATGTATATCGATACCGCGTCCAATTATTGATCGAAGATCCAAACAATCCCAACACCACGCCAGGCGACGACTATACGGATCACCCAGTGCCAACGCAAGTTACGTTAAAAGATGAAGTCATCCAACGTATTAAACAACTTGATAGCTTGACCTTCTATCGATTTACTCCTTGGAGTGAACCGAGCGAACCTGTTGCGGTAATAGATCCATTACAATTCGCCGGCGGAACAGCGGACAGCGTCAAGATTTCACGAGATTCAAACGGACGGACGTTCCAAGACCACGAACCTTCCGGGGTTGTCAAGGCAATTATGTGGGACGCGCGTCGGGCTGTAGACATCATGTTTGATCGCCCCGTCCACCGTGGGTCACTTATGAATTTCCGTGCTAATTCAGAATACGGGCACCCACTTACTGAATTCATCATGGCTGCCGAACAACAACAATTCGAAACCGAATTTATCGTTGGCGATATCCGTGGTGGCGACGCCCTACCACTAAACTCTAAAAACTTTCCTTATAGCGCGCCTGGCGAGTTCTTGCTAATTGACGCTCAGGGTAACCTTGTTGTCCACACTGAACTTGCCGACGACAAATTGTTCCGTCGCTATAACTATACTTCCGATGCCCAAGAACCACCCGCCCCAGTCGATGGTGGCGCGGGGGGCGGCATGAATGAAATGACGGGTGGTGTTGAGCCACCAAGCGAAAATGGCGAATAAATTCACAAACTAGTCACAATAACAAACGCCTCTAATATGCGAACTGCTGTCCATCCCTACCAGGGCCAGCGAGTGCCGAGTGCAGTTTTTTGAATCTTGGTAAGCTGACGTATTCCCTGACCAGCGAGACTAAGCATGCTCTGCAATTGCTCGTCATCAAAGGTCGCTTCTTCACCCGTCCCTTGAATTTCAACAAACCGTTTTCCCCCGGTCATCACGACATTCATATCCACATCGGCAGCAAAGTCTAACTCATAATCTAAATCTAAGAAGCATCGCCCAGTCACAACCCCAACACTCACCGCAGCAACGCTGTCGCGCAACGGATATTGTTGGGGATCTGGTAAATCTTTACGGATACTATGAATGGCATCAACACACGCAATCGTAGCGCCGGTGATGCTTGCCGTCCGAGTTCCACCATCTGCTTGTAACACATCACAATCGATTGATATAGAACGTTCTCCAAGTGCATCGAGATCCGCAACCGCTCGTATGCTGCGACCAATCAAACGTTGAATTTCCGTAGTACGACCATCCACCTTGCCGCGATCTCGGCGTTTACGGGGACTGGTGCTCGAGGGTAACATGTTATATTCGGCCGTAATCCACCCACGACCACTCCCCTTCATCCAGTGCGGAACAGATTCTTCTATACTCGCCGTACACAACACAACCGTTTGCCCGGCGCGGAACAACACGCTCCCAGGTGCCTGACTTGTGTAACGCCGTTTTACAGAAATATCTCGTAATTGATTAACGCGTCGTTTGGTTCTCGCCATTGTCTACCTTTCCTAGATCCTATTCATTTACTTCTTGCAGCAACCACATTAATAAACCCTTTTGAGCATGCATGCGATTTCCCGCTTGAGCAACGACTCTACTTTGAGGTCCATCCAGTACCGCGTCTGTCACTTCTTGCCCCCTGCGAGCTGGCAGACAGTGCAAGAAAATTGAATCCTTTGCAGCAACACTTAGCAACTCCTCGTTAACTTGATACTGTGCGAAATCTTGTTCTCGCTGTTGTTGTTCTTTCTCTTGACCCATGCTAGCCCAAACATCCGTATAAATCGCTATCGCATTTTCAACTGCAGCCCGAGCGTCCGTGGTTTGCTGGACGACAAAGCCATCGCATTCATTGCTAATAACATCCAGTGAGGCTGTGTCGAATTGATACTGTTCAGGGCAGGCAATTGTAAATCTCATGTCGAGTTTACCACAAGCAATAGCCAACGACCGGGCCACATTGTTTGCGTCACCGACATAAGCCACTTCCTGACCCCCAAGATTATTTAACCCACCAACATGTTCTGCGATTGTCTTCACGTCCGCTAACGCTTGGCATGGATGACAGAAATCGGTCAAAGCATTAATCACTGGAACGGTGCAATATTGCGCGAGTTCTTTCAGCGTTTGGTGCGAGTAGGACCGACAAGCGATCACGTCGACATATTCACTCAGCACCGAACTAAAATCCTTTATCGATTCACGCACTCCCCAACCCGCTTCTTGTCCTAAAAACAGACAACCACCACCAAGTTGAGTCATTCCCGCCTCGAAACTGACGCGCGTTCGCAGCGATTGTTTTTCGAAAATCAACGCAAGATTCGAACCTTGCAAAGGTGCCTTTTTCTTCGATCCGGACAAATCGTTCTTGAGCGATTCGGCAATTTCCAAAATCCGTCGCAGTTCATCCTTGGTTAAATCAAATAACGAAATTAAATGTTTCATGACGTCTCATCCAAAAAAATACAATCCGCTCGATCTTGACAATTGAGCGACTCGACAAACCATTGAGTTAGGCGTCACAGACTTCTCCCGTAACCCCTGTGTGTCAGTGTTAAACGTCCAATCGACGCAACACGCCGGATAAAATATCAACACCTTCGTTGGCTTGTTGCTCCGTCAAGTTCATGGCCGGCAGCAATCGTATGACATTACCCTGCGTGCAGTTGACTAACAAGTTCTGTTCTAAGCATTGCTGCACGACATTTCCACCATCGACATCCAGTTCGATTCCAACCATCATTCCAGCAACCCGAATTTCCTTAATCCATTGACATTCGCGACGTAACTCACTGAAACGATTTTCAAACAGGGCCGCTAACGTTCGCACATTTTCCAACAGGCCTTCTTCTTCAATCGTCTCAATCATGGCGATCCCAGCAACCGCCGCCATCGGGTTTCCGCCAAAGGTAGACGCATGCATTCCGGGTCTCAAACTCGGAGCAATTTCTGCCGTTGTCAGCATAGCTCCAGCTGCAATTCCGCCACTGAGTGCTTTCGCCAACGTCATTACATCGGGCGTCACACCAAAACGCTGATATCCAAACCAATCTCCCGTTCGGCCACAACCAGTTTGGACTTCATCAAACATTAACAATAAATCGTGCTGATCAGCTAACTCTCGCAAGCCTTGCAAGAAGCCATCCGCAGGAATTCGCACTCCACCTTCACCCTGGATCGGTTCAACAAGTAGGGCGCAGGTTTCCTCGTCAATCAATTCTTTAGTTGCCTGCAAGTCACCGTAAGGTGCATAATTAAATCCAGACATCAAAGGTCCTAAACCAGCATGGTATTTGGGCTGCGCCGTAGCGGTAGTCGTAGCCAAAGTCCGTCCGTGAAAGCCACCTTCAAAGGTAATGATCTTGTAACGTTCAGGACCGTGATGCAAGCGAGCTAACTTAATCGCGGCTTCGTTAGCCTCGGCCCCTGAATTACAGAAAAATGCTTGGCCACCAAAACTTCGCTCGCTCAACAACTGCGCCCACTGCCCTTGCGATTCAAAATGCCAGGAGTTGGGGACATGCACAAGCGTGGCCACCTGTTTTTGAACGGCTGCCACCACCTTAGGTGGACAATGCCCTAGTAGATTGCAACCCCAACCGGGAAAAAGGTCCAGATAGCAATTTCCCTCAGCGTCCCAAATAGATGACCCTGCACCCCGCACCAAGTTAATGCCATAACGCCCGTAATTGGGTATAACATAATTTTGAAATAAGGCGATCGTATCTGGTGAACTTAAATTCTGAGCGGTCATAACTTCTGTTCCTTTAATGCTACAAATTCTGCTGCATTCCCAGTGCATATTATAGTGTTGATTTTGCGGATGTCGTCTAGATTGTACCGCGCAATGGCAAAACGGTGAAACACCTAGTAAAGCGAATTACACTAGTTGCTACTTGATGATTTGAGTGCCTATGCCTTGTGATGTGTAGATTTCCAACAACAGCGAATGGCGGATGCGGCCATCAATAATATGGACTTTACGCACGCCGCGATCGAGCGTTTCAATGCAAGCTTCGACCTTGGGAATCATTCCGGCATCAATCGCTCCATCGGCAATCAACTCGTAAGCACGTTCAGCACTTAACGAAGCTATCAAGGTTGACGGGTCGTCTTTATCCTCGCGAACTCCGTTTACGTCGCTCAAAAAGATCAACTTTTCGGCTCCCAATAAACGCGCTACCATGGTGGCGGCCGAATCCGCATTCACATTATAAACCTGCCCCTGATCATCAGTACACATCGAAGGGATGATTGGAACGGTGCCCGCATAGCACAGATTATCGATGACCATTTGGTCGATTCTTGTGACTTGGCCCACGAATCCTAAATCTACATTTTCACCTTCGAGGACTAATTCGAGTGGCTCACCAAACAAAACAGGTGTACTATCGAAATTCAATGTCATAGCGCGACCACCAATATCTTCGATCAGTTCAGCAAGCTGGCGATTAACTTTACCGGCAAGTACATCCTGAACGATACGTAGAGTCACTTGATCCGTTACTCGACGGCCATGTACAAAATTAGGTGCAATACCAGCTTCTTCCATCGCGGTGTTGATAGCGGGACCTGCTCCGTGTACGATAACGGGCCGCATTCCCACAGTTTCCATGAAAACGATATCCAGCAATACATGCCGCAGCGCATCTTCGTCTGCCATAATACTCCCGCCAAGTTTAATGACAGTTGTACGGCCACGAAATTGTCTGATCCACGCTAACGCTTCAATCAACGTATCTGCTTTTTGAATTGCATCGTCCACAACATCAACCTTTTAAACCGAGTGCTCCGAAGCAGAATATTCTAGGTGTGCCACCGGTAATGTGTCAACAATCAAAAAAGGAAGGCCATTACAAGCCACGCCCCTACTAGAAAAAAACCAGCGTTCGTGGCATGATACTACTAGCAATCGTTTAGCAAGCCTTCACCGTAAAATTCTTATCTTGGATTAATCACCTGCGATGACCGCCGACGCAATGCTTGACACTCCCATTGCCAACGACGCCAGCGCCCAAACGATGGCGATTATTCTCGCTGCGGGGCGGGGTTCCCGCATGCAATCCGACCAACCCAAAGTACTCCTGCCGGCCTTAGGCCGACCGCTAGTAGCACATGTAATTGATGCCTTGTTAGCGACTGGCATCCAAAAAATTGTACTGGTCGTCGGCCATCAGCAAGAACTAGTTAAGACAGAACTCAACGAATTCTCCAATCTCATATTCGTAACCCAACTAGAGCAACTCGGGACGGGCCATGCTGTTCAAATGTGTGGCACTCAACTCAAACAACACTCTGGCCCAGTACTCGTCGTAACCGGCGACTCGCCTTTAATTCAACCGGAGTCCATCAAGTCACTTCTCGCCGAATTTCAAGCAATACAAGCAAGCTGTATTCTAGGGTCCTTACACCACGACAACCCCGCCGGACTCGGCCGCATCGTGCGCGACCCACAAGGAAACTTTACCGGAATCGTCGAACAAAAAGATGCGACTGCAACGCAGCAAAATATCACAGAAGTCAATATGAGCACCTATGTGTTTGACTCAGGTCACCTACAATGGTCGCTAGAAAAACTACAA
Source organism: Planctomycetaceae bacterium (assembly GCA_018660825.1). Classification (GTDB taxonomy): domain Bacteria; phylum Planctomycetota; class Planctomycetia; order Pirellulales; family Pirellulaceae; genus UBA721. Next base: position 3,167 of record JABJJO010000054.1, on the reverse strand, counting down.
TCGAACAATGCACAGGCCGAGTACTACCTGACGGATTGTCCAGCGATTCTGAAACAAGCTGGGTATGTTGTGGAAGCACTGCCCGTCTTGAAATCCTGCGAGTCATTGAGCGTAAATACGCTCGAACAGTTACAATTAGTCGAACAAGAAATGCAACAACTGGGGTATTAAATGCGTGAATTAAAAATATTCAGTGGCAACGCAAACCGGGTCCTAGCCGAAGACATTTGTGGGTTTCTACATCTCCCGCTGGGCGCCATTTCACTGACCACATTTCCAGACGGTGAAAAGCACTGCAAAATTAATGAGGACGTGCGGGGCCGTGATATTTTTATCGTCCAGCCCACCGCACCACCGGTCAATGACAACCTCATGGAACTATTGATCATGATTGACAGTTTCAAAAGAGCCAGCGCTTCACGAATTACCGCTGTCATACCCTACTTCGGCTATGCTCGATCTGACCGTAAAGATGAAGGCCGAGTGCCCATCACTGCAAAACTCTGTGCGAATATTATTACGCGCGCAGGAGCAGACCGCGTATTGACGATGGATTTGCACGCAGCACAAATTCAAGGATTCTTTGATGTGCCCGTTGACCATATGTACGCCGCGCCCGTCATGAACGAGCACTTCCGTTCAATGGGACTCGACCCAAATGATCTCGCTGTCGTCAGTCCAGATGAAGGTAGCATTAAGCGAGCCATTGGTCACGTGCAGCGGTTAGGTGGAAAATTGGCAATTGTTGACAAACGCCGCGCTAGCGCCATGGAAACTACCCAAGAAAATCTAATCGGAGGTCCCATCGAAGGTCGAGTCGCTTTAATGTTCGATGATATGATTAGCACAGCCGGCAGTATTTGTGGTGCCGCAGAATTAGTCAAAGCTGCCGGTGCTCGCGAAATACATGTCGCAGCAACACACGGGGTGTTTTGTGGGCCGGCACTGGAGCGGATACAAAACTCGCCCATCACGAGCGTTATCGTGACCGATAGTATTGCTTTGAGTGACGAAGCCAAAATATCGCAGATCAAACAATTGACGATTGCCCCCCTATTAGCAGAAGCAATTAAGCGAATTCATCACGATCAGTCTATTAGTTCAATCTTCGCCAATTTCGATGGCTCTGATGAATAAAGCGAATCATATCAAGTACAAACTCACCACAGAAATTACAGCAGAGATTTAACATGGCAAAAGCACGAAAGAAAGCGGCCTTTGAAACGGTCGAACCTATCGGAGCTAGAATTCTAGTCCGCAAAGATGACCCAAAACGTGAAACCCGTGGTGGGATCGCCCTGCCGGATGCCGCTGAAATACCTACAATTACTGGTCGAATTGTTTCCATTTCAGCGTTAATCGAAAACGACGAAGATGTCCCGCTGAGGCAATACGATAAAATCCTATTTCATCCCAAAGATGCAATTCCCGTCGAATTCGAACACGATAACCAATTGTTCGTAGTGCCCGTGGACGATGTCGTGGCCGTCTTCCGCTCCGACGAATAATAATCGACGCAGCATCGCTGTAACGCCGTTGAAAAATCTAACCGTCGTTCCTAGCGTTTTGTCCATTTGGACTTGTAAAGCTCAACCTTTATGCCAAAATAACGAATCGCCCGATGATTAATATTATCAACCACTATGGCCTTGACGCCCTTGGTTTGATGTTTATCCTTAGGGATTAATACCATTTTCACACAATCCACAGTTCGATACGCCTAGATGTTTCTTGTGTTAGGTCGCAAGTTACTTCCATAGTCAAATCATCGAATTAGCCTACAAAAAAAAGGAAGAATTCCATGGCGGAATTGTTTCAAACCGAATTACGAGACCTTACTGGCAGTGCCAATACCCGTCGATTACGTCGCAGTGGTAATGTTCCTGCGATCCTTTATGGGCATGGCAAAGAAAACGTCAGCTTATCGCTTGTCAGCAAACAGGTTCAAGCAGCCATCGAAAGACGAGAAAAACTCGTTCAGCTCGAAGGTGCCGTTACCGAAAATGCACTCGTCAAAGCTGTCCAGTGGGACGCCTTGGGAACTAAGGTCATTCACCTTGATCTGACCCGAGTGGACGAAAATGAAACTGTCCAAGTGACCGTTGTCATTGTCGTTAAAGGAACAGCTCCCGGACTCGCTGCCGGTGGACGAGTAAACCGAACCATCCGAAGAACTCAAATCACTTGTCCTGTGATGGAAATACCAAATAAAATTGAACTGAACCTTTCGACACTTGAACTCAACGGTAGCCTGACATTGGCTGATCTCGCTCTTCCTAAAGGTGTTCAACTCGTAGCAGCACCGGAAACCGTGGTTGCCACGTGTACTGAAATCATAGTCGCTGAAGAACCAACCGCTGATGAAGCCACAGACGATGCAGCCGAACCAGAACTAATCGGTGATACTGGTGGTGACGATGCGGAAAGTAGTGACGATGCAGACGCAGGAGGCGACGACGGCGAATAAGAGTACCGTTTCTAGGTCCAAATGAAGCAACGATCCGTTAAAAGAACGATCAGCACTTTATGAAATCAACATCATGAAACTAATTGTTGGTTTAGGAAACCCTGGAAAACAATACCAAGCCACTCGACACAATATTGGGTGGCAGGTCATCGCAGAACTCGCAAATCGGCACGGCGTTGCCCGAGCCAAAGCAAAATTCAACGGTGAAATAGTAGAAGCACAGTTCCAATCCAATCGCGGATTGCTACTGTGCCCACTAACATACATGAATTTAAGTGGAAATAGTGTCAAACCCGCTTGTGATTTTTATGATTTACCACATGACGACATCCTTGTTGTGTGCGATGATATAAATCTCCCCTTGGGAAATTTACGCTTTCGAGCCAAAGGATCAGCGGGAGGTCAAAAAGGGTTAAACGATATCCTGCAAAAACTGGGGAGTCAGAAAATTCCTCGATTACGCATCGGAGTCGGGCAACCCCCGCCGCGGTGGGATGCCGCGGATTATGTGTTGGGAAAATTCACGACACAAGAACAGGAAATTATGCAGCAAACAGTTGACCAGGCAAGCAACGCCGTAGCCGACTGGATGGCTCATGATACCGCTTTTTGTATGAACCAATACAACGAGAATTAAGTAATTAAACAATAAACTAATTTTGATTTTATGAGGAGAATTGATTTGTCTGCAAACGTTTAC
>JABJJO010000140.1 GCA_018660825.1 Planctomycetaceae bacterium | reverse complement strand
CTGGCGTCGACGAATGGATGCGAGTCCGTGAGAACCAAATCGGATTGTCAATGTTCGTTGGTGGAAATCACGATAGTGTTGAATCTAGTGAGATTGAAGAATTAGAGTTGGCTATCAACGATATGGCCGATGACGTCTTCGGTGAGTGGCTCTAAGCTACACGGTAAATAGACATCAAGTTATAATGCCTTAGTTGTTTAATACCTCTGAGGCATTATTTATGCGCGATTCTCAATTCAAATATGGACGTTGTCGGGCGGCGGCGTCAACCGTTGATATCACTCCTCCAGACAACATGTATCATCGCATGTGGGGTGCGGCGGTTCACGATCAAGCGACCGGAGTTCATCAATCACTAGAAGTAAATCTACTGTGGTTACAGTCTGGTACTACTGCTGAAGGTGACATCGGTGTTAATGTTTTGATATTGTCGGTTGATCATTGTCTTTTTTGGGCAGCGGACTTAGAGCCGATAAAACAATCGTTAAGCGCAGCGACGGGACTTGGCCCTGAGCAGATCGTCATTTATTTCACGCACACGCATGCTGCGGGTTTGATGGATTCAACTCGCGCAGAATTGCCCGGTGGTGAATTAATAGCTCCATATTTGGCGGAGATTGGCGCGAAGGTGTCTGTCGCCGCAGCCGCGTTACCAGATAAGCTTGAAGAAATGTGGCTGACCACGAGTAATGGACATTGTTCGCTCGCTCAAAGTCGCGACTACTGGGACGAAGCGCGTGATTCCTATGTTTGTGGGTATAACCCGGTCGGCAACGCTGATTCAACAGTTATGGTCATCCGATTGTGTGATTTAGGAGGCAACGCTCAAGCTGTATTGGTGAACTACGCCTGCCATCCTACGACGCTTGCTTGGGAGAACCGGTTAATCAGTCCTGATTATGTCGGTCCAATGCGGCGCACGCTGCGACATGCATTGGGTAAAATCCCTGTGGTATTCATCCAAGGCGCTTCAGGTGACGTAGGACCACGAGAAGGGTTCGTAGGTGACGTCGAGGTTGCGGTTAGGAACGGGCGGCAACTGGGTCTTGCTGCTTTGGAAGCATTGGCTGCCATGCCGGTGGAACCTGCAGAGTTTAGTTACGACGGTGCCGTGGTGTCCGGAGCAACGATTGGGACATGGTCCTATAAACCGTTTTCGTCAGACCAAGTGGAGAGCATGTCGCGATTTGAGTCAATTCAAACTAGTTTTGATTTAGAATATCGATCTGATTTAGGTACACGCGAACAAACGCAGCATGATTTGGATGCGTTGCTGGCCGCCGGTGCAGATTCAAACGGAGGCGTTGATGCGGCTCGAAATCAGCGAGCGTTGGTTGAACGATTACAACGAAAATTGACGCGTTTTAGGGGACTCGAAGAAGGCGACTGTTTCCACTACCAGTTGCGCGCATGGCGAATAGGTGACGTTTGTTTATTGGCATTTAATGGCGAAATGTACAACATGTTGCAGCTTGATTTGCGAGCGGCTTTTCCAGGCCTCGCATTGATGGTCGGTACATTGGCTGATGGTTCATCTTGTTGGTATTTGCCAAACCGAGAGAGTTACGGCAAGGGTTTGTATCAAGAGGACGCTTCGATTATCGCCTGTGGTGGTTTGGAACAGCTTCGTGATGCTGCGATTGCCATGCTGAACATTCAAGGACACCAATAAGCGAGTCGACCTTGGATGTATTCGTTTATTAACGGCGGGTTCGTGAATGGACTTTAACCGCCAAAGCATATAATGAGGCGTGACTGGTTAATCTGATTTTGTTACCAATCGCCGACGCTGCCGTCTTCATAAAATACGATTTGCGGCAATTCCTGTTCAAATGGATGTTTGGCTATTTCTTCCTCGTTGATTTCAATGCCTAGGCCAGGTTTCGTATTGGGATGGACAATTCGACCTTCCTCTTGCAATGAATGTCCTTCGGTGACAACATCATTGCGCCAAGGAACGTCGTTGTGGACAGATTCGCAAATGATATAACCAGGTTGTGAAAAACCAAATTCCAAGGATGCGGCGGTGGATACGGGGCCCTGTGGGTTGTGGGGCGCGAGTGCAATCTGGTGGGCCTCAGCTAAAGCTGCTATCTTGTGCCCAGCAGTGAGGCCACCGCAATGCGTCAAGTCGGGCTGGCAAACATCGCATCCGCCAGCTGCAAAGAGGCGGCGAAAATCTGCTAGAGATGTAATGCGTTCGCCTGTGGCAATGGGAGTGGTGGTGGTTTGTGTGATGCGAACCAGTCCGTCGATTTGCTCGGGCCAGCAAGGTTCTTCAAAGAAATAGAGCCCGAAGCCATCAAGTGCTTTGGCGAATTGTAGTCCCATCGCTGGTGAGGGGCGAGCGTGGCAATCAACCATAATGTCGATATCGTCACCGACAGCATCTCGCATCGCGGCTACGGCGGCTACGGCGCGGTGGATTGGTTTCGTTCCAGTAATCGGTGCGGTTGGTGGCACGGCCATACTCTTAAAGGCTGTGTAACCCTGCTCCACTGCCACTGAGGCTAATTCACCGAATCGTTTCGCATCATCGGCGGATATTTCATAAAAATCTTCCATCCGTCCGCCGCCGAGGTGACAATACGTACGGATCCAATCTCGAACGGGTCCGCCCCACAATTGGTGGCATGGCATATCGGCAATTTTTCCGGCGATGTCCCACAGTGCGATGTCGATGCCAGAGATAGCTGTGCTGCGAGTAATACCGCTACCATGCCAGAAGTGTTGACGAAACATGCGTTGCCACAGATGCTCAATCCGGCGAGGGTCCTCACCTATCAACAACGGAGTGATGTCTTCAATAGCGCCTACGACGCTGCGTGTATGCCACTCCAGCGTCGCTTCGCCCCAACCAATAAGGCCTGGTTGGTCGGTGGTTACCTTAACGAAAATCCAATTTCGCATGCGAGCGTTGCAGATGATTGCTTCAACGGCTGTTATTTTCATATGAGCAACGGCTTGTAAATGTTATAAAGGAAGCTGGAATTAAATCATGCGTGCCATCGTTGGGACAGATTAATATCTATGATAAGACAGATTAGGGGTGTTGTGCCAGTTGTGCACACACCATTTTTAGCAGACGATTCGATGGACTACGCTAGTTTAGAGCGGGAGATGCAGTGGGCACTGAGTTTGCCAATTGACGGATTTTGCACTGGCATGGTTTCCGAATTGCAGCGGTTAACCGCTGATGAACGAAATCAACTACATCAGTGGTTGGGGGAATTTGATCGAGGCGACAGGTGTTTTGTGGCGAGCGTAGGAGCAGAGTCGGCAACGGCAGCAGTTCAGTTCGCTACGGCGGCAGTGAATAATGGTGCAGATGCAGTGATGGCCATACCTCCAAATAGTGTTCCTTTAAACGCAGATGAACTCGAAGAATATTTTGCAGCGATTGTCGAAGCGATACCCGTACCGTTGATCGTGCAGGACGCTTCGGGGTATGTTGGCGCGGAAATTCCTTTGAGTGTCAGTTGCCAGTTATTTGAAAAATATGGTTCCGAGCGTATTATGTTCAAGCCTGAGGCTAATCCGCTGGGCTCCAAGTTGTCAGCGTTGCGTGATGCGACGCGAGGGCAAGTTGCTATTTTTGAAGGATCAGGTGGTATCTCATTAATGGATAGTTATTCGCGAGGAATTGCGGGTACGATTCCGGGAATGGAATTTCTTGAGCAAGTAATCTGCGTGTGGGAAGCTCTGGAGAATGGTGACGTTGACGCAGCCTATCGAGCGTGGTTTCCGTTATGCGCTCTGGTCAGTCTGCAATTGCAGGCGGGGCTTGACGGATTTTTAGCCGTGGAAAAATATATCATGCAACGTAAGGGATTGTTTTCTACAGACCGTCGGCGACAACCGTACGAATGGGAAATGGACAAAGAGACTTGCTTAGAGTTAGAGAGACTGTTACGGTTTCTCTAACTCTAAGTAGTTGTTTGCGAATTGTTTTATTTGAGGATTTCAAAGTGATGTTAACAGGATGGAGAGCAGCAATGGGTAGATTTTGCAACAAATCATTAGCCAATGGTTTTCAAGCGATTGTCGTTTGTTGTGTGTGTTGTGCCGTGAGTTCTGCATATGGCGAGAATTGGCCACAGTGGCGCGGTGTGAACGGCAATGGAGTGTCTGGGGAAACCGCATTGCCATTGCGATGGAGTGCCACTGAAAATATTCAATGGCGGCTGGCATTACCAGGACCGGGGGGGGCGACACCTTGTATTTGGGACGATCATATATTTGTTACGACGGTGGTTGGTGATGACTTGGTGTTGCTGGCAATCAGTACTGAGGGCAAGGAGTTGTGGCGTCGCAAGGTGAGCCAGGGTGATAAAATTGTGCGTGGCGACGAAGGTAATGCAGCCTCCCCTTCTCCGTTCACCGATGGAAAACATGTTTGGGTCTTTTTTACAAACGGCGCATTAGCCTGTTATGATTTCAGCGGTAAAGAGGTTTGGAGCCTCAATGTTCAAGATAGATTTGGTAAGTTCAAGATTGCTTTTGGCATGACTTCGACCCCGATTCTTGATGGCGATCGTATATTCTTACAATTGATTCACGGTGACGGCAATGCGCAGACTCGAGAAGCACGCGTTGTGGCGTTAGAGAAGATGACTGGTAAAACAATCTGGGAAACGGGACGTCCAAGTAGCGCTCGTGCTGAAAACGAGCATTCCTATGCGTCCCCAACGATTTATCGAGATAAAGAGCGATCTTTTTTGTTAACGCATGGAGCTGATTATATCGTTGCCCATGACTTGCAAGATGGCCATGAGATTTGGCGGTGCGGTGGTTTGCATCCTCCGGCGGGTTACGACCCAACACTTAGATTCGTTTCATCGCCGTTAGCCATTAAGGGACTGATTGTAGTGCCGTCCGCAAAGGCAGGGATTACTCTTGCTCTGAAACCAACGGGACAGGGGGATATTACGGGAAAACAAGAATTTGTGAAGTGGCAATTTCATATCACTCCGGATGTTCCGAGTCCGCTAGCGGTAGACGGCATTGTTTATCTATGTAGACAGAATGGTAATCTGATTGCGTTAGATCAAGAATCGGGTGAGCAGTTTTACGAGCAACGAACCAATCGCGATCGTCACCGAGCATCGCCCGTTTATGCGGATGGAAAGATCTATCTGTGTGGGCGAAACGGAGTCGTTTCAGTTTGTAAACCGGGGAAAGAATTCGAATTATTGGCTCAAAATAAACTCGAAGAACCATTGTCGGCTTCACCAGCGGTTTCGCAGGGTCATATTTATTTACGAACTTTCAATGCGTTGTATTGCATCGGCGAATAATAAACACAGGATTGACTCTCGTTGTCAGAGGTAGTTCCCGCGTTTATTTAACTATGAAAATCCACCTGCACGCACCATCGCTACTCCGCTTGTGAGAGTATCAGAAATGGTGTGATTTTGATGATTGTTTTGTCGCCGATACCACGAACATGTTGCAGTTGGCTGAGACTTGTGAACGTCTTATTTGGAAGATGACGGCGAAATTCGACGATGCGTTGAGCCATGGTAGGGCCGATTTGAGGAAGATTCTCAAGTTCGCTAGCGGTAGCTGTGTTTAGGTTGAGTTGAAATGTCCAATTGCGAGGAGGCGGTGTGTTGCGATTTGATTGAGATCGTATATCTTGTTTTAGGCAGGTGAGTAACATGATTGCACCGCACACGATGATGATTTTGGTGTTGTTGGAATCATACCAACTGATCGCTTGGTACATAGCGTCTCGCTCCTGTGGCAATCTCCCCTACATAAGACATCGAAATTGATGTCAAATAGTTTTTATGGTTTCCAATTTGCGGCAATGTAATTGTGAACATGATGCGACTAATTGTAAAATGGTCGTTGTCTTTTCTATGACATAACGGACGGTGCAGGAATATGGGTTCGCTGTTTACACAACAAGAATGGTCTGCTGAGTTAATTGATGACTTGCGTCAGTTAGTGCGTTTGTCGGTGCGAGAAGATATAGCGGATCAATATGACTGGACGTCGGTGGCAACCGTGCCGCTAGATAAACAAGGTGCTGCTAATATAGTAATTCGTCAATCTGGTATTGTGGCAGGTGTGCAGATCGCTGAGGTGGTCTTTGACGAGATGAGTATTAATGGCGAAGTGCGGAATTTCGTGGCAGATGGAGATGTGGCTGAGGCTGGAATGACGGCTGTTTCGATATCAGCTTCGGCAATCGATTTACTAACGGCCGAACGAATTATATTGAACTTCATGGGTCGGTTGTGCGGCATTGCGACGCAAACGTCCGAATATGTAAAACTGCTAGCAGGTACGGGCGTCGCCGTTTATGACACTCGGAAAACAACACCGGGTTGGCGTCGGCTAGAGAAATATGCTACTCGGTGCGGTGGCGCTGTAAATCATCGTAACGGGTTACATGACGCGATATTGATTAAAGACAATCACTTGGCTGCCTGTGCGGCTACACTCTCAGGTGACGACGGTAGTGATGTGATTGGCGAAGCAATCGAGAAATCCCGCGAGTTAATTCAGGATGTTGTTGCCGCGGGAAATCCTATCGACGCAGCTATGCCGATTGAAATTGAAGTCGATACCCTCGAACAATTGCAGATTGCGCTGTCGCACCACCCAGACATTGTGCTGCTGGATAATATGAGCAATGACCAATTGCGCAACGCCGTAGCTCTACGTAGTGATGTCGCTCCAGAAGTTCAGCTCGAAGCGTCTGGTGGAGTTACGCATGAAACGATTCGAGCAATCGCCGAAACGGGGGTCGATCGCATCAGTGTTGGAGCACTCACTCATTCAGCCAAAAGCCTAGACGTGGCACTCGATTGGACGTCTCTAGGCAGTCCTTAGGCAGCGTCGGCTTGCTCGTCGGTGTCAGTAGCGGTGCCATTCTCATCTAATTCGAGTTCTTCGACGGTCGATCCTTGCCGCCAAGAATCGATGAGATCTTCGATTTGCTCGTTGAGTCCATCCAAGTCGGAAATGACTTGATCTTGCCGCGCGTCGAGTTGGTCAAGCAGGCTTGTAGCCACCGCTTCTCGTTGGTCAGCCTTGGAAAGGGGGGAGTTTTCGCTAAGTTCATTTGGATTTGACATGCTCTAGGTTTCGGCACATTAAATCGGTTTCCATCGGGGGAGCACGCAAAAATGCGTGATGTTCTGATTGGTTAAACTATGCGGGTTAGCGTATTTAGATCGACGGACGAGTATGATGTCTACATAGTGCCAAAAACACGTTGCTTTTGATACAATGGGGGATTGGCTAATTGTTTAAGTTGGCTGCTTGTATATGTGCAGAATGTACGGAGACTCAAAGGCGTGCAACAGCGAGAATTTCAGTTAGTAAGCCCATTTTCACCGGCGGGTGACCAACCCGCAGCGATTGAAAAGCTCGTGCATGGTTTGGAAAATGGGCAAAGCCATCAAACGCTGATGGGAGTAACAGGTTCGGGTAAGACGTTTACGATGGCTAATGTTATCGAGCGTATAAAAAAACCAACACTTGTGATTTCACATAACAAGACCTTAGCCGCTCAATTGTATTCCGAGTTTAAGTCATTTTTCCCGAATAACGCCGTTCATTACTTTGTCAGTTATTACGACTACTATCAGCCTGAGGCGTATATTCCCCAACGTGATATCTATATAGAAAAAGACGCGTCGATCAATGAGGAAATTGACCGCTTGCGTCTAGCGTCAACAAGTTCACTTGTTAGCCGAGATGATGTGATTATTGTTGCGAGTGTATCGAGTATTTACGGATTAGGTTCTCCGGATGATTACCGAGAAATGATGGTTTCTGTTGCTAAAGGTATGGAAATTGATCGAGACAAGATGTTAATGAAGCTAGTCGATATCCAATACGATCGTAATGACGTGGATTTTTCACGCAGCACATTTCGTGTCCGAGGCGATTGCGTAGAGGTGTGGCCTTCTTACGAAGAATATGCCTATCGGATCGAATTCTGGGGTGATGAAATCGATCAACTGTCGATCATTAATCCCCTTACTGGTGAGACCATTACTAAATTGGACCAACTGTTTGTTTATCCGGCGAAGCACTTTGTGATGTCAGAGGCCAGAGTCGAGCAAGCAATTCAGGCTATTCGGCAAGAATTGAAGGACCAACTTGATCAATTCAAAAAAGATGGCAAGTTACTGGAAGCACAACGTTTGAATGCTCGCACTCGCTATGACTTAGAGTTAATGCAAGAAGTTGGTTATTGTTCTGGTGTTGAGAACTACAGTCGACATTTAGCGGGTCGTGCTGAAGGTGAACCCCCCGATACGTTATACGATTTTTTTCCGGAAGATTTTTTGCTGTTTGTTGACGAGTCACATGTATCCGTGTCGCAGGTGCGAGCGATGTGGGCGGGCGACCGGAGTCGTAAAACTACCTTAGTAGACCATGGTTTTCGTTTGCCTAGTGCACTTGATAATCGTCCGATGCGATTCGAAGAGTGGGAAGAAAAAGGGAAACGCGTCGTGTTTGTCTCGGCAACTCCCGGAGATTATGAGTTAGAAAAGACAGAGGGGGAAGTGGTTGAACAGATTATTCGTCCGACTGGATTGCTAGACCCTGAAATCGACGTTGTCCCGGCGACCGGTCAGGTTCCGCACTTGCTAGAAGAGGTTCGTAAACGAGCGGAGGTTGGCGAGAGAGTGCTCGTTACGACATTAACCAAACGAATGGCTGAAGAGTTATCGGGTTACTTGGTTGAGCAAGGCGTGCAGGCGAGGTGGTTGCATTCGGAACTCGATGCCTTTGAGCGGGTGGAATTGTTGCGGGAATTACGTGAAGGAAAATTTGACGTATTGGTTGGGGTCAACTTATTGCGTGAGGGGTTGGACTTACCAGAAGTATCCCTGGTCGCTGTGCTTGATGCTGACAAAGAGGGTTTTTTGAGAAGTGAAACATCGTTAATCCAAACGATGGGTCGTGCTGCTCGCCATGTCAATTCGCGAGTTATTCTATACGCGGACAAGATGACAAATTCGATGGATAAAGCGATTACCGAGACGGTGCGTCGGCGTGGCATCCAAGAGGAGTATAATAAGGAACATAATATCACTCCACGGTCGATACAGAAATCGATTGACAGGGGCATTGAAGGCGATGCATCGGCTCATCGCGAAGCCAATGCGGCGGTCGGCAGGACAGATGAAACAGTTTATGTTACTCAAGAGTTGATTAACGAGCTGGAAATAGAGATGATGCAAGCGGCTGAGGATTTGAAGTTTGAACATGCAGCGGCATTACGGGATCGAATCATGCAATTGCAAGAAGAAATCGGTAAACCGCTGGATGAGGTCGAAATAACATCGTATGACCGAAAACGCCGTCGGCGTGGGAAATCGGGTCAATCTAATGTCCCGCGGCCTAAACGCAGCCCATAAATACGGAATGAATGTCATAAAAGAAACGGTGGTTTATGGGAATAAACTCTGCTTCAAGCGGGTCTAACTAACTGGACATCTGTTGCCATGGACAAAAGGGAATCTTCCAAAGAGATGCTAATTTCGGATGCGTTACTCGAAGTGCCTCGTGAAATCGATCCACTAGTGGATTCGGTGTCGCTTGATGCAGAGCGCAAGGAATTGTCAGTGGCACAACGGCGGGTGTGGATCGAGCAGTTAGTCGTTGATCACCATCAGTCGTTGTATCGTTTTTGTTATCGCTTAACCGGCAATGTAAATATGGCAGAAGACGTCCTGCAACAGGCGTATCTGATTGCATTTCAACGGATTGGTCAAGTAAAAGATCCCGCGAAGGCACGTAGTTGGTTGTTTACTGTAGTACGAACTACTTTCTTGAAAGAAGTTCGTAAAAGGCGAGAATGGGTATTTACGGATGTTGAGGTGGAAGACAGTCGTGTGCCAGACCGGTCATATCGACTCGAGGTCGACTCGCAGCGGTTACAGGTCGCCCTTGATGCGTTACCAGAAACATTTAGGATCGCGGTAGTCATGCATTATCAGCAACAGATGTCCTATAGAGAAATCGCGAAACAGTTAGAAATTCCACTTGGAACAGTAATGAGTCGGTTGTCACGCGGGAAGCGGATGCTTAAATCAAAGCTGCTCGTCCTGCAAAAACAATTTGATTCTGAGGAATAATTTGAAATGGAACCGATCAAAACCAAAGATTTAATTCAGTTATTGACGCATGACCAATGGCAACAGCAGTTTTCCCAAGGCCAAGCATTGCCCCCGGAATTGGAGCAGTTGCGAACTCTGGTGAGCGAGCAACCAGAGTTGTTAGACGATATGGTTTGGCAATCAGATCTTGACCGACAACTGCTTGACGTGTTTGACGAGGTTGATGTTCCCGTTGAGTTAGTGGGTCGGTTGATCGCTGCGATCGATGAATCGGAACTGGTTACAGCATCTAGTGCTTTAACTAAAGAATTGGATGCTAATTTAGTGGTGCCACGTATGGCCATTGCGACGGACGTAGACGATCCGCCTCTGTCTTCGCAACCACACCGTCGGGGATTGGTGTGGGCACTGTTAGGCACCGCCGCTTGTTTAGTGTTCGCGGTCGTGTTGTCTCCGTTTTGGAATGGACCGCCGGTTGAGCAGCGTTTGACCTACGCGGGATTAGAGGAAATGCTGCCAGTTTGGGTGGCAGAATTGGAACTGACTCACGGGTGGGATCACCGTTTAGCGGATGCGCCGTATGCGACATCTATTGTAGAAACTCAAGTACAGGGCAAGGTGATTTCTTGGCGAACGATCGGCGCTAGCGATGATTGCATTGCGATGAATTTATCGTCACCGCGTAATGGCAAGTTGTGGGTTTTGATCCTGCCGGCAGGGGAGCTTGAACGAGTTGGCAAATTCAAAAAAATGCAGCTATCTGGTAAGTTTGCGGCAGGTAGTTGGAGTGATGGAAAGCACTTGTTCATTGCTATTTCTGACGAATCAATGAAGAAGATCGGTCGAATATTTAGGAAACCGCTAGCCGTATAGAGTCCTGCATTTCGGCGTTGCATTACGAGCGCAAAGGCCAAAAAATAGTTTTTTTGTGTTGTCCTCGTTTCTTGACAACTTCGAGCGAACCCTCTTTTGTCTAATCGATACGACCGGTAGGCCATTTGCAGCGTGTTGCGAGTACAAAGCGACTTCTTATAGCCTGTCTACTTTGATTTAGCCGATATTTCAGCTAGGTAGGTATCTTATGACAGCAATTCTTGGCATTTCCGCTTTCTACCATGATTCCGCTGCGGCATTGATCGTCGACGGTTGCATTGTCGCTGCTGCGCAAGAAGAACGATTCACGAGGCAAAAACACGATGAGCGATTTCCGGTAAACGCGGTAGAGTACTGTTTGAACGCTGCACAGATCAAAGCTGCTGATATAGATTACGTTGGATTTTACGAAAAACCATTGTTGAAATTTGAACGTTTGCTGGAAACGTATTTGGCTTATGCGCCGGCTGGTGTGAAGTCCTTTGCCAAAGCGATGCCGTTGTGGGTTCAGCAGAAATTACACTTGCCGCGAGAGATTCGCGCCGGGCTCGGTGGAGCATATCGTAAGCGGATTGTCTTTACCGAGCATCATGAATCACATGCGGCGAGTGCATTTTTTCCCTCGCCTTTTGACGAGGCAGCGATCGTGACGATTGATGGAGTCGGCGAGTGGGCAACTGCATCAATAGCGGTCGGAAGCGGAAATCACGTGCAAATGATGCAGGAAATGCGATTTCCACATTCCCTTGGTTTGCTCTATTCCGCGTTTACCTACTATTGTGGTTTTCGAGTGAATTCCGGTGAATATAAATTGATGGGACTAGCGCCTTATGGAGAACCGAAATACGTTGAATTGATATTGGAACATTTACTCGATTTGAAAGAAGATGGATCCTTCCGGCTCGACATGTCCTACTTTAATTACTGCCAAGGCTTGACGATGACCAGCGAGCGATTCCAGCAACTGTTTGGTCGGCCGGAGCGAGCCCCTGAGGCCGAGATGGACCAGCAGTACATGGATATTGCTGCGTCTATTCAGAAAGTAACCGAAATGATAATGTTACGCATGGTTGGCCATGCGCATCAAGTGACCGGAAAAAAGAACCTATGTTTGGCTGGCGGCGTCGCGCTGAACTGTGTCGGTAATGGTAGGATTTTTCGAGAGGGGCCGTTTGAAGATGTTTGGATTCAGCCGGCTGCGGGTGACGCCGGGGGAGCGTTAGGAGTCGCCCAGTTTATTTGGTATCAGTTATTGGATAATCAGCGCACCACAGATGGCGGGGATTCTCAGCAAGGTAGCTTGCTAGGTCCGCAATACAATGCTCAAGAAGTACGTGAGTTTCTGGACTCCGACGGCGTTACCTACCACTATTTCGAACAACAGAGTGAACTATGTGACGCTGTTGCCGTAATGCTAGATGAACAACAGGTTATTGGCTGGATGCAGGGACGGATGGAATTCGGACCGCGTTCATTGGGTAATCGCAGTATCTTGGGAGATGCTCGTAGTGTTGAAATGCAAGCGAACATTAATCTCAAGATTAAGTTCCGTGAATCGTTTCGACCGTTTGCTCCAGCTGTGTTGAAAGAGCACGCTGATGAGTATTTTGATATGCGGGGCGTTAGCAGTCCTTATATGTTGTTGGTGGCACCTGTCGCGGAAAAACAGCGCTTGGATTTGACGCCGGAAGAATTGGCGGTCCAAGGAGTCAACCGACGATTGATTACGCGCTCTAGTGTTCCGGCAATAACGCATGTGGATAACTCCGCGCGCGTGCAAACTATTGATGAAAATGCCAATCCACTATTTCATAATTTGGTACAGCGGTATTATCAACTTTCGCAGTCGCCGCTTGTGGTGAATACAAGCTTTAATATTCGAGGTGAACCGATCGTGCGTACGCCACAGGATGCTTATCGCTGCTTTATGGCGACAAAAATGGATGTGTTGGTAATGGATCATTTTGTGGTGAAGAAATCGGAGCAACCGGATGTAACGAACCACCAAGTAGACGAATATCTAGGGCAGTTTCCGCTCGATTAATCGTTGGCAGAGTAGAGAGCAACAGAGGTTTATTTATATGTCACTCATTAAACTAAATACCAATCCGCCGTTGGCCCAATTGAAATCGTTTGGCCGATTATGGACACCGTTGTTTGCTATTATTATTGGCCTTAACGTTGCATTTAATGGGCATTTTGAAGCAGCAGTGACGATCCAGATAATTGCAGCGGTGATTTGCTTCGTGGCTTGGTGCTGTCCGAAAATGCTTAAATTCCCATTTGTGGCAGCAATGATTGTTACCTACCCAATTGGCATTGTCGCTGGTTGGGTGTTGTTGCGAGCGATCTATTATGGATGTTTATGTCCCATTGGTTTGATGCTGAAGGTATTCCGAAAAGATTTGTTGCAACAACGATGGGATTTAGATTCCGAGAGTTATTGGACTGAACGACGAGAGGTGGTAGGAAGCCATCAATATTTTAGACAATTCTAAGTGGTGTTAAGCCATGAAAAATGAAAACAAATATTTTGTTAATTCGGCATCTCTGAATTAGGTATTCTGAAAGGGACTGTAGGGTATGTCCCTGTCGGCGATATCGATTCGAAAAACGTGTCGGGTGAAGTTACCGTTTCGCGAGTAATGTAGTGAAGCGCGTCCATTATCAATTTGTTTGACGATATGATAAACTTCAAATATTCATTTCCTCAATAACCTCCGGTGTAAATAGATTACATTCCATGCCCAATTCTAACGACAGCCTTGGAGGTGAAACGCTTGACGGCGAGAATCCTAAAAACGCCGCCCAACAGAACCAGTCTGAACAAAGCCTTGGTGCCGACGCGACCATGGGGGGCGATGCCGATGAGAACAGCCTTGTCGATCAGTCCACCCTTGGTGCTGCTGACATCGATGACGATCTCTTTGATGATGAGTTGGAATTGGTAGATCTATCCACTCGCTACACCGAAGAGAGCGTGCTGGGTAAAGGTGGTATGGGTGAGGTTATACTTGCTACCGATACCAGGCTAGAACGTAAAGTTGCGATTAAACGGATTTTAGGTACAGCAGCGAATAGTATAACAGCGGTCCAACGGTTTCTAACCGAAGCCAAATCAATGGCGGATCTTAATCACACTAACATCGTCCAAATCTACGACTATGGCCGCGCCACCGACGGTCCTTTTCTGATCATGGAATGTGTTCAAGGTGGTAGCCTGCTGGAAAAATGTAAAGAAGGTCCTCTCGAGGTAGATGAAGCGGTTAACATCTTCAGTCAATTATGTGACGGACTGGCCAAAGCGCATGCTGCCGGCATCATCCATCGTGATATCAAACCCGCCAATGTATTATTGACGGAAGATGGCATACCGAAACTGACAGACTTTGGCTTGGCCAAAACGAAGATTGCCGATACAAGTATGACGATGGAGGGGGCAGTGATCGGTACGCTGGACTTTATGCCGCCGGAACAGCGACAGGCGGTCGAGCTAATCGATCACCGCAGTGACCTCTGGAGTCTGGCAGCGACGTTTTATCAGATGTTAACCGGTAAGAGTCCCAGGGTGATCAACATCGCAGCGTTACCTCCTCAGTTTCAGTCTGTAGTGGCGAAGGCCTTAGAGGAATCAAAGGAGAATCGATTCCAATCTGCTCGCGAAATGCGAGCAGAGATACTTCAGGCTTATTCAGGCAATATGGACACCTCTCACACCCTCGGTGAAGCACGTGCTGCTGACCTTCCCGTCGACTCGTCAGACAGTGACACCACGGTTGCATCGGACTTTCAGCAAATAGCGAGTGGCAAGCAAGTGGGTATTGTCAGGGAGTTTTGGGACTTCTTGAGACACAGTAAAAAATGGTGGTTGACGCCCATTATTCTTTCATTGTTGCTGATAGCACTCATTGCGATTACTGCTGGTAGCGGCGCGGCACCATTTATTTACACGCTGTTTTAGATCTGGTATACGTCTAGCTAGATATAATTTGCGTAAAGCGACTTGTAAATGTATTGAGCAGAAAGCAACGAGCGATGAAAATATTGGTGACCGGAGCAGCGGGATTCATTGGGTATCATGCCAGTCAGCGACTGTTACATGATGGACATCTATTAGTAGGCGTCGATAACATGAGCGACTACTATGATGTCGCTTTGAAACAGGCTCGCTTGGAATGTTTGCAGCAGCATGCTGGTTTTGAGTTTCGCTTGCTGGACATTGCGGACCGCAGTGCAATGGCGGATATGTTTCAACGGGTCGAGTTTGATGTCGTTATTAATCTGGCGGCTCAAGCTGGGGTTCGCTACTCGCTGGAAAACCCCGCTGCCTACATTGATTCAAACATCGTTGGTTTTGCTAATGTGCTGGAAGGGTGCCGCCAACAGTCGGTAGGGAATTTGATCTACGCGTCGAGTAGCAGCGTTTATGGCGCTAATACCACCCTGCCCTTTGCTGTAACGGAATCAACCGAGCATCCATTGAGTCTGTACGGTGCGACCAAGAAGTCCAATGAATTGATGGCGCACGCTTACAGTCATCTATACCGTTTACCGACAACCGGCTTGCGTTTCTTCACGGTCTATGGTCCGTGGGGTCGGCCTGATATGGCGTTGAGTCTTTTCGCAAGTGCTATTTGTAGTGGCGAGCCGATTAAGTTGTTCAACCAAGGCGATATGTTGAGGTCGTTCACTTATATTGATGACGTGGTGGAATCGATGGTGCGGTTGATCGCATCGCCTCCAAAAGGAAATTGTGACTGGGATGGGTATAACCCCGATCCGGCCAGTAGCCAGTCTCCATTTCAGATATTTAATGTTGGTGGAGCAGAGACTGTAGAATTAAAACGGTTTGTGCAAATTCTAGAGAATTGTCTCGGGCGAACCGTTCTGAAAGAGCTATTGCCGATGCAACTCGGTGACGTACCGGCAACAGAAGCCAATGTTAAATCACTCCAGGCAGCCGTAGATTGGACGGCGGAGGTATCGATAGAGGATGGCATAGCGCGGTTCTGTGATTGGTTCAAGGAATATTATGGAACCTAGAAGCCAGAATGCAAATGATGAGTAACGTATCAGATTATGAAGATGCGTATACGTCGGATACACTTGTTTCTCAACTATTGGGCAAACCCACCCTCTCTAACGGGTGGTAAGTTAATCGGTTTTTTCGTTAAAACCGTTAAAACCCGTTTCAGATTGATAATCGATAATACCGAATTCTAAAGGTAGATGGAAATATTTCGCGACCCACGCCACTAAAGGCGCTAAATAATAATCGCGAAATTTAGAGACGTTAGTCTCAGGAAATAATGGGGGAGTTGTTTGTCATGGTTTTGAAATTGATACCGGCATCGTTGGGAAAACGTATTAGTTGCGGGTTTGCCCTTAGCGGCATCCTCTTGAGCATAGGTGTTTTTAACTTAGCGACAGCTGAGACTCCTGAAACGAAGGTTGTAAAACCAGTGCGTATCTTGTTGTCTGACGACACGCCTGACGACACGTTGAGCGTACGACGAAAAGCTGCGGATCAACGTAATCTTGATAAATTGTATAACAATGAATTGCGCCCCAAAAACGCGGAACCGCAGAAGGCTGTAGATCCGGAAGTAAAATCTACACCGCTGGCAGAAATAGTAACGCCAGAAATATTGAGTCTAGATAAAGAAACACCAGCAACCGATAACGAAATCGAAGCTATACCACAGACAAAATCTGAAAAAAAACGTCCTGAACCCATTTTGAATACTTTGACGTTTCCAAAATTAGATCTTCTGGGGGACATTGAATCTGTATTTGCTGGTATTGAAAAAGAGCTGTCCGCTGCGACCACTTCTGCTGGATCGAACAATACATTTAGATATAACACGAAAATGAAACATCCCGGAAGTTTTACACCGCACCACATGAATAAAACAGAAGTGTCCCCGTTTCATTTCCCGACGATTGGATCATTGGATGGAATACAGTTTCCAAAATTAAAGTTTGCCGATTTAAACTCAATATTCGGTGCTAACGCCGATCCTTTGCTTGACGAAGTCGGAAAAAATACGACACCAACCCAAGAGGAACCGGTGCAGGAACCGGTGCAGGAACCGGTGCAGGAGCCGGTGCAGGAACCGGTGCAGGAACCGGTGCAGGAACCGGTGCAGGACGTCATTGAAAAAAAGCAAAGCGAGATGTCCGTGAAAGCACCTCGCGGGATTGTCGCTTTTTTAGGACTTGATGACCTCGCAATTCCCGAGTTAAACAACCCTTTTGCAGTGGGAACTGGAATCAAGGAAGCAGCAGGAAACGTTGAACTAACCGAATCGAAAAAAATTATTCCCGCCTTGGTTGAAGGCCATATAGACCCTGATGAGACGATCACGTCGGAATTGCCAAGTTTGAACACCGAGCGTCCAGTCGTGCCTGGAGTAAAGCAAATTCCGACGTTGGCTCCGAAGCAAATACCAGAAGCGCCTGGTCCCCGAGAAGAACAGAATAAATCAGCTAGTCGTTCGTCACCCTACAAAACCTTGGTTAATCCTGATAGCTTCCTGCCGCAACGATCCGCGTTCCCGGTGTCAGTGCGAATTAGTGATTCAGCGAATCGATAAATAAAATACTTTGGAGTTTGAGTTCGTCTGGTTGGGGGATTGGACGTGTCTCATAAGAGCCCATGACCCTTTGTGGTCATGGGTTTTTTATTTGGAGTTGTAGTAATCAGGAGGTGAGTGGTTAATAATGGGAGTTACTGAAGGATTAGTCAGTAACTCTACTTCAGAAGGGCAGTGATGATACGTTTAATGGTGATTGATGACCACGAAATTGTGCGTAGCGGCATGGTTCGGATGATTCGGGGCACGGAAATACAACTAATCGCCGAGTCAAATTCTGGTGAGAATATTTTAGAAGGCATTGTGCAGTTCCAGCCTGATGTGATTTTACTCGATGTGCGAATGGAAAATGGTGATGGTTTGACGGCGCTCGGGCGGGCCAAGATTGAATATCCAAAAATTCCCGTGTTGATGCTGTCTACATTCGATAATCCGACGTACATTGCTCGGGCGGTGGCTTTAGGCGCATCTGGTTATCTATTGAAGAGTCTTGATCGAGAACAGATTGTCGATGCAATTATGGTGGCCTATCGCGGTGGAAACTCCTGGACTCGAGAAGCATTGCGTCGCGTGGCAGGTGCACTAGCAACTCCGCGTATCTCTGCTGACGTCGATGTGCCGCTGACTCATCGTGAAAGTGAAGTGCTAGAGCAGCTTGCCGAAGGGTTGACCAACAAAGAAATTGCCTTTGCACTTGGGATCAGTTATGAAACCGTCAAGGAGCATGTTCAGCACATCTTGAGGAAAATTGGTGTGAATGATCGCACTCAAGCGGCGGTGTGGGCGGTACGGCAGGGAGTCGTGTAATACGGTTTATATATCTCCTTCATGGGTACGTGGATCGCTTCAGCTTATGCGTTGTTCACAAGCAAGCTTGCCTCCGTGGGGCTGTGGGCAAGAATGTTTACCCCCCGGCGGGATTAAGAACTCGTTGCAAAACCGGATAAATTATTCGGACGCTCCAGAATGCCGCAAGCGGGCATCCTTTTGGATTTCAATATCCTAATCCAGGTCCAGTTAAGCAGTGTGTTCCGACAGTGCCATCGTTAATATTGAACATGGAGGGGAACTTAGTATTCCAAGGCTCATTTCCAAACGGGCAATACTGGCGCCCATTTCCTTCGATTGCCTTAATTGTTGGGATCCGTGCCGCTAGGCTAGCGGAATGTAGAAACGAAGCACCCACACATGTTAGGTCTTGAACGCATAAAAACAGGTTGTAGTGTTGAGCGGCCGCTCCCATAATGAGAGCCTCGCCGTGTCCCTTGCAGGCTTTAAGCGCGACGCCAGAATAGCCTTGTTCACGCGCGAGTAATAATGATTCAAAATCAATTAATGATTCGTCGATGACAACGGGCTTGATTATTGCCGCTTGATGCATACCGCTGCTGGGATGATTTTTTAGATCGCGATGTGTGGGTTGCTCTATATATTGGATCCGCTCAAACGCTTGAGGTGCACGTGATTGTAGTTCAGACAAAAAATCGAGCACGTATTGTACGTCTTTGCATTTTTCGTTGAAATCCGTGGAATACCACCATTGATGGCAACCGCGGGAGTTTTGTGCTGTCGTGGTAACTCGATCGATATCAATAACTCGTTGCACATCCCATGGTAGGTCATCCCCGGCAAGCTTGATTTTCAAATGGGTAAGTCCATCTGCTAGGATCCAATCGCCGAGAGTCTCGGGCACTCCATCATCGAGCGGCGCCGAAATGTCTGTGGTGGTAAGTGGATCGAGTGCCCCAACGAGGTGATAAAGTGGCATGTGCTCTTTTGGCTGTCGTAGTGTGAACTGATCTAAAAACAACCCTGACATGTCTCCATCGAGGAACTGTCCCAGATCACGATTCATAAACTCTGGTCCAAGGAGATTGTACGAATTTTGCGAAAGCGCTTTTCCGTAGGCGTCATTTATCGCAGCGTCAATCGGGCTCGTGGATACTAGTTGGGCGAGTTTGGGTATTGGTTCGAGTAGTTTCATGGATTGCACTAGTTCAGTCGCCGAGTTAGTGAACGATGTTTGTAGATCATGCATGATCTCAATAGGGTGTCCGGCGTCATTGTGTTGTTCAGTTAAGAGCGCCGCCTGTTGTCCCAAAGCGTTCATGGCATTAAGTGTCCGTTCACCGGGTTCAACTTGCGACGGCCAACCCCAAGCATTTCCCATTGGCATCGAACCGTGGCCTGTCGCTCGGCGCCCGTCATTCGTCTCGACCTCAACGTCGACATTGAACAACGTTGCGTTGGCAACCACCCGCCCACCGAACTTGATTGGCGTACGATATTCGATTTCGGTAAAACTAGTAGTGATTTGTTTGGTATGGATGTCGGTAGGTTTGGACATGTTCAGTGTTTCTGTTGGGTATATGTGTAGGGAAACAAGTTTGCAGAAGCGTTAATTCTAACCACTAGAGCTAGGGTCGGGGTGTCATTGATTGCTTTTCGTTCTTCAAAAGTTAATGATTCGTGTCATACGGTTGCTCTAGCGCAAGTTTTACACGTTTCCGCTCGCAGTATGGTAGTGTGCGCATAAAAAAAGGGAGATTGAATCTCCCTTTGATTTGATGTCGTTACGTGTGTTATGCGGCTCGTTGTAGACCTAATGTTTTCGGTTGTTGTCCACGGTATTTGAGGAGTGCCTGATCAACAATTGCATCCATGGTCAATTCAAGGACTTTTGTTTGATGGCGGGCAGGAATAAGATTGCGACGCAATGTGTCGCTGAGTATCAATCGTACAGTCCGGCCGGCCTTGACGCGGACATATCCACGAGCCTGTGAATGTGTCATCGTGTCGATGCGAGATTCAACTTTTTGCCAGACAACACTTGAACATGCATGGGCTAGATTTTCAGCGAGTCGGTTTAGCTTTGCTTGTCCGGTAAATGTTTGAATTAATGATTTTAAAAACATGTTGGGGAATCCTTCCAGACTGTTTGAAACGAGTGTAGTGACTGGCGGTTTAAAAATTGGAGCACCGATAACACTTCTATATAAATCGTTATATAGGCCCTGTAGGCATCACTATTGCCGTTAACCTGCGTGATGTTCTAGATGGGCAAACTGTATCGATTATTCCTAACTCAGCTCACTAAAGTTGGTTTTTGCGTTCCTCGCCTTTTCAAAGTAGGTTGCGGTAATTAGGATGGTATTCTTGAGGGTATAAAAGCCTTTGATACACGGCGCCGTGGCCAAGTGGCTAAGGCAGTGGATTGCAAATCCTCCATCCCGGGTTCGAATCCCGGCGGCGCCTTTTTATGTTAAATTTGCAAGACGGCTCTTTCTTAGTCCGACCGCTCACCCCGCTTAGAACCCGCTTATAGAATCCACTCTGATGACTTTAAGTTCAATCCAAGCTCGGCACTATGACACAGACGATCCAATCGTTGTTTCCTTTGACGACGGAGTTATTTGCGACATATCCCCGCTTGAATCTAGGTCAGAAAACGTGCTTGTTTTGGCCCCTGGTTTGGTCGATGTGCAAGTGAATGGTTACGGTGGGCAAGAGTTCAATGATCCAGAATTGACTGCCGAAAAGGTTTTGCAGATTTGTTTGGCGATGGATCGCGATGGAGTCACTCAATTTTGCCCGACTTTTACGACTCAATCTTTCGAATTGTTGCGACATAGCATGGCAACTGTCGCACAGGCCATAGACGAGCATGCGGACATTGCCGATCGCTGTACGGTGTTGCATTTAGAAGGCCCATATATTTCGGACGAAGACGGTCCACGGGGTGCGCATCCACTGGAACATGTCAGGCCGCCATGTTGGGATGAGTTTCAACAACTACAGAGCGCCGCGCGAGGCAAAATTGGAATTTTGACTTTATCTCCGGAGTTTCCGCAGGCGGAGCAATTTATTCAGCAAGTTGTGGACAGTGGCGTTGTGGTTGCGATCGGACACACGGCTGCCTCGTCAATGCAAATAACGGCCGCCATCGACGCGGGGGCAACCATGTCTACGCACCTCGGCAATGGGGCACATGGCACAATTCGCCGACATCCGAATTATATTTGGGATCAAATCGCCGCTGACGAACTGACTTGCAGCTTGATAGCTGATGGTCATCATTTACCGACCTCGGTAATCAAATCGATCATTCGTGCCAAAACATCAGAACGTTGTGTTTTGGTCAGTGATATTACAGGAATGGGCGGAATGCCCCCCGGGAAATACACATCGTCAGGACTTGGAGATGTTGAAGTTCTCGAAAACGGTCGATTGGTGGTTCCGGGGCAAAGCCAATTGCTAGCGGGAGCCTCTTTCCCTATCGGCGCAGGTATCGCCACGTTGACCGAAAACGCTGGAATAGACTTGGGCACGGCGGTCGACATGGCAAGCATCGGACCGGCCAATATCATCAAACATGAACTTGCCCCGCTCGAAGTCGATGCGGGCGTAGATTTGGTTTTCTTTGAAATCCGCGACGGTAAATTTGTAGTTCACACGACTGTCAATCGAGGTCGGATCGTATATCAAGCGTCCTAATTCGTTATTCGAATTCAGCTGCATTTGCTCGGCTGGGCACTAGTGCGATAGGGCAATGGCGGATTGTCAGAATGGTTGTCGAGCGTTAAAATGTGGTTTTTCAGTCACGGAGAATGGAGTACTATAGCCCATGGCCACAGCAAAAAATCTAGTGATTGCCCAGAGCGGTGGTCCTAGTCCGGTCATCAATAACACCCTGCGGGGAATAATCGAAACGGCGCGTAATCTTGATGAGATCGGCACTGTTTATGGCGCGCGGCATGGAATTGAAGGGGTCCTCAGGGAAGAACTGTGGGATCTTTCGTCCCAATCGCATGAAGAAATCGAATTGCTAGAGTTTACACCCGCGGCTGGATCCATTGGTACGTGTCGATACAAGTTAAAGGACGGGCAAGATGAAGATTTTGACCGAGTCATTGAAGTGTTCAAAGCCCATGATGTTGGCTACTTTATCTATATCGGTGGAAATGATTCTATGGATACGGCCAATAAAATTGCGAGTCTGGCGCAACAACGTGGACTCGATCTAGTCGGTATTGGTGGTCCAAAGACCATTGATAATGATGTCGGTGATAACGAATACAAGTTGATCGATCATACGCCAGGCTATGGGTCGACAGCGAAATATTGGATGCATGCGGTTCAGAATGCCAACGAGGAAAATCGCGGTTCTTCCCCAGCGGACCCTGTATTAGTGCTACAGGCGATGGGGCGTAAAATCGGATATATACCAGCCGCCGCTCGACTGGCTGATCCAAACCGCGAAATGCCACTACAAATATACTTGGCCGA
Source organism: Planctomycetaceae bacterium (assembly GCA_018660825.1). Lineage (GTDB taxonomy): Bacteria > Planctomycetota > Planctomycetia > Pirellulales > Pirellulaceae > UBA721. The sequence continues at coordinate 41,288 of JABJJO010000140.1, read as the reverse complement.
AAGCCCCTGCTCGCTCGCTCAGTTAGCAGACAATGTCAATGATCAACTGAAACAGGATGGTCGTTGTATCGTCGTTGTCAGCGAAGGGTTTGATGTGGGTGATCTGGGCGAAGTGAAAGATGGGTTTGGTCACACTAGTTTTAGCTCTAGCCAAACAACGGTTGCTCAATTGATCGTCAATTACCTTAATGTAAACGGCCTCGCCGCTCATGGTGCAGCACGATGTAACGTGCCTGGTACCGACCAGCGTCATAGTATGGCGTACGCATCGACAGTCGATTTAGCAGAAGCTTATTTAGCTGGTCAAAAAGCTTGCACATTGGCAGCGGCTGGTGATAGTGGCAATATGGCGACGATTTTACGAAACGCGGGTGACGAATACGGTGTTTATTACGACAAAGTACCTTTGAGTGAAGTTGCTAATAGCGAACGCACATTTCCCACGGAATGGATTACCGACAGTGGTAACGATGTGACGGATGCGTTCATTAAATATGCTCAACCATTGCTTGGAAATTCGATGGTAAGTTTGCCAATGATTCAGGGCCGACAACGTTTAACACAACTCGAGCCGATATTTGCATCTCAGCAATTAGTTCCCTATGAACCGCAGGCTAAACGATAGAGTTGTCGCATCCGGAAACAATTAACCTATTAAAAAACAAGTTTTCCCGAGGGTAGATTAAAAGATTATGTACGAATTAGAACGCACTAAAGAGTTTTTTGTTGGTATTGATTCAGACGGTTGTGCCTTTGACACAATGGAACTCAAACACAAAGAATGCTTCATTCACAACACGATTCAATACTATAACTTGCAGGCAATTAGTAAATATGCTCGCGAAGCTGCTGAATTTGTGAATTTATATTCCAAGAGTCGTGGGATTAATCGGTTTCCAGCGTTGGTCGAATCACTTCAGTGGTTGCAGAAACGGCCAGAGGTAGCAGCCCGTGGCGTGACCATCGAAATCCCACCAGGATTATTACGATGGATTGAGGAGGAAACCAAGCTTGGTAACCCAGCGCTAGAAGCCTTATTGGAAGGTAGCGATAATCCCGACCCGGACCTAGTAACAGCGTTAAAGTGGTCCGTCGCCGTAAATGATACCGTTGCAGAAATGGTACATGGCGTACCGCCCTTCCCTTTAGTGCGTGAGTGTCTGGAAAAATTACATCCCGAATGCGACATGCTTGTAGTATCGGCGACGCCCAACGAAGCATTGAACTCGGAGTGGAGCGAACACGGATTAGTGCCATTTGTAACTGAGATTTGCGGGCAAGAATCGGGAAATAAAAAAGAGACGTTAACCAATGCTGCCAAATACGCGCCGGATCATTCTTTGATGATCGGTGACGCCCCGGGGGACTATAATGCAGCCGTTGCGAATGATTGCCTATTCAATCCGATTAATCCTGGGGCGGAAGAAGCGAGTTGGCAACGGTTCTTTGATGAGGGAGTTAATAAGTTTTTGACGGGTGAATTTGCCGGTGAATATCAGCAAGCACTATTGGATGAATTTGATTCATTTTTGCCGCTTGATCCACCGTGGCCAGTCAACGCCGAATGATAATTCGCAGGCAGTCGTATGACGCTTTCTACTAACAAGTAAATCTAAACAGGAATTGTGAAAACAGATGTCGGAAGAAAAATCAGATTTTGGCCTGATCGGCCTAGCAGTGATGGGTGAGAACTTGGCATTAAACATTGAAAGTCGCGGTTACCGTATGGCAGTGTTCAATCGCTCTACCGATAAAGTCGACAACCTAATGCAGGGTCGCGCGGCAGGTAAGAAATTTGTTGGTTGCCATAGTCTCGAAGAGTTGGTTGCCAACCTCAGTGCTCCCCGTAAAGTCATGATGCTTGTAAAAGCGGGTCCAGCGGTCGACACCATTATTGATTCGTTGCTGGAATTATTGGATGCAGGCGACATCATCATTGATGGTGGTAACACGCATTTTACGGACACGGAACGTCGCACAAAATACGTCGAGGAAAAAGGATTGTTGTATATCGGAACGGGCGTATCCGGTGGTGAAGAAGGAGCTTTAAAGGGACCGAGCATGATGCCCGGTGGTAGTGAATTAGCATGGCCGCTTGTGGAACCGATCTTTAAGGCCATTTCTGCCAAAGTAGGTCCTAACGACGATATTCCGTGTTGTGAATGGGTAGGCCCGCGAGGTGCTGGGCATTACGTCAAGATGGTCCATAACGGAATTGAATATGGCGACATGCAATTGATTTGCGAAGCCTATCACATGCTTAAAGAAGCGGGGGGACTGGACAATGACCAACTGTATGATGTTTTCACTGAATGGAACCAAGGCGAACTACAAAGCTATTTGATTGAGATTAGCCGAGATATTTTTAGTGTTGATGATGATTTGGCAGAAGGAAGATTGCTGGATAAAGTCCTTGATAAAGCGGGAGCCAAGGGAACAGGCAAATGGATGAGTCAATTGGCATTAGATTTAGGTGTCCCCAGTACGTTGGTAACAACGGCCGTTTACGCCCGTAGTTTGTCCGCTCAGAAGGAAGCACGAGTGCGAGCGGAGTCCGTTTTGCAAGGACCGACAACGAGTGATGTGCGGGATGAAATTAGTGATGAACAACGCAACGCCTTGATTGAGGATGTGCGACAGGCATTGTATGCGTCGAAAATTGTGAGTTATGCCCAGGGTTTTGTGCAGTTGCAGTATGCTGCTGAGGAGCATGATTGGCCGTTAAACTATGGAGATTGTGCGTTGTTGTGGCGCGGTGGGTGCATCATTCGCGCTCAATTTCTCGATCGCATCAAGGAAGCCTTTGATGAAGATCCGAATCTAGAAAACCTGTTGCTACACCCGTTCTTTACAGACGCAGTGCACAACGCTCAAGCTGCTTGGCGGCGAGTGATTGTGTTAGCCACAGAATTCGGCATCCCCGTTCCCGCGTTCAGTGCGGCATTGGCGTACTATGACAGTTATCGTCGGGGAGGATTGCCAGCCAATCTTCTACAAGCGCAACGCGACTATTTCGGCGCACATACCTATGAACGTACCGACCGCGAAGGTTCGTTTCATGCACAATGGTTACAATGGCGACGTGACCCTCAAGATTGATTCAATCATTAATTCATTTGTTTTGCAACGGAACGACTACCCACAAAACATCCAAAGTTGCAAGAACTACAGAAAGCGACAATATGAGATCCTCAGACTATGTGCAAGGATTATTTGGTTTTCAGGACCAGGTCATTGTCGTTATTGGCGGCACGGGCGTACTCGGCGGGGGCTTGTGCGATGGATTCGCGGCCGCCGGCGGCCAGGTCATTGTTTCCGGTCGGAATGAAACTAAGGGATTAGAACGCGTTGCTGCAATCGAACAAGCTGGCGGTCAGGCGCAGTTTATCGCCGTCGATGTATTTGAGAAAGGTTCGATTGAGCAGTTGTGTCAGCAAGTGATTGAGCAATATGGCCAAGTCGATGTTTTGATTAATTGTGCTGGAATGAATGCAGCCACTCCGTTTGAAGAGATTGAGGGTGACGAATGGGACCGAATTATGGCAGGGAATTTACGGGCCACGCAATATGGTTGTCAGATTTTTGCGGCCGTGATGCGTGAGCAGTCGGGTGGAGGAGCAATCCTCAATATTGGTAGTGTCACTGCCCACCTACCGTTATCCGGTGTATTTGCCTACTCTGCGTCAAAGGCTGCTGTGGTGAATTTGACGAAGAATATTGCGAGAGAATACGCGACGCTCGGTGTGCGGGTCAACGTGTTGTGTCCTGGGTTTTTTCCGGCGGACCAGAATCGAGAGATTTTACGTCCCGAGCGAGTAGAAAACATTATGGCTCAGACACCCATGGATCGTTTTGGTGAGCCGCAGGAACTTGTTGGTGCGGCACTGTTGCTGTGTTCGCGTAATGCTGGGAGCTTCATCACTGGTGCCGAATTCTATGTCGATGGTGGATTCACAGCGAATCGATTCTAGCTCGTGATATAGGGTGATGTGTTCGTGTCACGATGCGCCCGAGGCTCCCGACTAGTCGATAAGGTCACGTAGATATTGCCCGTATTCGTTGTTGATATCGTTTGCTAGTCGACCAAGTTGATCTGCATTGATGTAGCCGGCGTTGTAAGCTATTTCCTCGATGCAAGCGATCTTCAGACCTTGACGTTGTTCGATAGTCCGCACGAAATCCCCTGCTTGAATCAACGATTCGTGCGTTCCAGTGTCTAACCAAGCAAACCCGCGAGTGAATCGGTCAACATGTAATTGACCACGGCGTAAATACTCTTGGTTGACATCGGTGATTTCATATTCACCCCGAGCGGAAGGCTGAAGATTATTTGCAATATCAACGACTTGGTTGTCATAAAAGTAAAGCCCTGGAATGGCGTAATTGGAACCAGGGTTTTCTGGTTTTTCAACCAGTTCGCTGGGGTTTCCCGCTTCATCGAATGTTACGACACCATAACGTTGCGGGTCGCTGACGGGATAACCGAACGCGGTAGCCCCAGTATCTCGCTGACAAGCGTTACGAAGTATGTCACGGAAACCTTGACCATAAAATATGTTGTCACCCAGGACTAATGCCACGTGTTCGTTACCAATGAATTCGCGACCAACGACAAACGACTGAGCTAAGCCTTCAGGTTTTTCTTGCACGGCATAGGAAATACAAATTCCAAGTTGACTGCCGTCGCCTAGTAAGTTTTCAAAACTTCGAATGTCCCGTGGTGAAGAGATGACAAGCAAATCTTGTATCCCTGCCAGCAACAACGTGGATAGTGGATAGTAAATCATCGGTTTGTCGTAAATTGGTAGTAGTTGTTTGGAAATTACTTGCGTGAGTGGGTACAGTCGTGATCCGCTACCACCTGCAAGAATGATACCTTTATTGAAATGTGATTTTGTCATAGTTTAGTTGCTTCGTCTGTTACGTGATTTGTGTTATTAAAAATGACTGTCGAAGTGGACAGTGCCTTAGTGATGTCTATTGTTGTTTGCCGAGTCGTTGTCCGCGATAACTGCCATCCATCACCCGTTTTGTCCAAAGCGAGTTCCGGAGGTACCAGTCAATAGTCTGTTCTAAACCAGATTCGAATTTAAATTCTGGTTGCCAGTTCAATTCAGAGCTTAATCGTGAGCAGTCAATGGCGTAACGTTGGTCATGGCCAGGCCGATCTGTAACGAACGTAATTAGTTCGCGACTACAGTGTTCGTGATTGTTTAATTTATCGACGATATCACAAATGGCTTGCACGATTTCTAAATTGGTTCGTTCGCTAGCGCCGCCGATATTGTAGACTCGTCCAGGTTCGCCTTGGTTAAATACTGTCCGCAGAGCCACACAATGATCCTCTACGTGTAGCCAATCTCGGACGTTGGATCCGTCACCATAAATCGGTAGTGGTTCACGTTGTACTGTTTTGGAAATCATCAACGGAATCAGTTTTTCGGGAAACTGAAACGGACCGTAATTGTTTGAACAATTAGTCGTCAGGACGGGCAGGCCAAATGTGTGATGGTATGCTCTTACAAAATGATCGGCCGCCGCTTTCGATGCTGCATACGGTGAGTTGGGTTGGTAAGCCGTAGTTTCGCTAAAAAGACCCGTGGGACCGAGCGATCCATAAACTTCATCGGTTGAGACGTGAAGAAACCGAAACTGTTTCTTGGATTCGGCTGATTGGTCTCGCCAGTATTGAAAGCAACTATCCAGTAAATTGCAGGTACCAACAACATTTGTTTGTACGAATTGAGATGGGCCATCAATGCTGCGGTCAACGTGAGATTCCGCGGCGAGGTTGATGATACCCCGAGGATTGTGTTGAACTAAGATATCTTTGACTAAATCCGAATCACAAATATCTCCTGAAATGAAACTATAGAGTTCATGGTTCTCTATTTCTTGCAAGGAATCGAGGTTGCCGGCGTAGGTCAACTTATCGAGCACGATAACGTTTTGCGCAGCGGTTAGAACGAGTTGCTTTGCTAAGCAACTGCCTATGAAGCCCGCCCCACCGGTGATCAATATTGGTGAATCTGTCATCAACACCCAAGGCCTGCGTGAACCAAAAAATAGAAGTTAATCATCGCATCTATTCTAACGTGAAATATCAGAATTGAATGTCAGCAAAATCAATTCACTCCGTTTGAATTCAAAACTGTTTGCTATAAGCCGACTATTCGTCACAACAGTCGCTTGGTTTGCACATTGCAGGACAGTTAGTGGCATTCAGACGTGAATAGATCGAGGTAGATAGCGCCCGTCAAGGTCCTGTGAATACCAGTCGCGGAGCACTTTCTGCAGATCATCGCGGCTTTTTATCTTGGTGAAGTCCGCACGGACTAAACTGTGTTCCGGATGCAATGCTGAATATTTAATACAGGACTTTCGCATAACCATCGCTGTTCTTTCTTCACCATAGAGTAAGGCCGCTAGGTCGAAATGCTTCCTTATGATTTTTCGTTGTTCAAATAGGGAGGGTGGTGGAGGTAGAACGCCCGTTTTGGCTAATGCCTTTGTCTGTTGGAAAATCCATGGATTCCCAATGCATCCTCGAGCCACCGTCACTCCATCTACGCCCGTTTGGGCGATCATGTCGAGGCAGTCCTGAGCGGCAAAAAGGTCACCACTTCCGAGGATCACGCGATCTGGGAATCGTTGTTTGACTTCACTTAGGAATTCCCAACGGCTCGGTCCGTTGTAACGTTGTTTCACAGTACGCCCGTGAACCGTGACCGCGGCTACGCCGATATCGAATGCGCCGTCGATGATCGTAAAAAAGTGATCGCGGCTCTGTTCAGTGTCATCAATTCCCCGCCGCATTTTGACGGTAACGGGAATGGATGACGGCACGGCTTTTCGTGTTCGTTGGATGATATCTAAGGCCACGTCCGGTTGACTGAGGTGAAATCCTCCACGACATCGTCCTAACACTTTTTTAACAGGACAGCCAAAATTGATGTCGATGACGTCGAATCCCGCCTCCACTAATTTAACGGCACCCGCCGCAAACTGCTCTGGTTCAGTGCCCATGAGTTGTCCTCCTACCGGTCGTTCCTCATCGGTAATGTGAAGGTAATGTTTATTTTTCTGTCGACGTGGGTTTAGTTCAACGAGGAATTTATCGAGCATTACCTCACAGATTCCATACGTCGCTCCGTGTCTGCGGGCGATCAATCGCATCGGCCAGTCGCTGTAGCCTGAGAGCGCAGCCTGGACTACGGGAAATCCAATTGCGACGTTATCAAGCGACAGTGGTTTGAGTTGATGCAAGCGTGAGGTGTTTCTGTAGGGGGGGGAATGGAATCAGGTGTTTGCAGATTCTATTTTAGAGATGGCCCAGCGACAAGCGTCTTGTACGATTGCCGATTCAACTTGTAACGCATCTTTTAAAATATCTAAATGCTCTACCGCGAGTTGGTTGCCGAGAGCAATCGCAGCATTGCGGAGTAGTCCATCTCGTTTCGTTCGCCAGAGCGGCGTTTGCCGATAGACTGCCCGGAATGAATCCTCGTTGGATTGGAATAGTTGTTTAATGTTAAGACAGTTGAGTCGTTCAGTGGCAACAAAATCGGGTTCACTAGGGTTCGGTCCGCGGCGGTTCCAAGGGCAGACGTCCTGACAAATATCACAGCCGAAGACCCAATCTCCCATGTTTTGTTTTAGTGTGTCGGGAATCGATCCCCGATGTTCAATTGTCAGATAACTAATGCATTTAGTGGCGTCGAGTACATACGGAGCTGGGAATGCATTAGTGGGGCATTGATCGAGACAGGCAGTGCAAGTTCCACAGTGATCGGTTTTGCTAGGTTGATCGTAGTCTAACTCAGCGGTGCTCAAGAGGATCGTTAGGAAGAAATAGCTGCCTTGTTGGGAGTGAATGAGCATCGTGTTTTTTCCAACCCAACCTATGCCTGCCATTTGCGCGAATTCTCTTTCGAGAATGGGCGCAGTATCGACGACTCCACGGCACTGCTCGGTAGGTAATATTTCTTGATGATATTGTTTGAGTTGTTTAATTCGTTTGTGGATGAGGTCATGGTAGTCGGTGCTGCCCCAAGCATAGCGCGCGACACGACCCTGCCCAGCGGTTGGTGTGACAACGTCACCTTCTCCGTAGTGCATCGCGAGGACTAACAGAGATTGCACGTTCTCAAGCACATGGTGGGGATGTGCATAGGCTTCTCGGCGGTCTTGTATATATTGCATCGTGCCAGCATAGCCTTCGCTGAGCCAGTCCGTTAAGTGATGCAATCCGGTAGGCGTTACCGCTGGACAGCAGGCTGCGAGTTGAAAGCCCAATTCATGAGCTTTATTCTTCAGGCAGGTGGTTATATCAGCAGGTGTCACTGTGGTCTTGTAACCTATTTAATTGCGTGTGAGTGGATTGCAAAATTGATATTGGATAAAAATGATAAAACCGGTAAATTTACGAAAATAACGTGCGCGGTAACTTGTGACGATTCTGTGTAATTCCGATTTTAAGTAGTTTAGATAGAGTGTTATGTAAAATGAAGACTAAGCTCACCACAATTATAAGTATAGTTCATTTCCGCGGAATATTTTATGCGGCGGTTGTAGGGATCATGGCGATCCTCGTCGGTTGCCAAACACCGGCAAATATGACAACGCGGATCCTCCCACCGAGCACTCAATTGAGTGGCCAACAGTACTATCAACAATCCCCCAGTACGGCAACTAACGCTGATTTGGGTGTGCCGGCGAACGAAGAGGTTCCTGGCACCGATAGTTGGTCGCCACGTGCTCGTCGGCCGATCCAAATCGCCAGTGAACCCGATGGGCGGCAAGTGTCGTTTGAACAACCCTTGGATACGTCGAGTCCGGCGCAGGACTCCGAGGTAATCCGAATTTCCCTTGGGGATCGAGGGAGTGCCGCATCCGGAAGTGACGAACCGATAGTCGTTGAGCGGCCCAATTCGGGCATTTCACTCGCGTCACCATTGAGTGAAAACGATCATTGGATGACTCGGCAATAGTAATAGCGGTTGTTAGAATCAGATAAGGCTTAATTGTCTTTAATCTGTCCGCAAACTGTGTCTGGGATCGCGTAATGCCTGCAGCATTCTCTATCGGTGATTGTTTAATCGATCCGCCGTTGTTGCAGGCGCCGATGGCAGGTTTCACGAATTATGCATTTCGTCAAGTCGTACGAGATTTCGGCGGAGTTGGATTGCAAGCGACGGAGATGGTTCACGCTCGTGGGTTTGTTTGGATGGAACAGCACAAAGCAGAACACCCAGCTCGTTTGTGGGGTGTTAAGAATGAATCACGGCCATTGGCGGTACAGATATGGGACAATGACCCGGCGGCAATGGCCGTTGTCGGTCGACGATTGTCGCGGGAATATAATGTTAGTATCGTCGATATCAATTTCGGCTGTCCAGTTCGCAAAGTAACACAGCGCGCGGAAAGTGGATCCTATCTATTGAGTGATCCAGACCGAGTTGGCCGGATCATAGAAACTGTCGTGCAAGCGTGTGCTCCGACACCAGTGACCGCTAAGATTCGGCTTGGTTGTACGCGCGACCAGATGAACTTCATTGATATTGCTCAAGTCGTAGAAGGCGCTGGCGCCGCCGCACTGACCGTTCATGGTCGGACAGCTCAGGATATGTTTAGGGGAGAAGCTGATTGGGATCGCATCTCAGAAATAAAACCATACCTTAAGCATATCCCGCTTATTGGTAACGGTGATTTAGATTCTCCCGAAAAAGTCGTGGCAGCATTTCAGAAGTATGACGTCGACGGCGTGATGATAGCACGAGCCTCGTTAGGGCGACCGTGGTTGTTCGCTCAATGTGCCGCAGCGTTAGAGGGTCGAAAAATACCTGAGGATCCGTCGTTGGCACAGCAAAAGCAAATCATGTTAAGGCATTATCAATTAGTTTGTGAACGCTTTGGTGAGACGCGGGGTACGCTGCTAATGCGGAAATATGCTTGCTGCTATGCGGTTGGTAAGCCTGGCGCGAGACATTTCAGAACGCATGCCGCCACGATGGAAACTGCCGCTGAGTTTTATCAAGTGATTGAGGAGTACTTTCCTCGCACGGCCGCGACGACCAGTGAACAGAGTTAATGATACTCTTTGAATTCGCCGTTTTTGAAACGCTTCCAATAGTCCATTAAGTCCCGCCGCACACTAGGCGACAAGAGCGCGAGCCCGAGAATGTTGGGGAATGCCATGCAGAGGATCATCATGTCGGAGAAGTCTAAGACTGTACCGAGTTGGGCAGTTGCTCCGACAAATACCGCGATAACAAATAACAGTTTATACGTGTATACGCTAACTTTGCTCGAACCAAACAAAGTTTCCCAACACCGTTCACCGTAGTAACTCCATGAAATCATAGTGGAGTAGGCAAACAGTACGACGGCCACTGTTAACACATAGGGGAACCAGCTGATTTCTGAAGCGAATGCCTTGCTCGTTAATGCGGTTCCAGCGAGACCTTCGTCAATCCATGCCGAGTTATTCCAGGCTCCGGTAATTAAAATGACAAGCGCTGTCATGGAGCAGACAACAATGGTGTCGATAAAGGGTTCAAGCAGCGCGACGGTCCCTTCACGAATTGGTTCGCTGGTTTTTGCGGCGCTATGGACAATGGCAGCACTACCGACGCCTGCTTCGTTTGAAAATGCGGCACGTTGTACGCCAATGATCAAAACGCCGACCATTCCGCCACCAAAAGCACTAGGGTTGAAGGCTTCGGTAAAGATTAAACTGATGAGGGCGGGTAATTCAGTAATGTGGTTGAGTATGACGAACAAGCAAGCGAGCACGTAAATTAGACACATGGCCGGGACGATCTTTTCCGCGACACTGCCGATACTTTTAATTCCTCCGATGATGACGCCACCCACAAGAACCGCCATCACAAGTCCGTAAATGGCTTTGAACGTTCTAGCGGACGATTCAATGCGATTGCTTAAAGCCTGCTTTTCATTATCTAGTTTGGTGACTATTTCGGTTTCCTGTGCTTCGTTTGCCGTTTTTATTTGTTCATTTAATTCGGCGAGTCGATCCGTTTCAGCGGCGTGATAGATGGTCAGTAGTTGTGAACCGGCTTGATTGGATTGGAACATGTTGCCCCCACCAAAGCTCCCCATGATGCACATCACGGTGAACAAGAACCCGAGCAGTACTCCGAGAGGACCTAGGCCGATACCGCGGAGGCCTTCAGGCAAGTAGGCCATCGGGCCGCCGATGACTGAGCCATCGGGTTTGATTTTGCGATATTTTTGTCCTAGTGTACATTCGACGAATTTGCTGGTCATGCCGAAGAAACCACAAGCGAGCATCCAGAAGAAGGCTCCCGGTCCGCCCATGGACATAGCGATCGTGACGCCGGCGATGTTCCCCAAGCCAACGGTTGCCGACAGCGCCGAGGACAATGCTTGCATATGTGTAACTTCGCCTGCCTCGTCCGGATTATCGTACTTACCGCGGACTATTTGAATGGCATGGCGGACTCCCCAGACATTAAAGCCCTTCATATAGATTGTGAAAAACACGGCACCACATGCTAGCCAGAGAACTACAAAGGGCATGCCGCGGGGTTCTATTGAAATGTGTCTACCTGTTTCGTCGACGATGAGATTGCCGGCAAGCAATGCCTGATTAACTTCATTACGCGTCATCGTGTCTGTGGTGTCGACTTGCTGAAGGCTAGATTTAGACGCTACGAACAAATCAAGTTTGTTATTCCATTCGTATTTCTGCGATTTGACAGTGAGCGAAACATATTCAACTTTAAGGGACGAAGTGCTGTTGGCTGAACCGGTCAACGTACCGTCAGTAATTTTGGTTTCGTTGTATTGTCCTGCCAGAAGCCCCGCTTGGACTGTAGTTTGCGTTAAGGGTGGGGAATCTCCGCCGGTAAGTTTTTCAAAATCGGTCGTGGCGGCCGCTTGGTCGCGATAGAAGTATTCGACTTCGTTGAACTGAACGGTTTCAACGTCAGTCGAGAAGACGCGAAAGAAAAGGACTTTTCCAATTCCATCGACGGCAGCTCCGAATACATTGTCGCTAAACTCTGCAATGGAAAAATCTGTGTCTGTTTGCTCTGCTGGGGTAATGACCGCAGAACTGGCCGTGCTAATCTTGTCGGCGCTACCGGACGCACTGTTGGTGCTAACAGTTACTGGCACTTGCTCATTCGTGGGGTCCGCGGCGTTTTGCCCCCATGTCACAGCAGTCCACAGGCCGGTTGAAAATAACAAAGCCCAGAAGACGAATTTTTTTGTATTGTATGATCTAAAACGGTGCATTGAAGAGGTGACCTGCTGAATAAAAATGCAGTGAAAAGGTTGCAAAAGCAACAGAAACAGCTTGAATTACGTTGTCAATTATAACCTATTGGAATACTGTGGTAGTAGCCGTGCATTGGCGAACAATAAAGGTAAATCTTTTTCAAACCTAATGTTGTAATAAACTGGAAATGGGTATATTATTGTGGTTATATGCCAAGTTGAAATTACATAAAAGTTAAACAGGGGTACAGTTATGAACTGGTATTTGAAAGTATTGAAACAGTATGCAGACTTCGAAGGGCGTGCAAGACGTAAAGAATTGTGGATGTTCTGGTTATTCAATATGCTTTTTGTAATTTTAGCGATGGCCTTGGATAACGTATTAGACATTACCGTTGCAGGAACCGTTTATGGACCTTTGTATATTATTTATGGGTTAGTCGTATTCGTTCCTAATATGGCAGTTCAAATAAGAAGACTTCACGATATTGGGAAAAGTTTGTTGGACGTTGTTATTGTGCCTTATCCCTTGCGTAGGGATTATTTTGATTGTATTTTATGCGACTGATGGAAATCCTGGCGACAATCAATACGGTGCAGCTCCAAAGTAAAAGGCGGTGTAGAAAGAGTAAAATCAACCTATATCGATGTGTAAATATAATAGCTGACTTAACAGTTGTTAAAGGGTAAGGTTACAACGTTTGGTAACAAACCTTTTACCCTTAAAGACCAAACGTTCCCATTGCTGGTTTAGACAAGGAGGTAATTAAGATGACATTTTTAGATTCCGATATTACTATCCTCGATATTCTGCGCAAACGCGGCGGCATGACAGTTTCTGAACTTTCAGAATGCTTAGGCGTGACGGGAACAGCGGTACGGCAGCGATTGAATCGATTGCTTGAAGAGGACGATATTCATCGTGAATGCATGGAGACATTGCGTGGCCGGCCTCGACATTGTTACACGCTAACGACAAAAGGCCGTCGTCGTAGTGGAGAAAACTTTGCGGATCTAGCAATTGCCTTGTGGCAGGAAATTCGAGCGATCGACGATGCAGAGATGAAGCGAGGGGTGTTGCAGCGAGTTTCTGGAAGAATGGCCCAATTGTATGCGGGAAAAATCGAAGGAAAATCGGTAGTTGAACGGATGAATTCACTTGCAATCCTATTCTCAGAACGCCGACTTCCGGTAGAAATAAACACCGCTGGTGAAGTTTCACAAATCAGGGTAGAAGCTTGTCCCTACCCCGAGCTAGCGGAGCAAGATCGCAGTGTTTGCAGTTTGGAACGCCTATTGTTTTCGGAAATGATTGGCGAGACATTGCAATTGACGGATTGCCGACTCGATGGAGATTGCAGCTGCACATTTCAAGTAAACAAAACCGCGATAGAAATTGCACCGGTGGAATGACAACCACTGTCCATGAGGAAATAATGACAATAATGAGAGAACAAAAATTTATTAAGAAGGATATTAGGGTAGCCGTATGAATCAGCCGATGCCATGGATTGAAGGTCGTTTTGAAGAAAACGTAATTGTCACGACTGTGGAACAGTCAATTAACTGGGCGCGCCAGTCGAGCATATGGCCGATGACTTTCGGTTTAGCATGCTGTGCGATTGAAATGATGGCCGCCGGTGCGAGTCGCTATGACATGGATCGTTTTGGAGCGGGGGCGTTTCGAGCGACACCGCGCCAAGCGGATCTCATGATCGTGGCAGGCACGGTGACTTATAAAATGGCAAGTCGCGTGCGACGTCTCTACAACATGATGCCTGATCCAAAATATGTGATTGCCATGGGAGCTTGTACCATTGGTGGTGGGCCCTACTTCAAGTGGGGATATCACGTTGTCAAAGGTGTGGATTTAGTAGTACCCGTTGATGTCTATATTCCAGGCTGCCCTCCTCGTCCGGAAGCTTTACTTGAAGGTTTGATGCGTATTCAAGATAAGATTCGCAGTCATAAAATAACGAAGAAAGAAGGTACAGGTGCAAGATTTGCTCAGCGGGGTATCAAGACGCCAGATGAGTTGCCATTGCCCCATCACAGTGGTTTTGTTGCTACTCCAGAACAGCACCGTGAACCTGTTTTTCATCACCAGAAAGTAAAGGGAAAATAACTCTGCTTTTGAACGACAGATCAGGCTGGGAATAGTTTGGTTGTCAATATCCCGCGGGTCGCTAGATACTGCACTGATCGTTCAATAGAGAATCACTGTTTCTTTATTATTCATCCACTTTTGTTCGACCTCGATAGTTGCTAAATGTTTAGCGCGGTCAAGCTCGATTACCATACAACGCGAAATAGATATGACACACAAATTAACAATAGAGAACCTACACGTTAGCGTCGATGACAAGCCAATTTTGCGAGGTGTAAATTTGGTTCTTCACGAAGGAGAAACCCATGCTTTGATGGGACCTAATGGGTCCGGAAAAAGCACACTTGGTATGGCAATCATGGGTCATCCTAAATATGAAGTGAATTCCGGAACGATTAAGTTGGACGACCAAGATGTGCTGGCGCTGTCACCTGATGAACGCGCACGTGCGGGTTTGTTTATGGCCTTTCAGCGCCCCGTAGCTATTCCAGGTGTGAAGATGGCTGACTTTTTACGTCATAGCACGACGAATGTTCGCAATCCCAATCGGCAAGAGGGTGAAGACCTGATTCCGATGAAGGAGTTTCGTAAAGAACTCACGGACAACATGAATAAACTCGAGATGGATGTGCAATTTGCACGTCGCTATGTGAATGACGGATTTTCCGGTGGGGAAATGAAGCGCGCAGAAATATTACAACTCGCTATGCTACAACCAACATTTGCCATCTTAGATGAAACTGACAGTGGACTCGACGCGGATGCAGTTCGCCTAGCAAGTGAAAGTATTGCTGAGATTGGTCGCGCCAAGATGGGACTATTGATCATTACTCACCACGATAAATTGCTTATTCACAATCCCCCCGAGTTCACGCACGTGATGCTGGGTGGTCGGATTGTGGAAACAGGTGGGATTGAATTGGCGGAAGAACTGCACGCCAGCGGATATGAAAGAATTCGGGCGGCCTACCCAGATGCAGAAGCACAAAATGAAGCCATGTCTTCGAGTGAAGTAATATCGTAATTACGAAAATAGGCTCGTGATGAGAAAGGGTTTTAAATACAAATAGGTTTTATTATGGCAACAGAAATCACTCCAGGCGAAAAGTCTGAAGTCGTTGGGGAAATCAATAAATATGATTTCCGCACCGAAAACGTCGCGGTTTTTAAAGTTGAAAAAGGAATCAATGCCGATATTGTTCGGCAGATCTCGGAGATGAAAGACGAGCCACAATGGATGCTTGATTTCCGACTTGAGGCATTGGAAATATTTGAAAGTAAGCCGATGCCGGAATGGGGTGGCGATATAGACATAGATTTTCAGGATATTTATTACTATCTCAAACCAACCGAAGGCCAAGGCAAAACTTGGGATGAAGTTCCCGCGGAGATCAAAGAGACGTTTGAGCGGTTGGGAATTCCCCAAGCGGAACGTGAATATCTCGCGGGCGTAAAAGCTCAATTTGATAGCGAAGTTATTTATGGTAGTGTCTCAGAAGATCTTGATAAACTCGGAGTTATCTTTACCGATACGGATACGGCCCTCAAGGAACATCCGGAATTATTGCGGGAATATTTTGGCACGATTATCCCATCCTTGGACAATAAATTCGCTGCGTTGAATTCGGCCGTTTGGTCCGGTGGTTCGTTTATTTACATCCCGCCGGGAGTGAAGATTGAATTTCCACTGCAAGCATATTTCCGTATTAACGCGCAAAATATGGGTCAGTTTGAACGGACGTTGATCATTGTCGACGAGGGGGCGGAGATTCACTACGTTGAAGGTTGCACCGCTCCAATGTATTCGAGTGATAGTTTGCACTCGGCGGTCGTTGAAGTCATCTGTAAGAAGAACGCACGTTGTCGCTATACCACGATTCAAAACTGGGCAAATAATATTTATAACTTAGTTACAAAACGTGCTGTTTGTATGGCTGATGCGACGATGGAATGGGTCGACGGAAATTTGGGCAGCCAGTTGACGATGAAATACCCAGCGGTTTACATGATGGAACCAGGGGCGCATGGCGAAATATTGTCGATCGCATTTTCCGGTAAAGGACAACATCAGGATGCTGGTGCTAAACTCGTTCACGTGGCACCCAACACGACGGGGCAAATCATTTCAAAATCGATTTCGAAGGACGGTGGTCGCAGTAGTTATCGTGGTCTGGTAAGAGTCGAAAAAGGTGCCCATGACGCCAAGAACAATGTGGTTTGTGATGCTTTGATTCTTGATGCTGATAGCCGTAGCGATACTTACCCCTATATCGAAGTAATGGAACAAGATGTTTCTATAGGGCACGAGGCCAGTGTTTCGCGTATCGGTGAAGAGCAATTGTTTTATTTGACGAGCCGCGGATTAAGTGAAGCCGAAGCAAGTGCGATGATCGTCAACGGATTTATCGAACCATTGGTGAAAGAATTACCAATGGAATACGCCGTGGAAATGAATCGATTGATCCAACTCCAAATGGAAGGTTCCGTCGGGTAATTCTCGACAGGCTTACTTTGCCATGCTTCTGCGGCTATCCAATATCACGAACTGTTGGAGTCCATAATAGTCTTTCAAGATGAGAAATAACGGCCAATACGATAGCCCAGAAAATAGATATGACAGATACGATGACAACAGCCGATTTTAATCAAGCGGGTTTCGAGGCATTTCTTGCGTCACGACGAGAACCTGAGTGGATGCTCGCAGAGCGGCGTCAAGCTTGGTCGCAATTCAGTGACATGCAGTGGCCTGGACGGCGAGATGAAGAGTGGATGCGAACAGATATCCGCTTGTTTAAACTGCGACAATATCATTTGGCGTTTGACCCACTGGACGCTTTGCCGAGTGAAATAATCCCTTTGCTCGATAGCCATATAACGCTAGGGGGGCATGTCCATACCGTCGACGGGAATTGTGTGTCGAGTGCAATTGCGGAACAGTGGACGCAGCAAGGTGTTGTTTTCGGATCTCTTGATGATTTGACAGAAGAACACGCCGATCGCTTTCAGACGACGCTTCTAAAGGGCTCCTATGATCGGCAAGTTGATCGGTTTGCAGCGTTACATTCGTCGTTTTGGTCTGGTGGGCAATTTTTATATGTTCCCCGTGGCGTGCACATAACAGAACCACTGCATGTGTTGTCAGCATTGACCGACGGTGCAGCGGACCTGGGACATACTCTGGTTGTGCTTGAAGACGGCGCTAGTGCTACGCTGTTAGCTGAAACGGCAAGCGAACAAGAGGATTCCGGCGGATTGCATTGTGGGGCCGTGGAACTTATTGTCGGCGACGGAGCGTCGTTGCGTTATGTGAATCTGCAGAATTGGGGTTCCAATGTATGGCATTTTGCTCAACAAAACGCAGTTTTAGGACGTGAAGCCAATCTGCAATGGACTTCTGCAGCGATTGGCAGTCGCCTAGCGAAAGTTAATCAACATGTAACTCTAGCTGGTGAAGGGGCCAATTCACAAGTAAATGGGGTCCTGTTCACACAGGGTCGTCAACACCTCTCCTATCATACGTTGCAACACCATCAAGCAGCGCATTGCTCCAGCGATTTCTTGTACAAGTCAGCGTTGCAGGATAAATCGCAAACCGTATGGCGAGGAATGATTCGTGTGGATGAGGGTGCTCAGCGGACAGACGGATATCAGCGTAATGACAATTTGCTGTTGTCTAACGAAGCTCGAGCGGATTCCATTCCGGGTTTGGAAATCGAAGCTGACGACGTTCGCTGTACCCATGGTAGCACCAGCGGAATGGTGGACGAAGAGCTGATTTACTATGCCATGTGCCGAGGGTTTACTCGTAAAGAAGCGACACGCCTAATTGTGACGGGTTTTTTCCAACAAATATTCGATCGTATAACGATTGACAGCGTTCGTGATGCGCTGGGTTTGGCGATTGCGAGACGAGTACGAGATTACGAGTAACGAAGGCCTTTCTGGGAGAGCAACATGGATTTTCAGCGCGCTATTACTGTGGATGAACTCGCAGATCCGGGCACAATGATGACCGAAATTGATGAACGATTGGTCGTATTGGTGCATGTAGAGGGTGAGTTCTATTGCATCGATGATGTTTGCACGCACGATAGCGGACCGCTTTCGGATGGTGAGTTGCAAGGCTGTCAATTGATTTGTCCGAGGCATGGGGCAAAGTTTGATGTTCGCACAGGACAAGCGCTGACATTTCCGGCTATCCGTGCTACCACTGTTCACGAAGTAAAAGTCGACGACGGCAACGTATATGTTAAAATCAATGACGAGTGAACGAACCGTTCGCTAATGTTTGATTTGCTTACAGGTTGTTTGAATTGTTTAGCGTAGAAGTATAATTTGATATTTTGTTCCTTGGGAGGGGTAAATGATGGCTGTTACAGTAGATCATGTCCTAGAAGAACTAAAAAAGGTAATCGATCCTGAATTGTTTGTTAATATTGTCGATCTCGGTTTGATTTACGTCGTTAATTTGTCTGACAGCGAAACTGAGGGTCAGCAGGATGTGCAAATTGATATGACCATGACGAGCCCAATGTGTCCAGCGGGTCCGCAGTTGATCGGCAACAGCAAGCAAGTTGTCTCGGCTTTGGAAGAAGTCTGTGAAGTTGAAGTAAAAATTGTCATGGATCCGCCTTGGACTCCAGATCGCATGACCGACGACGCGCGAGATCATTTAGGCATATTTTAACACGTCGCTTGAATCAGTAGAAACTTGTGAAACTATTTATCTATGAAATGGTGTGCGGTGGGGGAGCTGCCCTACCCTCTGACTGTGACGGCCAATTGGCTCAGATTAATGATTTTTTGACCCTGCCAGCGCTCGTAGCAGATGGTTCGGCAATGTTGCTCTCGGTAGCACAATATTGTCAGATGTTACCAGCAGTTGAAATAATAGTCACGGTCGACAGTCGGTTGGAATCGCTAGCACGAACATTGAAATCGCGAGGTGTCACCGTGCGAGTGGTGGACGTGCGGGACCCATGGTCACAATTTGTCCATGCTTGTCGTGACGCTGACAGATGTATTGTAATCGCGCCAGAATTGAATTCGCTTTTGCGGTTAGCGATTGAAAAGTGCAACGCAGGTGGACACGGAAAGTTGATTGGACCTGATCAGGATCTACTTGCCATAGGTGTCGATAAGGTACTGTTGCATCAATGGGCTGATGCTCATGAAATCCTAATGCCTGGGTGGGCACACTTACGCGGCGAAAAATGCGACGTCTCCTATCTTGATGACACTTTGGTGCTTAAGCCGATAAGCGGGACGGGCGGTATCGGAATACGAAAAGTGTTGAGCCACAGTTTGCCTAGCGAAGGTGAATGGTTGGTAGAAGAGTTTGTGCGGGGCGAGTCATATAGCGTGTCGGCCATTTTTCATCAGGATGGTTTTACAATGGTTCCACCCTGGCGACAAGAATTCGGAGGGGCAGATGGATTTGAGTATGTGGGAGGTTCGATTTGTGGTGATAAAAATGTTACGGAGCGATTAAACGAATGGGCTTTTTCCGTGTTCGACAGGCTGCCTAGTGGGCACTCGCGTGGTTGGATAAGTCTCGATGGAATAGTAGCAGACCGAGAAATATATATGATAGAAGTCAATCCAAGAATAACGGCTTCGTTTAATTCATTATGCGAGATCTCCAGCTTTGTTCCATATCAAGAACTGCAATCTACAAACGTGACTGAGTTGATGTCCGCCGCCATTTGGGGGAACGAGAGATCGACGTAGTTCGCGTACTGCAGCGTCAGCAGGTTACTACTGCCAGCGGTTTTGGACTTGAGAAGCGTTAGTTTGTCGGCCCCGAGAAGTTGGGCGATACGAGCTGCTATGGAATCACTGGTGCAGCTCCAGTCCGGAACCAGTGCTGTACCAAATAGTGCCGGTTCGGCATCTCGGACAAAGGAAAGGCAATCAAACATGATTGTTGTTGGACTTGCGTTTTCCCGTTGAACGAAGTCAGTAAGAACGCTCCAATTTGAAATCACCGACGACCAGCAACTAGAACGAGCGAGTCTTGATGTGTTAAGTGACATCACCTGAACCGCATTGAGATGGGCTTGTATTTCGCTGAGGCTGAATTGACGCTGCCAACGGCGCAGGTGATCAACAGCCTGACCACCACCGACGATGACAATATTTGTCGAGTTAGATTGTTTCGCGATCCACCGCTCTGCATTTTTAATGGCTGATCGTTCTGACGCATTTGCCAGCAGGCTTCCGCCAATCTTGATTACATGCAACGGCAATATAGGGTGTTGCTCAAGCATCTAGTGGGTCGCCTCGAGGTGTTGTTCGAGGAGCATGGCCACGGCATAAGCGGGAGCCACACGTGATCTTTCACTTGAAAATAAATTTATAATGGGTAGCTGCAATTCGATCATGTCTGTGAGAAAATTACCATGGCCGGTGAGGATGATTTGTTGGGGCGGTTGCTGCATTGACTGAATCACCTGGCTCAACCCATCGTCTAGTAGTGAGACTAATCGGTCTTTAATTTGTTGCGCAAAAGTTGACGCATCTTGAATGCTGAATTGTGTGGGGCATTCACAGACACTGCGAGCCAATCTTGCATGGGCATATTGCCGCGTCGCCGGTTTACCATCGGTCGTATCGTAGCAGTCAGGATCTTCAGTGGTGTCACCGGTTATTAGAAATGCGTCTTGAGTCGTGGCAAATATCTCACGAGCCAGCGGGATTTGACGATTATCCAAATCAGCAATTTCAATCAAGGCGCAAATTGGAGTTCGTTGTATTCCCCAATACAGTAATTGGCTGTTCAGCAATCGATCTACATCGGATAAGTTGTGAGGGACGACTGCTCCCGAGTTAAGCGGAATGATATCTGTCGTTGTGGAACCGATATCTAAGAGGATATTCGATTGATTCGGATTTGAGGCCGCCGCAATAGTGGCGATCGCGTGCCAGTTAGATGCGGCGACACTGTTCCATTGCTCGCCGCACTGGGCCGGTTGAATCCAATCCCCGTCTATTCGATAGACGAAAACGTTGTGGGGGCTTCGCGCGACCTCCAGTACCGCATCGCAAATAAATTGGACACCTTGTTGCTTGGACTCAAAGCAATCGGCAAGTTCCCCAGTCATCGTTACGGCGAGAAAGTCAGATTCGACGTTGTTGACGATGTCACGTAACACCTCGACCAGTCGGAATGACTGATTCCATAACGGGAGATAGCGTGCTTGGGTGAATGTGCCGTCCGCCGTTGCCGCTTTGATATTTGCACCGCCGATATCGAGCCCGAGAACTTGGCGCTGCATGTTAGAGCCCTTTGTTTCCCAAATGAAACATTAATCCGTAAGCGTGGAACGCTCAGCGCTGGCAGCGTAAATAAACCCGCGCTGATTGCACTCGTTCGAACTAGTTCCACCAAGACATGGAAGCAGTTTTTGCATGCACTTTGTCCCACACGAGTTTCACTTGTGCCGTGACTTTGGGGTCTTTGAGCGGAGCAAGATAGTCAATGTCGACACCGCCTGAAGCTGTAACCACAAGACCGCGGCTTGAGTTAATGAAGCTCGTTTCAGTACTGACGTGCTTAGGTGTAAACCACGAAAGGTGCGAAATAGTTTTCGTTGTTGCTAGTAAGTGAGGTAGTTCTAAATCGGCTTGATCGAGTAGGCTGTTGCTGCGAATGATAGCGGCGGCCACACACATATCCATGATATTACGAAGTTCTCCAAATACTGGGTCTGCTTTGCTCAAGTCATCATAGCGATCAGTCATCATATCTGCCCATTTCTGTGCAGCGGGATCTTGTTGCTGAGCTTTAGCCGGACCATTGTTACCTTGGAATGCTTCTGTTTCGGTCATTGCTTTGACGCCTTGGCCGCGAATTTCCCAAGCTAGGCCTTGCCCGTCGGTTGCTACACTCTTGTAATTACAGGCTAACCACCAGCGGGGATTGATGTTTGGGTTGGTGATGCTCACAGAATTGCGTGCACCAGAAATAAATCCGGGCATCACCTTGGATCCATGTCCGTTGATTTCCATAGCAATTTGCTTCATGCGGATATCAGCGGCTAGCATGACTCGAGCAAAATGACTTGATCCGGGCACACCATTAATAGATACGACTTGGTTACCCATCGCTTGTTTTAACTGTGGTGCAAGGATTCGCGGGTTGCGAACGCCGGCGCGTGATAGTTGTTTCAATTTCGCGGCGTAGTTAGCGACGCCTTGTTGGGTGGGGTCAATCGAACAACTGATGCGTTGAGGTTGGGGAGCATTGACTGCTCGTAATGCCGTAAGCAAGTTGTCGAGTTGTAGTACGGGCATTCCAGTGGTAACGCCAACAACATGCAAATTATCATCGATTTTCCAGCCCTCGCCAGGACCGGCGAGAATAATGTCGTTGATTTCTGGATATACCAATATGTATTGAATACGTTGTAATCCAGCCAAGTATTTAACTTCGTCGGGCAAAGCGCCTTGGTTGTTTTGAACAGCGTCGGCAATTGCGGCTTCGAGTCCGCGTAGTGAAATCATTCGTAATTCGGTCGACGCAGCCATTTTGGGCGAGGCCGGATTGAAATTCTCTCGCATTTCACGCAACACTAAAGCATGGCTTTCGGGATCAGCGTTCGCGACAACGCCATTTGTATCGATGGAAATACCACCCACAGAGTTGTTTCGGAAGGGATTGCCTGTTTGAGCCAAAGTGACTTGGGTGGTCCACAATGCCAATAGAGCAAATATACACGCACGACAAAATTTAATGTGACGACTCGTCATAACCGAACTCCTAATTGGTTTTGAGAGGATAGTTGTTCCGAACTAATCTCTCGTTACTCTTCTCTGTTTGTATTGTCGTTTTGGGAACGGATATTTATCCTAAACCCAGATCAATCAAATTCAACACGAACATACTGTTAATGTGGAAAAATAACCCATCGAATAAGACTTCGACATTTCCGAGGCGAAAATGTAACAGTTTATCCCTGTCTAGAATAATCGGCTTTGCCTGTATTTACAAGAAAAGTTTGCCTAATCCATTTTTCTTTCCACGTTACTTAGCTTTATTATTATCAAGATGCCCATTAATGGAATAGCGTAACGTAATACTAAGACATCGTTTTTAAATATATAGGTTGAATGAATGGAAAATTGGCGTTTGTAGCGAGCGTCACTATAAAAAGTGTTCATTTTTGATACACTATAGACACGTGGTAATTGCAGCTATTCCCCCTTCTATCGATGGATCCAAAGTTTTCAATGCTAGCTTATTTAGTTATTCGCGAAGGTACTAAGTGGACAGATGTCGTTCGGCTTGAGGCTGGCAAGACATCAACCATCGGTAGAGCCTCTACGAACAAAGTGGTCATTCGTGATGAGCGAGCGAGTCGAATTCATGCGGAGTTGTTTTTCTCGAATGGCAGGTGGACGCTTCGTGATTTAGAAAGTCGCAATGGGACCCTGCTCAATGGTGAACCGACGACCGGCGATTATGAGTTAAAACCACAAGATTGCATTCGCATCGCCAATTGTCATATATCGTTTGTGAATGATTTGTCTTCGGCCTTTCCGGATAATATTGAAGCCGATACGGGAGTGCTATTGAAGCATCTTGCTGCGGACACGAATGCAGCTGATTTCAAGGACCTTGCCGATGACCTCGCTAACGTGGATGGAATAGACAGCCATGTCAGTCAATTTCCCACGACGATTACCCATCGCAAGGGACAAACGAAATTACTTGATCGCCAGATGCAGCCCAAAGGAGTAAGTGAAGCCGTGGCGAGCCTCTGCCGCATCGCATTTGAGTTGGCCAATCAGAATGATGAAAAAGGGATAGCGGATACAGCATTAGACGGAATTTTTGATGGCACAAAGTCTAATGCTGCCGCGCTACTGCTGGCACCGTATGACCTAGAAGAATTACCAACGAGCGATGATGTAAACGTGATCGCCTGGAAAACAGTGGGCACACCTAAGTATCATCGACTCACAAAACATCTTGCTGAGACGGTACTTGAGAGTGGAGAAGCTGTCTTGGGGCGTGACATTGGTGATGACAGTCAATTTGCCAGTCGTGATAGCAAAGGCGAAATTACTTCGACAAGCATTATTTGTGCACCTGTTAGATATGACAATCAAATTGTTGGGTTGTTACATGCATACTCAACCACCGGCGAGATCTCATTGACACCAGATGATTTAGAATTCATTTTGGCAGTAGGCGACAACGTTGGATTAGCTTTGAAGAGCCTTAGTCGTGAAATGGAGTTGGTTGAAGACTTGTCTCAATCGCGTAGTGAGATTCAACAACTGCGGCGGCAACTTGAATCGGAATCCGAGATGATTGGAGTCAGCCCAGCCTTAGATCAAGTAAAGCAGGATATTGTTCAGGCAGCTCCGAGCCGCGCTACGGTTTTGATTCGCGGGGAAAGCGGAGTAGGTAAGGAGTTGATTGCCAGGGCCGTACATTTTGGCAGTCCACGTAAGAAAGAGGCATTTGTCTGTTTGAATTGCGCAGCGTTGTCGGAATCGTTGCTAGAAAGTGAATTGTTTGGCCATGAAAAAGGAGCGTTCACGGGGGCGACAGAACGCAAAATAGGTAAATTTGAGGCGGCAAATCTAGGGACGTTAATGCTCGACGAAATCGGTGAAATGAGCATGGCCGTTCAGGCTAAATTCCTCCGCGTGTTAGAAGGCCATTCATTTGAACGTTTAGGTGGCAATCAATCGATTGAAACGGATGTTCGTGTCATCGCCGCGACGAATCGGGATCTCGAAATTGCTGTTGCGGAAGGTGAATTTCGACGCGACCTATACTTTCGTTTAAACGTGGTGGAGATATTAGTTCCACCGCTGCGTAAACGCCCCGAAGACATCGAACTATTGATGCATTACTTTATGGATAAATTTCGTTCAGAGACTGGTCGGAAAATCACTGGATTTACTGATGAAGCGGTTGCTGAGTTGCAGAAGTATAAGTGGCCAGGAAATATTCGAGAGCTAAAAAATATTATTGAACGAGCGGTAGTATTATGCCGCAGTACGGTTATTGATGTTTGTGATTTGTCGTTATCCAATCTTATGACGTCATCCGATACCACTGGAATCATATTGAATGCCAGTTCCTATGAACCCCATAGCTTAGAAGAGATTGAGCGATTCCATATTAAACGGACATTGGATTATCACGATTGGAACAAAAGTCGTTCTGCGAGTGTATTGGGGGTGGAGCGTTCGACGTTAGATCGAAAAATTAAACGATATGAATTGGTTCGGCCTAACGTATAGTCAGCTCGTTGTGGATTGTCTTTGTTTATCTATGCGAGTAGCTGATTGGGGGTGATATGGTTATTTCCGCTTCTGATATCTCAGTCGTTATTCCGACCATCAACGAGCAGGATAATATCGTGGGGGCGGTCGAGTCTGCCTTGGGTGCCGGAGCAGTCGAGGTATGGGTTGCAGACGGTGGGAGCACGGATCGTACAATCGAATATGCTCGTCAGGCTGGAGCGTTGGTGTGTTGTGGTGACGCTGGGAGAGCTGTGCAACAAAACAACGGCGCCAAGTATGCGACGAAAATGATCTTATGTTTCCTGCACGCGGACAATCGGCTTGACTCGGCAGCACTGCAACAGGCGGCGATCTATTTTTCGGAAGATGGTGCAAATCGCTGGTCTTGTTTTCACCAAAATATAGAAGCGACGGGGATCGCGTATCCGTTATTGCAGTGGGGCAACGCCTGGCGTGCGAGATGGTTAGGACGTGTGTTTGGAGATCAGGCAATAACAGTCTCTCGAGAGTTGTTTGAAGTTATCGGCGGGTTTCCGGAAGTCGACTTAATGGAAGACGTGTTGTTGAGTAAAACATTACGGCATTTGGGCTTGCGCCCGTGTGTGCTAGCGGGGCCCGTTAATATTTCCGCGCGGCGTTGGATGAAAAATGGGATCATTCGACAAACCCTGAGCAACTGGTGGTTACTCCTGCAGTTACGCTTAGGCAAAAAGCCCCATCAACTTGCTAAGCACTATCGACGCCATGACGGATGATTGGGGGCACGAATGTGCTACACTTCATTATGGGCGTCCATTGTCTCTTCGATCCATTGTCCGATTTCGTGTTCATACTCGTTGTCTTCGGATTCAAGTACTAATTGGCGATGGTAGTCGGCAGCTCCTTCTTGCTTAAGGTGTGCTTCGTAAGCATCGTGAAATCGTTCCCCGGGGTCCGCAGCGATCAGGCGTCGGCAAAAATTTGTTAACAGTGCTGTATTGCCAATTCCTGTGGGAATAAAACCTTTGAGTTGTTGCGGTAAGTCGATCTTGGCTTGGATCATCTCGTTGTAGGTTTTTTTACCCGCGAATGGATTGCGTCCAGATATTAGTTCAATCAGAACGTATCCCAGGCTGGCCAAGTCACTCAAAGGCGTCGCCTTTTCCCCTTTGAGAACTTCCGGAGCAGCATAGGCCGGCGTGCAAGTGCGTTGTTCTGGTGGTTCATCAATAGCAAAGGCTGAACCGATGTCGATAATTTTCGCGGCCCCTGTCCGCTTAATCATAATATTACCCGGTTTGATATCACCATGCACGATTCCGTTGCGGTGCAATGCCTCAAGTGCACTGAGGCATTCGCGGGCTATCGCGACGGCACACCCTGGATGGAACTGAGGTTGCTTAGGACCGTCAGTAATGATGACGTGATTGATATGCTTCCAGCGACTCGAAGATACGCGGTCTTCTAGTTTGGCCAACTGTTGGTTGTTCAGCAATATTCGCAGGTCAAGGCCATCTATCCATTCCATAACCAGCATGCGAATTCGTTTGCGGTCGACGAAATCTTGAACATCGAGCAGATTGTCATGCTGGATTTGTGCAATTTGCATTGCCACGCGGGCATGACGTTTCATGGTATGGGCGTAGGAGGATTCGTCGGCAAAACGCTCCGGAGAAAATATCTTAATAGCGATGGGTAAAGTAAAACCGTCCGCACCTTTGCGCTGCGATAAATATACTTTTCCCTGACCGCCGGAGCCAAGTAGTTTGGTTAAGTGGTGGTAGGTAGTCCAGCTTAAACGTTGCTGGTCGACAATCGACGTATATTTATCAAGCAGTGGTTTGTCAGATTGCGAAGGCGCCGCATTCGCATAGGTGACAGTCGGTTGTTGTAGTGGTTGCGTAACGGTGATGGTCAACGGGCGTCGTCCATCTTCATCTAGTTGAATTTCTTCCATGCTGTTGTTTGCAATCTCTTGCCCTGCCATTCTACTGCTCATGCGATGATGGAAGTTTAATATGATTGACAAGCTGGGTCTAGTGGGGGAAATGAGATCGCATGATTGGGATTGTTTGTCGGAATTGAAACAAATGAGATCGTACTTTGGAAATCCAACGAAGCCGTTATTTAATAGTCACCTGCAGTTCGCAGCGGGAATCCGACTTTCTTGTCGACAATATTTACAACGTTTTCGTTTGCTAAATAACGCCTCAAGTTATCGCAGACAAACTCGATGGTGTCGGGCAGGCGATTTTCAGATTGTGCGCCGACGTGAGGTGTAATAATGACATTGTCCATGTTCCACAGAGGACTGGTCGGTGGCAGCGGTTCAGTTTCGACGACATCGAGTCCCGCACCACTAAGATGGCCGTTTTGGAGCATAGTGATTAGGTCATTTTCGACGATGACGGGTCCGCGAGCAACATTCACGACAACGGCTCCTGGTTTTAGCAGTCCTAAGGTGCGTTGATTAATCATTCCGTGAGTTTCTTTGTTTAAAGGTACGCATAAGATAAGGCAATCGATTTCGGGCAGCAACGTTTCAAAATCGTCGCTGTGCGCCAATTGGTCCACGTACGTTGGTTTGTCCCAGGGAAATTTGTCTGAAGCAACGATGCGATTACCCCAAGGAGCTAGTACTTCGGCAATACGACGACCATTCCCACCAAACCCAAGAATGCCCACCGTTTTACCGCGAAAGTCCATTGTTGGTCGGCGCACGAATTCTCGTTTTTCAATAGCGCGAAAAAACGTCAGCGCGCTGCGATAGATCCCGAATATCAGGGCCATCGTTTGTTCCGCGACTTGGTTGGCGAATAATCCAGAAACACTTGAAACAACAATGTCTGAATCAATGACACTAGGTTTTAGGCAATGGTCTAAGCCTGCCGCTGAAGATTGTATCCACTTGAGACGCCCCTGCTCCACGACTTCTTTCCAGGGCATTGGAACTTTGGCATGCCCGATGAAGATATCGGCCGCGAGGATTTCCTGAGCAATTCTGGATTGGCCGGCATTAATAACTTCAATTTCAGAGCTTGTCGTGCCGATTTGTTTAGCTTGTGCGTCGGACAACGGAAAGCACAGTACGACACGTTTAGTTTGTTGAGACATAGCAGAATGAGAACTGGAACTAAAGGAAATTAGCAGGATATTATTAACGTATCAGAACGTACGACTGGCGAACCTTAATTTTTCTATCATAATAGAGGTTTGCAAACGAAACTATCCAATACACTAAAGAATGCTCAATTGGAGCCGCGTTGGTGTAGATATAAATGCGATGTGCGAAGGAGAATCCCGCTGAAGGCTTCAACAGTACAAATTGGAAAAGTCGCCATTTTGGTTTTGGTGTTACTACGACTGTCCGTTGGTTGGCACTTTTTTAAAGAAGGTGCAGCCAAAATGGACGGCGGTTTTTCGTCGACGGGTTTTCTTAGTTCAGCAAAAGGCCCTTTCTCAGGCGGTTTTCAAGCAATGCTATGGGACAACGACGGTAAAATCCGACTGTGTTACCAATCCTCACGGCCGTCACAACCTGGTGGATGGTCAGAACCGTCCTATAACACGAAAGCGGTGGCGGATCACTGGCGTGCATATCAAGCAGATGTTATCGCCTATCAACGTCTTGAAGGGGATTGGGCAAAAAAGGCTGCCGGTATTGTTAAACGGCGTGTCGATCAGCTTAATGAGTTTTTCAAGGTTAAGCACGACGATGTGATTAAGCTCTTTAATCAAATGGAGCGACGTGAAAAGCAACTGCAGACAGAAGCGATGTCGGGTGTGACTAGCTTGCGAGCTCAAGGATTACAATTAGAAAACGAAATTCGATCAGGCCGTGCCACAATGCTAGCGAGTATTGATTTGATTTGGGAAGGTTTGGAGCGAGAACTCAATGCTTTAGGTACGCGTGCCCCGTTACCCTTAGGGAAAATTAATGCGCCAGCGATTGCTGCGAGCCAACTCGATCGCTTTATACCTTGGTTTGATATTATCGTTGGTCTGGGTTTGCTACTTGGTCTATGCACCCAAGTGGTCGCTTTGGCAGCCGCTGGATTTTTGTTGTCAGTTATCTTAAGTCAATTCCCTGGTTCCGCTGGGGCTCAACCTACTTATTACCAAGCAATAGAGATGTGTGCCCTGCTGGTCATTGCATTTGCTGGAGCGGGTAAGTACGTTTCACTAGATTCGATTCTGGGTCATTGTTGTTGCTGCCGTAAGCACACAGCTAAATCCGAGAATCAGACAGAGGAGAAAGAATGAATCTTACACCGGAAGAAAAAGAAGTTGGTAAAGGCAATTATTATGACGCAATCGGGCATACTCGTCGTGATTTCCTCAAGACGATCGCTGCCTCTGGAGCTGTGTCGGGTGCCGGTTTAGGGGCAGCTTATTTCGGCTACTCGACGGTCGCCGAACCAATTCGCGTTGGTGTGATTGGGACTGGGGACGAAGGTAGCGTGCTTATTGGAGCGCTCAATCCAGAATATGTGCAAGTTGTGGCAATCGCTGATTTGCGAGAGTACAACGTACATCGCGCATTTCATGGGGATTATTCGAGTCCCGCAGCTATGGCGGCTCGACCTGGTTTGATGTCGAAATACGGTTGGAAAACGGAATCGGAAGCCCGTAAGCATGTAAAGGTATATACCGACGGCTATCAGGAATTGTTAGCGAATAAGGATATCCAAGCAGTGATTGCTGCTGTGCCATTGCATTTACACGCCCAAGTAGCAGTTGATGCCATGTTGGCGGACAAACATGTATTGACCGAAAAGCTGATGGCGAAAAATATTGCGCAATGTAAGTTGATGGGACGGATTGCAGCAGAGAAAAATTTGTATTTAGCAACCGGTCACCAACGACATTACAGTGTCTTGTACGATAATGCGGTCAACTTAATTCAATATGGCCTGTTAGGGGAACTGCACCATATTCGCGCTCAATGGCATCGTGGAAATTTACCTGGTCGCGATAGTTGGCAAATGCCCGTTCCCGGAGGCGAAATTCCAATCGGAGGCGTTGAAACGGATCGCTTTGACAAAATCCACTCACAAGTCCTGTCGTTTGAAAGACAGGTGCAAAAGGAAAAGGATCCTGTCGCTCGCGAAATATTAGAACACAAGTTAGCCCAATGGAAGGCCTGGGATAGCGACAGCGAGTTGGTGGAAGAACGAGCGTTGAAACATGGATTCCAAGAATTCGAATTCCCGGCAGGTCACCGACGGTCTGCGTTAGAAGAACTAGCACGCTGGCGACTGTGGGAACGTACCGGTGGTGGACTTATGGCCGAACTAGGCAGTCACCAAATGGATGCGGCTGGCATCTTTTGTAGTGCGCTCCGCCGCGATGGCAAGAAAGCTCAACCGCTAAGTGTGCATGCTGTTGGTGGTCGCCACTTATTTGGTGCCGACCGGCACGTTGAAGATCATGTTTATTGCATGCTGGAATTTCCTGCTCCAGGTTATGAAGAGGCGTTCGATGTCGGTTACGCAGATTTTGGGACTGGTGTTGGAAAAGCAGCGGTGCCAAGTTATGAAAAGGATGACAATAAGAAAATTGTGGTTACCTATTCTTCTATTAATGGGAATGGATTTGGTGGGTATGGCGAAGTCGTCATGGGGACTAAAGGAACATTGGTCTTAGAAAAAGAAAAAGAAATGATGCTCTTTAAAGGGTCGAGTACAACGACCAAAGTTGGAGTAAAAACAGATGCAGGTGGACCAACGCTCGACACGCAAGCGAGTGGTGAAGCTGCTCCGGTTGCTCAAGCCGCTCAGACAGGGCCAGTAAGTCGAGGTTATACAGAAGAAATTGAGCACTGGGCCTACTGTATTAGTCATTCATCACCAGAAAATCAACCGCGCTGTAATCCGCATGTTGCGTTAAGTGATGCTGTGATTGCCCTCACCACCAACGTCGCAATCCGACAAGGTGCTACTGGGAAAGGCGGGCACATTCAGTTCCAAGAATCTTGGTATGACGTTGATGACGATTCGACGCCCGATGGAAGTGATATGGCCCAAATCAAACGTGACTTGCTACGGTAAGCGTCGGGCGAGAAAGTCATTTGCTGCCATTTTGAATAAATTCACCACGAATTTACACGAATATGAAAAATAGGCAATGCCCTTACTTGCCGAATTGGCGGCGGACGAATCCCAAGAGGGCTAATAAGGCGATGCAGCCGATGAGTAACGGCAAAATCAATTTGGCTGATGGTCTGTAGACGACAGCCACTAGCAAACCGATCCCGATGAGGATGCCGATGGGACCGTTTAGTTTTAGCAACAGTTTTTTGACATCGTCAAATGCTAGCAGCAGCACGCCAAAGAATGTCGTGATCCGCAAACTCATCCAAGTCTGGGGGGATCCACCAGATGGGCCGAAATACCACATCCCGCAAGTGATGAGTACCAAAATGATGAATACCACCTTGAGGCGTTTTTTATGATCCATATGCGTTTACGTCAAAATCTCAAAGAATGAACAGGTGCTGGCAAAGCTGTTAGTGGATTTTATCCTTTAGCTGCGTTAAAAGATTGACAGCATTGCCAATTTCTGTTTTTTGGCGTTCAGGATCTTGAGGGATTTCGCGCTCAATCGTCAGTGGTCCGGTGTATCCAATTTCATCAAGTGTTCGCAAGTAGTCTTCCATACCAACGGCGCCGTCGTTTAAGGGCACTTCGGCACCCCACTCAACACCCGGTTTGTCGGACCATGTTGCATCCTTGCAGTGTACGCTGCGAACTAACGCGCCAACCTGGCGTAATGCTTCGATGGGTTCACCTGTTCCATAAAGAATCATATTGGCCGGATCAAAGTTGATAAACAAGTTGTCCCGCTCGACATCACAAATAAACTCAATCAGCCCCGCGGCTGTTTCTTGTCCCGTTTCTAAGTGCAAGTTTTGGTTGTTGTTCTTGCAGTGATCTAGAATGTCGCGAGTAACCTCGATCACTTCGCCATAGAGCGGATCGGACTTGTCGTGGGGAATGAAGCCGAGGTGTAACGCAACCACGTCGCACTGAAGCATGTGAGCGAAGTCAGCAATTTCTTTCATTTCTTGAACGCGAGCGGTTCGTAGAGCGGGTGGCACAATCCCAACCGTTTCCACAACAGTGGGAATATCTGCATAACTTTCACCTTCGAAACCACCGAATACTGCGGTAAGCGTTATGCCGAGTTCGCTAAGATATGCGAGAAACTTTTCTGCATTTTCAGCCGTTCGGGTTTCCTTAGCTGGGGCATGTAGTTGAATGGTTGGCACACCCAGTTCGTGAGCTACTTCAATTTTGACTCCCAAACCGGCATCGATACTTGTAAAAACTCCAATTGGCCACTTTTCCATAGTGCTACTCCTTGATGTTTGTAATGAATCAGTTTGATTTTAAATTGTTAAGCGTAAGTAAAATAGATGTGAACGATGTGATGGCGACTAGATATCCATTGAACTAGATCCGGTCTAGTGAATCGACCCATTGCAAGAATTGTATGCGATCGCTGTCCGATAGTCCTGCCTTGTCACTAAGTTGGACGGCCGTAACGGGATATTTCGCGGCAGTGAGTCGCTTAAGTCCGGCTGCAGAAGCTTTTGCGAGCTTGGATTCTTTCAGGTTAAATGCATAGAACGCCAATCGTTCGCCGGGGTCGTTGGCTTTGATTGCCGCTCGAATAGGTAACGACGCATCCAGCGGTGCGACGCCACGGATCAAATCGCGATGGGAAAATCCGACGAGATACGACATGCTGCCACCGGCTTGTTGTCCATGAACAACAATGCGATTGCGGTCGATCGTATATATGGATAATACGTTGTCGATCGTCTTGCGAATAAAATCAACTTCGCTAGGATTCCAGCGGGCGGGATCCGCCGACTGTGGAGCTAACACGATAGCCTGATATTGTTCGCCAAGTGCGGCCCACTGGGCCTGCAGATTCTCATTGTCTGGCTCACCAGGTGCCTGTAACCAGACGATTAGTGCGTGCGGTACGTCGTGACGGTAATTAGTGGGGATGATGGCCACGCACTCGTTCTTTTCTTCGGGAAGTTTTAGGTCAATCAATCCGGTTGCCAATGTGTCCGCTGCCGCTGCCGTGGTGGGAGTCGCATGTGGCGAGATTGTTGGTGCCTGCTGAGGTATGTTGCCTAGTTCGAGAGACACCGTGGTGGGTTCGTTGTTGCGTAGATAAGTCAGCGTGAGTTCGTCTAAAGGTTCGAAGTTTGATAAGACCAGTCGCAGGGCGTTATGATCGGCGACGGCTTCATTGTTGATGTGTGTAATGATATCGCCCGGTTGAAGCTTGACTTGTTGTGCTGGACTATCCATATAGATGTGCCGGATTTTTGTGCCCGGTTTCTCAAAATTGCGATCCGGAAGTACTCCCAAAAGTGGGTGTTCATAGGGTTCCAGTTTTTCGACGAGCGTGACTTTGGTAGTGACGACCTGGTCATCCCGTTTGACGGAAATCGCAATCGTGTTACCGGCATATTGACTGCCTAACGCATGCCGTAGTTGTGCTTGACGACTAATCAACACGTCGTTGACTTTGATGATAGTATCGCCTTTTTGAAGGCCACCTGTGCGGGCGGGAGATTTGGGTTGAACAGCGACAATTTCTGCCGGTAGGTCATAAATGTCACCAGACTTGAGGGAAACGCCAAGCAATCCGGAGTGCAGGTCCTTACCTGCTTTAAGCGTGTCTAAGTGTGGCAGGATATCAATTAGTGGTACGGCGAATCCGATGCCGGAGTCGTACCAATCGGTGCCGTCGGTGGGGTTTTGACCACGTGGTGAGAGCGGTGTTAAGATTCCATAGACTCGACCCTGAATGTCAATTAAGGGACCACCATAATTTGCGGGTGAAATTTTAGCATCGGTTTGGATGGCTTTGCCCCAGATTCGGTTGGTCGCGCTAATAATTCCTAAGCTCTGATTCACCACCTCACGTGAATACGTCTTGCCGAGGGCGATAGACCATTGGCCGACAATAATCTCTGTATGGGGTACGGGGGACGCCGTGGTGTATTGCTCGGTAGTGTTAACCTTGAGCAGAACTAAATTGCGATTGTAATCATGTGAAACCAGGGTGGCGGTCGCCCGCTTTCCGCTCGGAGTACTTGCTAATATGGAAGTAAATGATGGCCGGAAATTCACCGCACTCGATAAAATGTATCCGTCATTGGAGACAACCAGTCCCGAGACAGGACCGTCATTGCCAGTTTCTAAACCGCCTAGAACTTCGAGTTGTACCACACTTGCAGCGACTTGAGAGACTGCTTGTTGTAGTGCTCTTTCCTCTTGGGCAAGCAGATCATCTTGAGCGGTTAAACTCTTTGTTAAAGTGATGACAAAGGTTGAGGTAATCGCTATGAGAAGAAGTTGTTTGAATAGCGGTAGTTGCTGGTTGTGAAAAATAATCATGATTTGTAGATAACGCTGTTTATTGTAAACATGTGTTTGAGTTGTTTATTGTCCGGGTAATGTGATGTTAATCAAATTGTTGTCACGTTGGATGACCACGGTGATATGGTCGATTTTATCGATCAATGCAATTTCATTAATAAGTGTGTTGAGTGAATCGATACGGCGGTTGTTTAAGTACAGTATCAGGTCATCGGGTTGGAATCCTTTTTGCTCAGCGACAGATTTACGGGTGATCGAGTCGACGAACGGTGGCGTTTTGGTAAGTACGTCGGGAACCATGCGAATCCCAAGTGATTTCAGTGTGTGTGGATTTTCCGGTCGTTTGACTGTTTCGTCAAAACTTCGCGGGCGAGTGCGCCCCGCAATAATATCTTCCACCGCTGTGGTCAGTTGAGCGATTGGTAACGCGTAGTTGAGCCATGTTCCGTTCTGGGCATTGCGAAGTTCTTTGCCTAATAATCCAGCTAAATTCCCGTGACTGTCGGTAAGGGCGCCACCTGCGGCACCTGGGTTGTTTGAGATGGCATCGAGCACATAGACGGGGCCTTGGTAGGGTGATTTAAATGCACCACGACGAGCATTGAGTGTAGTCGTGGCGGCGACGATTCCATGCAGAACGCTACATGGTTCATTGCCAGTGGCTACTCCAAATAGGTTGCTAATCGTTAGGATGCGGGCACCAGGTTGCAGAACGACTGATTTGCTTAATGAAAAGTGATCAAGTTCTTGAGAATCAATTTTCAAGACAGCCATTTCCAGTCGCGGGTCAGCGCCGACAATCTTTCCTTCAAATTTCCGACCATCATCTAATACGATGGTGATGTAGTCTGTATCTAATACATAACTCCACACCGTTAAAATGTGTCCATCACCGCTAATGAGAAATCCACTTTGGTAAGCTTCGAGCCCTTTCAGTCCCCCCGCTCCGTAGATTTTTACCATCTTGCTTTGAACTGTATTGGAGGCCAAAGCAAGGTCGTTCGCTTGGCTTGAGGATGCTAGTCCACTGAGAACCAACGTTGCAATCAATAGAGGCCTCAGGATGGACAGACGTTTTACAAATAATCGTGACATAGTTCAATTCGCTCCCTTAACGACTGTGGGAAACTGATAACTTGAAATGATAAGTTCTCCATAGGTGACTTCGCCGTGAATGACCTCTATGTGATGCGGCAATAAATGGCCGTTGACTTCTTTGTAGTCACTGAAATAGAGTTCACAAGGGTCGACACCGAGGTCAGGGTACATTTCTAGAGAAGTCAAATGACCGGATTTAGGATCAAAATAATAACGACATTCAATGACACTATGAGTGCCGATGAGGACGTCTTGTTTTTGTGAATGCTTGGGAGTGGGCATAGAGCCAAGATAGTAGACCTCGCCAAAGCGTGCCGGACTGACTTGCATGATGTGCTTCCACATGTGTAGAGCGACGAGCATCCCTCCGCTGCCTCGAGGAGCATCTTGCGCGTTGAGTTCACCGTCAAGATCAGCGAATGTCGTGCCCTGTGGTAATTTGGCATCAACTCGATTCGCTTGTAGATTGATGGTGGCTGCCCCTAGGTTTCCGATCTCTCCAGCAATAACCCAATTGCCAAGAAGTTTGTCGGCTTGGGTTAAACCGATGTACTTGTCCCAAATGCGATTTTGATTGAGCCTGTTAAAATAGTAGTTTGAATAACCATGGCGTGCTTCTATGAAGGGCGCAACTTCCGGCGAGAACGCCTTTTTTTTGTTGTTTTTAACCGGTGGCTTTGCCTCTGGTGGATCATCCTTGGGTTTCTCTTGTTCTTGAGGAGGTGCTGGGGGCTTGCGCTTGGGCTGCACTTTGGCTAGCAACTCTTCTGGGCTGTGTACTCCGGCAAGGCGAACGAATGTGTCGATCTGTTTCCCGTCTTGCAAGAAACTAATGGGTACTCTCCAACCTCGAGGGTAAATCCCTAGTGCATTTTTAAATCCGTTGACGGTGTTAATTGGCCTGCCACCGAATGACAGAAGTTGATCTCCATAACGCAAGCCTCGGCGATAGGCGTCCGAGGATTCGATGATGTTGGAGACGACAACGGCGCCATTTTCATCGGTTACCATGTTAGCACCGAGCGTAGCGTGGTCGAGAAAACGGCCACTGTGTAAATAGCCTAGAAAATGTTTGATCTGATTAATTGAAATCGCATATCCAACTCCGACGTTGACACGTCCGCGTTTTTCAAAAGACCCGCGTCCATTAATACCAATGAGATCGCCGTTCGCATTGAACAATGGGCCACCTGAATTTCCAGGGTTAATTGAAGCGTCTGTTTGGATGCAGTCCGCGTATTCTAACAAAGTGCCGGCTGGGTATTGATACCGATGTACTCCGGATACGATGCCATAGGTTACGGTGGGTTGAAAATCGGTGGCTAGTAGGAATGGGTTTCCCACGGCAAAGCACCAGTCCCCCAATCTTACTTTGTCACTGTCGGCCATCTTTGCGAATGGAAAGTCGTCGCGACCGATCATTTTTATCAAAGCGACATCCCCAACAGGATCGACGCCGACGACAACGGCATCATAAAGTTGTCCATCGTTGAGCGCACATTTCATGGCTGCACCAGCAGGCTTGACGACGTGAAAGTTGCTCAATGCGTAACCTTCAGGACTGATTAAAACGCCGGAACCGCCCCCCTTGCCTCCGGCAGCGAACACCATAACGGTCGAAGCAGAGGCCTTGCGGATCGCTGCAATGCGTTTAGCTTGAGCCGACAATACTGCTGATGGAACGTCGGTTGCTTGAACCGAAGATGTGCAAAGTAGTAATGCAATTGCTAATGTAGAGCTTAATGTTTGTGTTGTGCGTAAAGTAAAAATCACGTCTGTCTCCAAGAAATACGTTGTGGTTTGCCGGTTACGCATCCCCATCTACATGTTGTTCATTTAAATAATGTTATTTCAATACTCGTGCATTACCCAGGTTCAATTGGTCGCCGATGTCAAGGTTTTTTCCATAGTCAACTTTGATCGTAATACGCCTAACCTCGGCGATGTTTATGTCTAAGGTTCGCGGTTTATCACTACCGGTAACGAAATCCTGAAACAACTGCTTGTTGTCCCCGAGGATTGTCAATTCCACGTGCCCACGACCGCGCATCGATGGATCAATTCCGATATCCATTTGTAGTTTGGAATAAATATCTGGTAGTCTCAGTGACATTACCGTTCGACTATGGATCGACATTCCTTTGGAATAGGTCTCCGTTCCAACCATCAGCGGAGTTCCATCGACGGAAATATCCATGCGTGGTTCGTAAACCTTCGACAATCTTTTTCGGATTAAATTACCCGACAAAAACGGTGTCCATTCAACAGCCTCTGGGGTTATGTCACTTAAATACAGGATATTATTGCTCGCAAAATCTAGCCGACGTAATTCAGATAGTTTGAGGGTCAAGGACTCGCCGGTGCAAGTTTTTGTTTGCAGTTCTTGGTTTTCGGGAATGAGCTTGAGTTGGCTCACTTGCCAAACGTTGTTTAACGCGTCGGTGATTCGACAGCGAGACTTGGATGTTTCCTTGTTGGCGGGTTTCACGAGTCGAATACCAGCCAATTTGCCGATTTCGACGGGTATTTTATCACCGTCAAAACTGAATGTGACGAATTCCCCATCAATCGCCTCGACGATGCCTTCAAGTTGATCGATAGCACCCGCGGGACGTTGCACTATTAAAATGTCCTCTGCACTATCCGCCGCTATAATTTGCTGATATTGCCGCAATGCCTCGTCGGTCAAGGACTTAAATTGGATATCGCGGATGCTGTCAGCACGACAGATGAAAGACTGAGCATTTCCAATAACCATCGTGCATTGTTCGCCCGTAAGGGTTATTGATTTTGTGTGGAAACTAGATCCATCGTGAAGTGTAACCAGAGTGGTTGCATCTTTGGCAGGTACCGTCTGTTGTGCAAAGACGATTGACTGCAATTGGTCTAATGCGTATCGAGTGTCCCCGGATTTCCCAGTCAGTGTAATTTCTTGGCTAGTCAGCATTGAGATACTTCCGGCGACTGGATCCCCTTGCAGTAGGTTTACCTGTACCTCGGTGGGTACAAGTAGCGCTGCCGATAAAAGAACGGTTGTCCACATATGAGATTAATCGCCCCCCTCAGAGCTTGTTCGATGTGCCAGCGAATAGCGGTGGCGATGTTGGATATGTGGTTTCGTTAACCTTCGTCACGAGCCAGTTTTCGGAAATATTCTTCAATCACTTCGCGGTAATGAGCTGGCAATTCTTTGCTGATTTGCTGTAGTGCTTTTTGTCGCTCCCGTGGTGGTAAAGCTCCCCAGTCATCGCCTTCTTTAACGCTTTTTTTGTCGACATTACCTGGACCAGAACCACCAAGGTTGGATGAATCTTGCGCGGGCGAACTTGAACTGGAACTGCCACCGCCGCTGCCGGATTGTTGTTGTTGTTGTTGTTGTTCTAATTCTTCAATCATCTTGTCGAGTTTGGCAATGACATCTTCTTCTTCTTGGCGGACTCTAGTGCCCGCTCGTCCAAGTTTCAATCGGCGGCGAATGTCCGCCATCAAGCGAGCCACTTCGTCCAAGGAGTCAGGCTTTAATGGTCCGACGTCTGCTTTCATTAAGTTGGCAATCGTGCTGTAACGTCGCGGTAATTGTTCTTCGTTCTCTAACAACAGATTTATTTTCTGCAGACAAACGTCTTTGGCGAGAAGGCGGTGGTAACCGGTGGCTTGATAAAATAACAATGTCGCTGGATCGACAACTTGATTTGGGGTTATCCCCTCAAGTACTTGTAAGCACTCATCTTGCAGGTCACTATGAGCCAACCAGCGAGCGTAAAAGAGTCGTAGATTATTTCGCAGGAAGTCGTTCTGGGACTCGTCGGTAAGCATCGCTGGGATAATATTTGCCGCTGTTGCCGGAGTAGTTTCTAGGCGGGTTGTAAGTTCGCGTACTTCTTTGTTTGCTAATGCGAAGCTGTTGATGAGCTGGTCAAGCAACAGTGAGCGGTCGCTTGATTCAATAGGTATTTCCCACAGAACCGTGATCTGTTGCAGGATGGCTTCGGAAACCTCAGAGTCGCTAAGGTATTTATCTAGATTGGCTTTGACTGTTAGTTGATCGGGAAAAGACCAACTGGCTCTCTTTTCAAGTTCATCTTGAGCAGAAACTGTTGTTGCTGCCATGGCAACACAAAAAAACGTTGCGAGAACAGCACTAGTGATGGTTGATTTGAAACTCATAGTGTAAATGTCCAGCGAAAAAAGGCTGTAACTGTTATTGATTCTTTCCAAGTACGATATCACGAGTGATGCGTTGTAAGCTTCGTTGCGTGTCGGAAAGTTTCTGCAACGCGGTAATCAAGTCGACGTCCATTGCTTGACCGGCTGGATCATCGAGATCGTCGAGCAGGCGCGAGTATCGTTTCGTGCGTTTGTTGATGCGTAGTTGAAGCGATCGGATCATCCTGAGTTCGGCTAATTGGTCGACAAGTGGTTGTTCTTGCTGTTGTTGCTGTTGTTGTTGCTGTTGTTGCTGTTGCTGCTGTTCCTCTAAATCTTGTTGAGCTTGCTGTAGTGCTTCGATCATTTCTTCAATGGACTGGATGATGTCTTCTTCAATGCCAAGCGTTATACGGCCAACCTTCAATTGACTTAAGCGACTGGCAGCCTGTTCCATGTCTTCTCGCATTATTTTGACAGTTTCAGGAAATGCAATTGATGAGCCTTCCTCAAGCAGTAGTGTAAGTACCTTGTCAGCTTCCAGTCCAATACGTCGTTGTTGAAAGCTTAGCTTGTTGGCTGCAACTTGGACTTCACGATTCTGTTCTGATTTAGGGATTTTTGAAAGTTGCAATGTTCCTTCATACACTTTGAGCTCCATTTCAAGCATTTTTCGGAAACGACCCTCCAGCAAAGCTAACATCCTTTCCAGTTCTTCTTCGCGTAACTGTCGAAGAATTTCCTCAAGTTGTGCTTTAGCTTCAACGAGTTTTTTTTTGGCCTCTTCTTGTGCTTCAATAGATTCACTGCGGCGGGCATTTTCAAGTTCGATTTGAGCCTGCTTCATCTGTTCTTGAGCTTCTTCCAAACGCTTGCGAGCCGGATTGTCGTCTTGCTGACCACTTTCTCCGCCTTCCCCTGGTTTGCCTTCTCCGCCTTCGCCTTCACCTGGTTTGCCTTCGCCTTCACCTGGTTTGCCTTCGCCTTCACCTGGTTTGCCTTCGCCTTCACCTGGTTTGCCT
>JABJJO010000063.1 GCA_018660825.1 Planctomycetaceae bacterium | reverse complement strand
GTTCAGAAACTGAGACGGTTAAGGACGGGGTTGTTGCTTACCTTGGGCATCTTAGGGTTACCGCTGCTACAAATGGGAGTAATGTTTTTGGGGCATGCGACTTTGTCTTCCGGTGATGGCATGACCCAAGAAATATACAAGGGGTTTTCCGGATTAGTAGGTGACGTTCCAAGCGATGCAGTTACCGTTGGAAACTCAGTTATGAAGCTAGAGCAATTAAGCGAAAATCTGATCAGCCAAGGTCTAGTTAAACGGGATTTGGTTCTAACGGCGACCGCCATCGCAAAAAATAGAAGTTCCCTGCCATCCGATCTATATTTCTTTTTCGCAGCTAACGAAGATCAACCGCAACCTCGCTATGGGACTCGCGGTATCGATATGCAACGTCACCCCGAGCAGTTACTTAATATTGTACTTGGCTCTAGTTCCATTTACCCTGTGTTTCCAGCACACGAGTTGTTCGACGTGCCCAATCAAGGTGACCGCATTGAGTTAGTTGATGGAGGGTTCGCTCATAATGCCCCGCTCGAAGCGGCGGTGTTGTGGGGGGCGACACATGTTGTTTTGATTGATGCTGCGCCTGCTCAATTGCGAGATGGTACGAATTTAGCTGATAGCATGCTGCGTGGTTTTGGTCATCTGTTCCAACAGTCGCAACTTTCCGACAAACGCAGTAAAGACGCGGTGATGGTCTTTACTTTGGAGTCTCGTTTTGAGCCGAAATTGTGCGTGCTGGATTTTGCCAATGTTTTGGTCGAACAGGGAATCTATCATGGTCGGCAGGATGTGATACGAGCACTGCGGCATCAGGATAACTTCCCGCCGGATCAGTTGCTCCCGCCGTTTATCGTGACTTATGGGCAACCTCGATTTGAAGATATCGTTGCTCCGGTTAAGTCGGTCCTATTAGGTCCGTGATTGATCTATTTGCGCTCGATCATCATGACCGAGGTGTCGTCGTGTCGTCCGGCCCCAGCGGTGATTTCTGTGGACTTGTTGAATAAGTGATTCATTGCCTCGTCCAACGACATGTTGATAGATTCTTTGAGGGCATCGGTAATTCCAGCAACACCGAACTGATCCGCTAATGCGTCACCTTCCGGCGGAAATGCTTCATCGAGTCCGTCGGTGTAAAGGAGCACTCGACTGCGGGGCGGGATGTGTGCAGACAGACATTCGTAATTCCAGCCTTGCATTACCGCTAAAGGTAATCCGATTTGGTCTTCATCCCCGAGAGTGGAAATCTCATTGGTATCCATGTTTTGCAATAGAGGCAGTGGGTGCCCGGCACAGGTCCATTGCAATTGATGTGTTGAAGTATCGAGGATGGAATACAGTAGCGTAATGAATCCCCCTTCGTCTTGAACAATGTCGCTACGGCAGAGCCGTTCGTTTACGGCACCGACAAATTCAGCCGTGTCAATAAAGCGGTTTTCGCGAATCATGCGAATTAGGGTGTGCATAGTCATGATGGACATGCAAGCCTTGACGCCGTGCCCAGACGCATCACCGACAAGCATTACAAGTTGGTCGTCATTGAGAGCAAAGGAGTCGTAGTAATCCCCGCCTGCCATGACGACCACGTTGCGACCATCGACGCGGATTTCCGAAGGTTCGTAACGTCCTACCACACTGTAGTCACGTAGTTTGGGAAGATCCTTGGGGACGACTGATTCCTGAAGCTTCCGCACAGAACGCACTTCTTCGCTTAGTCGTTCGGCGACTACTTGATCTCTTAACGCTCGGACATTCTTTTCGGCTGCCTCTAGAATGGAGATTAGCAACATGATGAAGTTTTGGTCGTCGTCACGGATGATGTGCGAGTGCAGACCATCGGAGATGTATTCAATGAGCCTGGCAAATTCGCTGTTGCGAATGACACCCACGATTGGCGATGTAGGCAGTGCTTCTTGAGTTGCCTTAAAGATAGCAGTGGCTTCGTCAGCACTCGGGAAGTCAAGGGACAGTAGAACGGCATCCCAGTGGCTCTTATTTAGTGTGTCAATATAAACGGCTGCATGACGACAGATCACGACTTCGTGTGAACCAACATTGAGCATCAATTCTATGGTTTCAATTTCCGGCGAGGGTTCCCAACCAACTAGAATTTTCATTTAATTGTTGCTCTCAATTGTTATACGGTTTGAACTCCTTGATCCGTCGAGTCTCCCTACAGTTTACCAGCAATAGAGTTACTTGCTCAATGATGGTTACAACGAGAAAGAAAGGGATTTTCGGAGATTGGGTCAATTGCACTAGCGGGCATCGACATCGCACGGAGGTCTGTCGAGGATGACTGGTACTCCCGGTCGAGTGCTCCGCTGAGCATTTTACGCGTTAAAAGGAAAACTTAATCGCGTTATACCACTTGCATTGATTTCTGCACGCAACGTTGCTCTCGGAGGCATAAGAAGAGGGAAGTATTCCGAAGAATACTTCCCTTTCTGTTTTGTTGAGCAGAAAACGTAAAAAACGTTGACCGCTCAAAGCTAATGCAAAGTAAGCTTATTTCTTCTTAGCTTTGACTTTGACGAAAGCTTTCTTGAAAGTTGCGTCGTTGAAGACGGTCGTTACTTTGTCTTCAATTTTAGCAAGTTTGCCTTGGCAATTGCCACAGCATACGCCAACTTTGACGCCTGCAACATCGCAGGTTTTGTCTGGGTTGACTGGTTTGCCAGCAAATGGGCAACAGGCTTGTTTGAACTGTCCAGTTTGGACTAATTGGTGGTTTGCTTTAGCAGCATACTTGGCTGTGCT
>JABJJO010000035.1 GCA_018660825.1 Planctomycetaceae bacterium | reverse complement strand
TCCCAAGGGCAATCCATTAAAGAAAATCGATATTACCTTGCCCGCTGGTGGCAGGAACGCGAATCCGAACAACGCCAATTGTGCAACGAAGATCAACCCCACCAACATCCCAAAACGTCGTTGCCGTGATACCTCCGAGACTACCTTAATCCCAATCAAC
Organism: Planctomycetaceae bacterium; assembly: GCA_018660825.1. GTDB lineage: Bacteria > Planctomycetota > Planctomycetia > Pirellulales > Pirellulaceae > UBA721. The sequence continues at coordinate 4,307 of JABJJO010000035.1, read as the reverse complement.
TTGGATAACGTATAGCCCACGATCTGGCTTATCACAAAGATGGTCTTTAGGTCGAAATTAGTCCCGAGGAACTTCATGTCTTCGTAGCTCGCGGCTGAGAACGGCTTACGAAACGCGTACATACAGAAATACGTTGAGAACGCTACGGCAATGGCAAATGCCGTCACTAAAAACGTCTCGCTAAATGACGATTCAGATTCATCAATGTTATTTTCGACGTTCAATATCAAAAACCTCTAATTGCATAACATCTTTAGTACTAACTCGCAGTCCCTAGCGCTTCCAGCAGCAACTCCGCCACGTCCCTAACCTCTACCGCCGCCTCCCGTGCCGCCAAACCATCGTTCATCATTGTAAGGCAAAAAGGACAGGCTACGGCCAGTGTTTTTGCCGCGCTTTCAATTACTTCGTCCACCCGTCCACTGCCCGTTCGTTCAACCGCCTCATCATCAAACCACATTCTGCCGCCTCCCGCGCCACAGCAAGCAGTATTTTCGCCACACCTCGATAACTCAACCACAGATTCCTCAGGCAAGGTCAGTTGAATCAGTTCGCGGGGTGATTCCGTAATGCCGTTCACTCTCGCCAAATAACACGGGTCATGATAAGTCAGTAACGCCGCAACTGCATTACCGCCCTGTGCATTCTCGGGAATCGCAAGCCGACCTGCCGCAAGCAACTCGCTTAAGAACTGAGTGTGATGTACTGCTTCGAAATGGAAATCATCGCCCCCGCCAAACTCTTCGTAAAACTGTGGATAATCGTGCTTGAAACTATTAAGACAATGCGGACAATGTGTCACGATCTTCTTGATGGGATATTTACTGAAAGTAGATATGTTATTGGCCGCCAACTCTTGGAACAGAAACTCGTCGCCCATCCTCCGCGCCGACTCTCCGGTACAGCGTTCCTCCGGACCCAAGACCACAAATTTGACCTTGGCCGCCTGCAGTAATTGTACAACCGCGCGGGCTACCTTTTGTATCCGTCGGTCATATGCTGCGGCGCACCCGACCCAATATACGATTTCGAAATCTTCTACATCGTTTACCAACGGTACGTCTAATCCTTCAGACCAAGTCAAACGTTCATCCGCTGGCAGTCCCCACGGGTTGCCGGAGCGCTGCATCTTTTGCAATGCTTGTCCCGGTGGCCCTTTTAGTTTTCCTTCAGCCACAAGGTTACGGCGTACATCCGTAATAAACTCCAATGGGTCCACTCCCAACGGGCACGTTTCTACGCAAGCGTGACACGTTGTACACGCCCAGGCAGCGTCGTTAGATATCCCGTTGTTTAACGGCACATTCCCCAACTCCATCACACACCGTAATCCCTGAACTACATCTCGCGGAGACAACACCTTGCCCGCTTGATCGGCGGGGCACAGCTCCTCACAACGCCCGCAGGAGACACAAGCGTCCAGCGACAGCAATTGCCAACGCGTAAAATCCGTGAACTTTTCTGCGCCCACTAGACCCGTTTCTTCTACCTGTTCAATACTGATCGGTTGCATTACGCCCAACGTTTGCTCGCTGCACGCTAGGTTTATTGCACCGGCAAGCGAATGCAATAATCGAGTATGCGGAAAGAGTGCAATCAGCCCTAAAGCTAGAACCACGTGCAGCCACCACAGCGTTAAGTGTATCGGCGCGGCGTTTTCGGAAGTTACCCCCCACCACTGTAGCGGCCAGGCGAACAATAATCCGACATAGGAGAATCCGGGAAGTGGCGTATCCTCTAGCGTAATCCGCAAGCCTTCGGCAACGTAGCCAGTGATCACAAGTGACACGAGCAAACCTAGCACGACATAATCACTGCGGACATGAGCCATACTCGAATCGGATTTGAAACGGCGGTTGAAAAACCACAGACACCCCGCCAGCAGGGCCAATCCCGCTGTATCGAGCACAAATTCATAGATCACAAAATACAACCCTTTGTGGAATATTGGGTCCAGTGGCGATCGTCCAATCGCTGCCGCGCTGTAGTGTTCGATCGCGATCAATATCGTACCGATGAAGAGGATGCCAAAGCCTGCAAACAACAACACATGAGCTCGACCGGCTGCTTTGCGTTGCCGCCGAACACGACGCTGTAATAAAATTCTCCCAACAACACGACTGACGATGACACCGAGTGGTAACGAGCATGGCGAAGCATCAGATCGGCGTCCCTGCTTCCAGAGAACCCACCGTGACCACAGGCCGTGAACAAATGAGCATAGGGCGAATACGGTAAGCACGTAAAAGACAGTACGTGAAATGGGGTCAACGTTCCCGAGGATTTCACGGGTGACCGTTTTATCGATACCGGCTATTTGCGACAACAGCTTAACCATTGAGTTCCGCTATTAATTGGGGGACCACTTCGTACACATCACCTACTAAGCCAAAATCCGCAACTGAGAAAATTGGAGCGTCCGGGTCTGTGTTAACGGCGATGATCGTTTTGGAGTTTTTCATGCCAGCAAGATGCTGTACAGCGCCAGAAATTCCAAGCGCGATGTATATATCCGGTGCAACTATCTTGCCGGTTTGCCCAACCTGCAAGTCGTTAGGTGTGATGCCCGCGTCGACTAACGCGCGTGAACTGCCCGCGGCGCCGCCGAGTCCGTCGGCTAGTCCGCCAACAAGTCGTTCAAAATCCTCAGTACTCTTAAACGCTCTGCCACCTGACACCACGATTTTCGCTTCCGTGACATCCGGACGGTGACTAGCGCGAGAGGCCAAACTTTTCCAATGAGCACAAGGCACATCCGAGTAATCAACATCAAGCGACTCGGTATCAAGCGAGTTTAGATTGTCGACAATGCTTCTTTCAACGGGATTATATGCTGACGCACGCACCGTTATGAATCTCGGAATACTGCTAAGCGTGACGGTTGCAGTCACAGCGCCGGCGAACATGGGCCGGTCAAGCAGGAGTTGATCACCATCGAACCGGTGGCTTATCACATCACTGGCCATCGAACCACCACAGAGTCCCGCGGCTCTTGCAACAACATCTTTAGCGTAAGTTGTTGCCGCCGCGACCACTAACTCGTAAGACTTTTGATTTACCGCTGCGGCAATTACCGCTGCGTGAGAATCGGCCGTAGGGTTTTCGCCGAAAACGTCCGCTACGCAGAGAGTATCCAACTGGGCTTCTGGCAACGACTGAGCGAATGCGATTGCGGACAACGAACCCAAGCGAATGTCGCTCTCGTCGCTCTCGGTGATTACTAATGTTTTCATTGCTATCTTAATCGATGGGATTAGGGCCTAATGATCTCGATCAAGCTATTCACATTGTCCAGCATTACACAACTGCGTTGGCTAATCTCAGACTTCATTGACAATACCTCTAGTTTCGGATCGGCATCAACCTGCAAGTCAGCGTGTGCAATGATTTCGATCTCTTTTTTACGGGCCTTAAGAATACTCGGTAATGAGGCGTAGCGCGGTTCGTTTAATCGTAAATCAGCGGTCACCACTGCCGGCAGCGGGACTTCAATTTCTTCGATACCTTGGTCGGTCTCCCGCGCCACTTGTAACCCGAGTCCCCCGAATCTTATATTTGAGGCAAAGGTTGCTTGGGGCCATTGCAGCAGAGCCGCTAAGAACTGCCCAGTTTGGTTGGCGTCATCGTCAACCGCTTGTTTACCCATCAGCACTAAATCCGGGGATTCGCGCGCGACGACGGCAGCAATTGTGTTCGCCACAGTCCACGGATCCATAATCGCCGTGCTTTCCACCAAGATCGCTCGGTCTGCCCCCATCGCTAGAGCAGTCCGCAGTTCTGATTCGTAATCTGCTACCCCCACCCCGACGGCAACAATTTGAATCTCATCATTGGTTTGATACTCTTCGCGAATACGCAACGCTTCTTCTACCGCAATCGCGTCAAAGGGATTCAGCACGTAGGCCAAATTGGAGTCGTCGATTCCACCACCATCTTCCTTAACATGAATCTTTTGGTCCGTATCAGGCACACGTTTACAGGTCACAAGGATCTTCATTGCTGGTGACCCTCAACATTTCCATAGTACCCTGCGTGCATTTCGTAGGCCGCCGTTTTAATGTCAGCGCGTGTTTGAAATTCCGGCATATCAAAATATCGATCCGCTTCTATCGCAGCGATGTCATATTGCGTCTCGCCGTCGAGAATCAGGTCAGCCATAATCACGCCGATCGTCGGACTCTGTACAATTCCATGTCCGCAGAAACCGGCGCAGTGATAAAGTCCCTCGATATCTGGAAGATTGCCGCAAAACGGTTTCCCATCCGGTGTAAAGGTCATGATACCGGTCGTTATCGTCATCGCCGTAC
>JABJJO010000033.1 GCA_018660825.1 Planctomycetaceae bacterium | reverse complement strand
TCCGCTGATTCAGTGTTGGGAGATTCAGTGTTGGGAGAATCAGTGTTGGGAGAATCAGTGTTGGGAGAATCAGTGTTGGGAGAATCAGTGTTGTTGCAGCCAACCATAAAAACGGCCAAGGCAAATATTATAGGGAGTGAAACGAGGAGTTTCTTGATTGTGATGTTTTGCAATGAATTGGCTTTCTAGGGGTATATTTTTTGTTGACAACATGCGGGTGACGGGTTCGCCGATATATATTTCCTTTTGATTTGCCGTTGTTTTACTTCTATACGGGCGAGCGGACGCAATATTGCATATATTAGATAGAAATATGACACAAACTTATATGACAACAAGTTAGATTTAGGACACATTTATGATACTGCTGCGTGATTTATGTAAAATTGCCTCGCTTGCTGCGATATTATCAACCGTTCCGGCATTCCTACTCCCAGCTAAAGAAAAGCTGAATGTAGTTTACATCATGGCCGATGAATTGGGGTATTTTGAGACCTCCTACATGGGAAGCAAAACGATCACGACGCCGCGCATCGACGATCTGGCTAAGCGCGGAGTATGGTTTACTCAGGGACTAGCCGGTTCTGCTGTTTGTGCACCCACTCGCTGTTGTTTCTTAACGGGAAAGCATTCTGGGCACACGTCCGTTCGCGTTAATGGCGGAGGTACTCCACTGCGGAGCGATGAGCAGACGATAGGCAGCATGCTCAAACGGAGAGGTTATGCCACGGGAGGATTTGGCAAGTGGGGATGTGGTGGTCGCGGTTCGACCGGTGTGCCGGAAGACCACGGGTTTGATTTGTTTGTCGGATATTATGACCAAGTGCATGCTCACAGTTACTATCCACCGTATATCATCGAGAACAGCCGCGAGTTGAAATTAGCGGGAAACCTAGGGGGTAGCCAAGGTGAAACGTATTCGCACTACGTTATCGTTGATCGTGCTAAACAATTTATTCGAGATCATCAAGACGAACCGTTTTTCTGTTATCTTCCGATCACGCCACCGCATGGTATTTTTGACATTCCGGATGAAGATGCAGCTTGGGAAATCTATCAAGACAAACCGTGGCCTGAACCCGCACGTCGTTACGCAGCGATGGTCACCATGGTGGATCGACAAGTTGGTGAAATCGTTGATCTGCTTGAGGAACTTGGTCTAGCGGAAAACACCATTGTTTTTTTTAGTGGTGACAACGGCGGCAACGATTATTTTAAATCAAAAGAATACCCCCGTGGTCGACATGGAGCCAATGTTCATCCGGAAACGGGAGAAGAGTTTAGAGGGACTAAGGGCACGCTCTATGAAGGTGGTTTGCGGATACCAGCACTTGCCTATTGTCCCAATCGCATTGAGGGTGGCCGGGTGAGTGATCATCTGTGGTACTTTGCTGACGTGATGCCTACGATCGCTGATATTACGGGTGCCAAAGCTCCTGGGGGAATTGATGGAATTTCTTTCTGGAATGAACTGCAGGGAACTAGTACTCGTGACGGTACCAGTAAAAAGCAAGAGGAGCATGCTTATCTGTATTGGGAGATTGGCGGACAGAAGGCTGTGAGGCTGCAGCACATGAAAGCTATTCAACCAGGAACAAAACGAGATTGGGAGTTATATGACCTATCCAAAGACATCAGCGAATCCAACAACATTGCTGCTGATCTTCCGACCGTACTAAAAGAGATGCTAGTCCTCGCGGATGAAGCCCACTCACCAGCGGTGGAAGGAACCTTCAGTGATACCACTTTGCACGAAAAAGATCGACGAGCCAAATACGGATCGACTCGGCCTGCTCCGGCGTTGGGAAAAGTGACACAGTTTGACCAGACAGGCCTGATCCCGCAAAAAGAATGCAAAATTGCCGCGGTTTCCAGCGAAAGCAGTGCGGGTAGTCGACTTGCAAAGTTTACGCTTGATGGGAACTCACGTACTCATTGGCACACAGAGTATCTTCCAGAAATCCAGAAGCATCCGCATAACGTTGTTATCGACCTAGGTCGCAATCGTGAGGTCACCGGGTTTCGTTATTTGTCTCGACAGGACGGTGGATTCAATGGTGGTATAGCTAAATATGAAATTTATGTGAGCACTGATGGTAAAGATTTTGGCAAGCCAGTTGCGGTTGGCGAGTTTGCCCGTAAGCGTGTCAATCAACAGATTGTATTTTCACCGCATCAAGCTCGGTATGTGAAGTTCCTCGTCCTCACTGAAGTCAACGGTGGACCATGGGCATCGGCAGCCGAAATAGGAGTTATTGGAAAATGATTAATATAAAAACGAAGCGGCAGATGGTTAGTAGCACATTGTGTACATGGTTGATTGTGTTTTTCGCAGTCGATGCTGTTGATGCGGTCGACACTCTGGGAACGGTTGCCTGCGAAGGACGGTATACGCACCATTTACAAGGCGTTTGTCGCGACGGGCAGGGAAGTTTGTTTTGGTCCTTTACAACCGCGCTCGTTAAATCCGATGTAGAGGGCAAGGTTGTCAAAAAAATTGAAGTGGCGCGTCACCATGGGGATTTGTGTCATGTGGCGGGGCGGATATATGTTGCTGTTAATTACGGCAAGTTTAATGATCCCGCGGGTAACGCCAGCAATGAAGTTATTGTCTATGACGCTCGGACGTTAGTGGAGACAGATCGCTATAAAACTCCTGAAGTAAAGCACGGTGCTGGTGGGATCGCATTTCATGATGGGAAATTCTTAGTCGTAGGGGGCTTGCCTGATGGTGTGCAGGAAAACTATTTATACGAATACGACATGAAGTTTGTATTTAAGAAACGACATGTCATTGACAGCGGTTGGACAAGATTGGGAATTCAGGCAGCGACATTTGCCGATGGGAAATGGTGGTTTGGCTGTTACGGCAACACGTTGCTAAAAGTATCAGTGGATTATAAAGTGTTAGGGCGTTATCAGTTTGATTGTGGATACGGAATTGAACAGGCACCGGGTGGTGGGTTGTTAACGGCCAGTGGTGTTTGTAATGACGCTGGCTGCAGCGGCGCGATTGACCACCGACTGACGCAAACGATGATTGGCAAACAGATAGTGCAACCGTTAACTCGGATCGGTTTTGGGTCGTGCATCAAACAACAGAATCCAGCACCCTTGTTTTCGGATATTCTCAAATATGATCCGGAACTATTTCTTTACATCGGTGACAATATCTATGGCGATAGCGACGACATGGCCGTATTGCGAGCAAAGTACAAAGTGTTAGGAGAAAAGGTAGGGTTTCGTAAACTACAAGAATCTGCTGTCGTCTTGGCAACATGGGATGACCACGACTATGGCGTGAATGATGGCGGAGCAGGATATAAACAGCGGGTGGCATCGCAACAATTGTTTTCACAGTTTTGGAATGATGTGCCGGACTCGCCGCGGCGGGCACGCGCGGGAGTGTACGATGCACATGTGTTTGGCCCCTCGGGAAAACGCGTGCAAATTATTTTGTTGGATACGCGGTATTTCCGCTCTGATTTAAAAAAAGCGGAACGCCGAGTGGGTGGACCGTATTATCCCAACGATGATCCGCAGGCGACAATGCTTGGCGCGGCACAGTGGAAGTGGCTCGAACAGCAACTACAAGTACCCGCAGAGATACGACTTGTCGCATCTAGCATTCAGTTAGTACCCACAGCCGCGGGGCAAGAGACTTGGGCTAATTTGCCTTTAGAGCGAACTCGGTTTATGAAGCTGATTTCCAAAACCAAGGCTAACGGTTTGTTCGTGATTTCTGGAGATCGACATTGGTCTGATTTCTCGCGTACGACGTCGGATGTGCCTTATCCGTTGTACGATTTTACGAGTAGCAGTATCAACCAACTGCATGCGCGTGGCACACCCACAGTGAACCCGCATCGATTGTTAGATCGAACATTCCATCAGGAGAACTTTGGTACGATTGATATCGATTGGTCCGGAGATGATCCCAAAATCACTGTGTCTATCGTGGATCTGAATGGGCAACAACAAATGTCGCATGCGTTTCGTTTGAGTGAATTGCATCCGAGATCTGGGCTTCCCGGAGATAAATGATTATGTTTGAAATGACCAGTGAAGATAAATCTGGTTTTGAACGCGATGGATACCTGATTGTCCGGTCGTTGTTTGACAAACAGGAAATGTCTGGTTTGCTGGAATTCGCTAAAGGCGATGGGGCATTGGCTCGTGACGCTTACGTGCGACGAGATGCCGAAGGCGGAGAAACGCGATTGGCGCTGCGCAACGAACTCGATGATTCATTGCCGTATACGGCTATAGTTCGCAGCGCTCGGATTGTTAGAACGATGGAGTCGTTGCTTGCTGATGAGGTTTATCACTATCACCATAAGATGATGTTGAAACAACCTCGTATCGGTGGAGCGTGGGAATGGCATCAGGATTATGGGTATTGGTATGACAATGGATGCTTGTATCCGGATATGGGAAGTTGCATGTTAGCAGTAGACCAAGCGACAAAGCAAAACGGTTGCCTGCAAGTACTTCGTGGTTCTCATAAGATCGGTCGCGTTGACCATGTGGAAATTGGGGATCAAGTTGGTGCCGATCCTGAACGAGTGGCCATCGCTCAACAACAATTTGAATTAGTATATTGCGAATTAGAGCCTGGTGACGGATTGTTTTTTCATAGCAATTTACTTCATCGGTCAGATCAAAATCGAAGCGACGCTCCGCGGTGGTCATTGATCTGTTGTTACAACACCAAACACAATGATCCTTATGTCACTAACGGGCGACATCCGAATTATTCGCCGCTTGAAATTTGGTCCGACGACAAGGTGAAGGAACGATTGACGGAATATTAGGAAGAGTGGAAAGGTGGAGCATGATGACGCGACTTGTTATTGTTTTTGCGGCTTTGGTTTTTCAATGCGTTATTTGCATTGCGACGGAAGCAGTTGATGTTGTCCCGCAATCACGGGCGCACGCCCACAATGATTACTATCACAAACGGCCGTTATTGGATGCTTTGCAACACGGATTCACTAGTGTCGAAGCTGACGTCATTCTGCAGGAAGGTGACTTAATGGTGGGGCACTCGCGTTTTGAATTGCGTGAAGATCGCACACTGACAGCACTGTATCTGGCGCCCTTGGCAAAACGTGTCAGTGAGAACGACGGTCAGGTTTATCGGACTGCTAAGCGTTTTATTTTGTTGATCGACTTTAAGACCAGCGGCGCTACGTCGCTAGCGGTTTTGAGAAAACAATTAAAGCCGTATTTGCACATGTTGACGCGTTATGAAAATGGGAAAGTGTATCCAGGTGCGGTGACTATTGTTATTTCTGGCAGTCGGCCCGTTGCCGAAGTTGCGGCTTTGAAGACTCGGTATGTATTTATCGACGGACGTTTTCCCGACTTGCGCACAAAAATTTCGAGTGACCTCGTTCCCTTAGTCAGTGCACCGTGGAATGGAACGTTTTCATGGCAAGGATACGGTGATATTTCAGCCCAGGAGTTGGAGAAGTTGCGTGCGATTATTAAAGCGGCACATGAGCAGGGTAAGCTGGTGCGATTTTGGGCGGTTCCCCATAGTGAAAACCTCTGGCAGGTTTTCTATAATGAAGGAATCGATTTGATCAATGCAGACGATTTACCTCGGTTGCAGAAATTTCTGAAATCACAGAGCGACAGCGAACCTACGAATAAATAACAATACTTTTTTTTGAATGTAAGCAATTCCCATGCAGACAGCGCCAATTTCCAACGAAGACCTAGCCGGCAGTGTTATTTCCGTCCCACCGCTAGCACGCAATGAAGACCTTTCATTAAACGTTGAAGCGAACCAACGTATTGTCAAGCATCTTGAGGCGGGGGGAGTAACGACACTTCTTTATGGTGGTAATGCCCTGTTGTATCATGTGGCGCCTTCTGAATTTTCGGAGTTGTTGTCTATGCTCGAGACGATTGCAGCTCCTGATTCGTTAGTTATTCCGTCGGTAGGTTCTGCCTATGGAATGATGCTCGATCAAGCTCGTGTCTTGCGAGATACGCAATACCCAACGGCAATGATTTTGCCGCAACCGCATGTTGTTACCTTTGACGGAGTGGAACGTGGTGTTCGCGATTTCGTTCAGACTGCGGGTAAGCCTGCCGTGGTCTACATCAAACAGTCAGGTTATCTTGAGGTCGAACATGTTAAACGACTTGTTGACGATGGCAGCGTGTCATGGATTAAATACGCGATTGTCCATGAAGATCCGACCGATGACGAATTCTTAACTCGATTGTGCGATGCGGTCGGAACGCAGCGCATTGTCAGTGGCATCGGCGAGCAACCGGCGCTCACGCACGTGCGTGATTTTGGTGTGACTTGCTTTACTTCTGGGTGCGTCTGTATCGCCCCCGCTTTGTCCATGCAGATGTTGGCCGCGTTGAGAGCGTGTGATTATGAAGAAGTGAATCGGATTCGAGGTGTTTTCAAACCGCTTGAAGATTTGCGGAATGCGATAAATCCGGTTCGAGTATTACACGCGGCAGTGCAGGAAGCGGAAATTGCGGTGACAGGACCGTTGTTGCCATTTATGTCCGACGTCAGTGACGCTCAGCGGGAACAGATCGGTGCGGTGGCCAAAGCATTGTTGGGTCAACAGTAATTATCATGGGTAGCTGTTCCCCCCCCTCGTGGTCATTCACGCTCGTATTTCTGTTTACGCGTATTGGTGCAAATTGATATAATATATACATGACAGTTACACGTCGACAATTTCTGAGTAGCACTGTTGCCGCAGGTGGTGCCGGGCTTTCCCTAGGACAGGTATTGCGTTTGCAAGCCGCCAATAAAATCGAGTCGACCAACGATACTGCCATTATTCAGATATGGCTGGGAGGCGGACCGAGCCAATTTGAAACGTTTGACCCTAAGCCACAAGCGTCGGTAGATATCCGCGGCCCGTATGGCACGGTTGGTACAGCACACCCCGGAATTCGGTTTTGTGAAACCATGCCGCTAACGGGTAAAGTAATCGACCAAGCAACCTTGATTCGTAGCGTGGCACATTCGACAAACGGCCACTTTATTGCCGCACACTGGTTATCCACGGGCTACGCTGGCACGAACAACGTTGCCTCGCATCCCAGCACCGGAGCGATCACGTCGCATTTTTGTGGCCCGAATCAACCCGGTATGCCTGCCTATGTTTTGTTATCCGAAGAGCAAACTCGCAATCCGAACATTGGCGAGGTTATGGGCACTGGCCACCTCGGCAGTGGCACCGCACCATTTACTGTTTTACAGGATCCATTTAGATCACCGTTCGGCCACGAAAAGTTAACAGCGGCCGTTTCAAATTTGCAGTTAGCAGATAATGTCACATTAGATCGCATGTCAGATCGCAGGACGTTATTGAGCCACCTTGATCGGATACAACGTAACCGAGATAGTGCTCGGACGATCGCTCGCATGGATGCTTTTAACGATGTCGCGTTTGATATTGTGACTAGTGGTAAAGCTCGGCAAGCCTTTGATTTGTCGCAGGAATCTGAAGCCACTCGGCAACTTTATGGAGCACATCGTTGGGGCCAGTCGGCATTACTGGCACGTCGATTGGTCGAATCTGGCGTAAGCTTTGTGACGATCAATACGGCGCCCGATTCACTTTGTTGGGATTGGCATTTGAACATCGTTAATGACGATCGGCCAACGGATGGTAGCGAAGGACCGAGTCGAGGTATGGATATCTCTGGACCGCCGCTAGACCAGATGTTGCATGCGTTGATTACCGATTTAGCAGATCGTGGTCTGGATAAAAAAGTGCTCGTTGTTGTGTGGGGTGAGTTCGGACGCACGCCGAGGATTAATAAAACTGGTGGGCGAGATCACTGGGGAGCGTTGATGAGTATGCTATTAGTCGGTGGTGGATTGAAGATGGGACAAGTTATAGGTGCTTCCAACGGAAATGGCGAAATGCCGATTGACCGGCCTGTTCATCCTGAAGACGTACTCGCGACGATGTATCGACATCTGGGCATTAATCTTAATGCGCACACAGTTAATCGCGAGGGTCGTCCGATTCCACTGCTTCCCGGTGGTGAAGCAATCTCCGAATTACTGTAGATTAGATCCTCGCAGATATTTGTTTATTCTTTTAAGGGCGTAGTTGTTGCATGTTGTCTGGAAAAATTGCATTGGTAACTGGTGCGGGGCGGGGAATCGGTCGTGGGTGTGCGTTGGAACTTGCTAGAGCAGGCGCTGATGTGGTGGCCAACGATCGGCCGGATAGTTCAGATCTAGCAGGGCTGGTTACAGAAATCGAAGCTCTCGGTCGCAAATGTGTTGGGATCGCGGAGAACGCTTTTTCGCGAGCAGGCTGCCAGTCTATTTTCGAGCAGAGCATCGAAGCCATGGGATCAATCGACATCCTGATTAGCAACCCCGCGTTTAGTCAACGCGCACCCTTTTCTGAATATCCCGAAGACCTTTGGGAACAAACACTCAAGGGCACGTTGACAGCAGGATTTCATATGAGCCAAATCGTATCGAATTACATGGTTGAGCGCGGTATGGGTGGTAAGATTACGTTTATCTCGAGCGTGCAAGGCGAGCTGCCTGCGGCGTTGAGTGTTGCCTATAATGCAGCCAAAGCCGGCGTGAATCATATGATGCGGACCATTGCGATGGAGTTATGTCAGCACCGAATCAATGTGAATGCAATAGCTCCCGGTTGGATCGATACGCCTGGCGAACGGCTTGCATTTACCGAAGAGCAGATTCGCGAAGAAGGCGCGCAACTTCCTTGGGGAAGGGTTGGCCGGCCCGAGGAAATCGGTAAGGCTGCCGCGTTTCTTTCCTCTTCCGCTGCCGACTATATCACCGCCACGGTACTGCCCGTTGACGGTGGGTTTCGTTACCGCCAGGAATTTAATGCGAACGGTTGATGCACAACGACTCGGCTGGATTTGTGCCTTAACCACCAAACGCTTTTCGCAATAGTTCGAGACTTTTGGGGATCGCCGTTTCGTGAGCTTCTTCACCTTCGAACTCCAGTGAAATATACCCGCGGTAATCGACTTTGTTGAGTATTTTGGCGATGCGTTTATAGTCAATGTCGAGCGTGTACCAGGTACCACCGCCAAAGTAAGTCTTGGCTTGTACATAAACGCATTTTGGCGCCATCGCTTCAAATTGTTCGTATTGATCTTCTAAAAAATTACCCGTGTCGGCAGTGACCTGCAACCAAGGTGAGTCGATCGTGTTGACGATACGCATGACCGCTTCCGCCGTGCGTCCAATCCCCCAGTGGTTTTCGAGTCCGAGAGTCACGCCGCACTCAGCTGCCTTCTTTAAACATTTCTCAATGCTGTCGATGACCCATTTGAATCCGTCTTCATCGGTGTACCCTTCAAGTCGGGGTTCAATTCCTTTGTTGGCCATCAATGTATCAAAGTCCTTGGACGTCCCCCAGCGACCCGTGTTGATGCGAATTGTGGGGATGCCCATGGCATAAGCGAGTTCGATGCACTTAAGCGTATGATCAATATTCTTTTGGCGGAAATCGGCATCAGGTGAGACGAAGCTTTGATGCGTGGAGAAACCGCAGAGGCTCATTCCATTTACAAAAGCGCGTTGTTTCAGCATCTGTAAATAGTCATTGTCCTCGCGCGTCATTTGAACATGCAGGATTTCAACCGCGTCAAATCCAGCTTCAGCCGCCAGGTCGATACAGTCTTCGATGGGGAGCTTGGTGTCTTTGCGGTAACGCCAATACGAATAGGTCGAAACTCCTATGGGATTGGCAGGACGCTTGGATGTGGTCGTCGTGGTTGCTGCGGTTAGAACTGGGACTGCTGTTGTGGAAGCAACAGCGCCCGTTGCTAGTGCAGTCCCGATAAAATTGCGGCGGTTAAAATGCATGATTGGAGTCCTTGAAAGTTGTTAATTGAACGCAGGTTGGAAGTTGATGGGTCAGCAATTATAACTTGAAAATAGAAAACTGTTGTGCGATGTGCATGCCAGCCTTGGCGACTGTACGTTGTGCGTGGCTGTTGGGTTGGAGAGCGGCATTTGTATGATTTAAGTGAATGAAATGAACCTTATCACGTTGCGAATCAGGCAATTTGGCGAAACGCGTGATGCTCTCGGAAATGAATGGATGTGGAATCTGAGAGATGTCGCGCCCGGGTAACTCTGCATTATCGAAAAAAGTACCATCGAGGTACGCGCGGTCGACAGACGTGATTTGTTGCTCGATGCGGCGATCCCATTTTTCCCATTTGTCGATATCTGGTATGAATAACACTTTGCGATCGGGGCCCGCAATGATAAATCCGACCGTTTCAGAGAATTCATCCCGATGTGGCACTAGAAATGGAGTAATCGTTAGTCGACTGTTGAGCGTAATGGGTTCGTCGGCCTTGAGAGGCAGTAGTGTGATGTTATTGAGCTTTACCAACAGACTCCAAGGTCCTTGTGTCTCTAAAAAATTCTTGCACCGTGGCATGGTTGACACCGGTACACCCTGAGTGCCCATTATCTCACGGCCTAAATTGATTAGACCCGCGTAATGGCCAACATGAGCGTGGGTTAGGAATATTCCCGAAACGGGTTTCCGTTTTTGATTGATGGGAGCATATTTGTCGAGTAGCGATAGCTGTGCGGGAAAATCCGGGGTGCAGTCAATGATCCAGCGTTGTTTTGATATGGGATCAATGATTGCTAGCGATGTGACATGACTTCCCGTCGTACCGCTTGACCGTAACGATTGACAGCATTGTTTTTCACAACCGGCTTGAGGATAACCCCCGTCTTGTGCTGTTCCTAACACCAAAACATAGGGGGTATCTGGGACATCCGTAGCCGTGAGGATTTCACCGTTTAAGAGGCTGTAAACACAGGTAATGATAGCCAAGTAAAAAGTTCGCATAGGCCTATTTTGGGGTTTCAGCAGGATAGGTGAAGGGAAACTTTTTGGGAAGTACTTGGATTTCCGTACAAATACTGTATTTGAAAGCGAGCAAGCCTGGTAATTCAACTTGCACGTAATATGCGATCCAGCCAGATTTAGGCGCAGCGAGGTTTACGCCGATGGAATTCTCACCGATCAAATCTTGGGATGTCCATTTGCTTTGGCGGAAGTCGCGAGTCTCACTGGTCGCTGACCATAAACGTGCCTGACCGTTTTCGCCTTTCCATTTAACATGGAACAAGCCGTCGGTACCATGTTGCCACTTCATCATTTCGAACGTCTCACCGTCGATTGATTTCTTAAAAAAGGTCGCGACCGTGGGGGCAATGGAGGCGCCCAATCCGTGACCAGCGTTGGCTAAATAATAAAGGTGTTTAGTGCCAGTTAATCCGGGGTAATAGAGACTCGATGCATCCACCGTCCAGTAGGGATCGTTGGTGCCGAGGACCATTAGTTTGGGCAGGGTTAGGTTTTGTCGATATGCGTAGGGGTCGACGATCGCTGCAAGTTGTTTACCGCGGGGTGTTGTCAATCGAGCTTGGATTTTCAGTTTGGAGTAGGGATCAATTTGCCCACTGAATTTACCGTATGACTTAATTTGTTGTTCCATCTGTGGCTGCATGTTGAGCATGTCGATAACCATCGGCGCGATAGCGATGACGCGTTTGTCCGCCGCTGCGGTTAACCAAGTGGTCCAACCTCGTTTTGATGCGCCGGAGATTACGAAACGCTTGATAGCTGCTCCGGCTTTCTCTGTCATAACGGTGGAGACGGTGTCCATTGCGCGCCGCGCACTTTCTACCATCGGTAGTAGCAGCGGCCAGTCATCGCCTTGTTTAGTGAGGTATTTGTCAAAGGTAAATGCGATCAAATCATCTTCCCGTAGTCCTCCGTGCAAAGGCTGGTTGGGGACTTGCTGGAGAATGGCGACAGGTGATTTGGCCATGGTCGCGATGACGCCGAACAGTTGAGCTTCGGCGGAATCGGCCTGCGGTTGACTGCTGCTGGTAGACCCACCAGTAATAAACAAGACAGCGGCATCTGCATGGTCCACGTTCGGCGGCACGAGAATCGAAAGCCAATGCGTCCAAGGTGTACCTCGCCATGTTTGAGATGTCATTTTGTAGGAATAAGCCTTGCAAGCACCAACTTGGAATTCGCCGACGGATTCAAATTTATAGGAATCATCCACTGCCGTAGTTGTGGCGAGACCTTGAGCGACTGGTTTGTCCTGGGGAAATGCAGCCGGCGTGATTAGTGTCGGTACTAGCAACAACGTGCTTAGAGTAAAAAGCGTTTTGATTTGCAAAATATTGTCATTCCAGAGGGTTGCTTTGACTAAATAAAATTACTGATTAAAAAACAAACCGTAATCCTAGTAGAATATACGCAGTAGCAAATGAACATCACCAATTGGTTGGAAATGTTGACGCGTGAAGCGTCGCTATTTTCGCGACGACGCAATTACCGATTTACCATTGGTAGTTAGCACGTGAATTTCGTGCAATGAAATGTTGGGTGAAAAGAATTCCCATACGACTTGTTTGTCGCGGGTGATTTCAAATGCTCGAGGTTTGTCGGCGGCTTGTTGGTGGTAGCTGCAGATGACCGTGTTACCATTGCCTAACCGCTGTGCACCACAGGGATCGTCAAATCTGCCAGCGACATGGCTATTGTCAACTCGCCACACAACTTTCCCTGCTTGATCAAACTCGACCGTTTTGTTGCCATGTGTGAGGTTTACCAGGATGTTATTGGATTTTAGGAGGATTGCGGTGAAAGGCCAATTTTCCTTCGCTCGTCCTCCAAGTTCAGCGAGATCTGTTTTGATAGCAAGTTTCACTTTGCCTTGATTGTCATATTGTTTGACAACGAATCCGAGTAGATGAGGGACTAAGTAGTCACCGTTGGGAAGTTTCCGGGCCATGCGGGTTTGCATATGAGCGTTGTTGGTGTCGGGTTGCAAGGGCACGTCGACGGCAATTTTACCGGCCGGAGTGATTTCCAGGATTCGTGGTTTAGCTCCGCGTTCCACGACCATCGTGTTTCCGTTTTCCAGTCGTACGACAGTTCCCAGTTCTTTGTTGACGGGGTCCAACTTGTACTCAAATACAAGCTTTCCATCTCGAGTGTATTCGCGGGCGCTGTTGGCAATGGAAACGAGCACATTGCCATTTGGCAATACAAATCCGTCACGCGAACTTCCCGGCACTTGCCATTTAACTCGATTGTCTTCGCCAATAATGGCAGTGATGGAACCGGTCACGAGAAATGAATGTCGAATCCCTGATTCACTTTTTTGAGTGCCGACGGTTTTCGCGTCTGCTTGAGCGTGTGCGAACGTGCCTGGTTGGCAGCAGGCAAAAATTGCGATTAAGAAAATAGCTCGGACAATTTGTTTGTGTATCGAAAGCATGTGTTTGTTCCTATTGTTAAAAACAGCCAGCGTCGTGATTCGACATGTTGGCTAGATTGATGTTCTGTTATTTTGACTTAATCCAGTTAATTGAAAAGGTTGTAAATGAGACAGTTTGGTAGTTGTCTTTTTCGAATAGAATGCCGACTTGCCCAGTGGGCAACCGAACGAGGTTTGAATAGGCACCGCCGCCAGCGTAGATCACTTTTTGCCATGGCCATGTTTTTCCATCATCCGGGCTCATGGAAATCGTGAGATGATCTCGACCTGTGCCTGCCGGGTTACTGTGCAGGAGAATGCCGTTACCTTTGTTCGAAAAAGAATAGCGCAGAATACTGCCCTGGCAGACCGGAGTTTGCAGTGCATTGTCCAAATAGACTTCGGCAAATGTGCTGCCACCGTCATTGCTGATTGCCATGGCGCGGTTGTGTTTGCCGTGATAGGACCGCATCGATTGGAGAACACCGCCGTTGGATAATTCAGCTACCGCAGATTCGTTTGTTTTCTCCGGTTGGATTGCTCCAATTTTCCACTGTTTGCCATTGTCGTCCGAGTAGACAATGTGGCTGCGATACGGGTGCAGGTCTTTGTTGGAATGATCCGAATGGTTACAGGGGATGACCAAGCGACCTTTATGAGGACCACGGGTGAGTTGTATTCCGTTGCCTGGTCCTGTTGCGTACCAGCGCCAGTGGTCTTTGCGAGCGCTGTTACTTATGCGTGTGGGTGTGGCCCAATGATTACCGTCGTCGATCGATGATGAGATGAAAACGTGCCGCGGGTGCTTGCTCGTACCAGCCTTAATGGCACCTTCATGATCACTGCCAAGATTCCAAGTTAGTAGCAACCAGATGGTACCAGTGCTTTGGTCAACGACAGGGGCAGGGTTACCACATGTATTATTTTCATCGTCCCACACGAGTATCGCTGGCCCCCAAGTTTCCCCATGGTCGGCGGAGCGTTTGACTAGCAAGTCAATGTTCCCCGCGTCACCTTGTGAGTCTTTACGCGCTTCGATAAATGCCAATAGCGTATCTTGCTTTGTGGCAATAATTGCTGGAATGCGATAGGAATTGTATCCCGCTTCGCCTTTTTTGAAGACCGTGGTAAAGGTTTGGGGTGTGGTTTGTGCTTGGCAAGTACAGGCCAAGGCTAGCAAAATGAAGAACGCTGTTCGCATGGTTAATCCGGAATACAAATAATGGATGGGCACCAGAAGTGTGCATCTATCATATCATTTTATCGGACGTGAGAAGGGGTACAACCTGGAACTGCTAGTAACGAATTGCCGGTTTTTCGTTTTTCCTATTCAGCGTCGAGCGGTTGGGCGAAAAACCAAGGTTCCGCGGAGAATTGAGTAATTTCGAGAGTATATTGCCCTACAAATCCTTCAATTCCCCCGTCGACTACTACGTAATACTGTTCACCCGCGGTGACTGGGTACATGCCGCCGGGCCAGTAACTAAGTGGCTGAGATTCATACGCAAGCAAGTCGTCAGCTGTGAATGCAATGTCCCGAATCGAGATTTCAAAATCATCCGCGAAATCCGGATCGTCGTAGCTAAATTGGTCGTCTTCGAAATAACAGATCACTATCTGGTATTGTTCGTTTCCAGCACTATCAAAAAAGCGAACGTCTGGGAATGCGTCAATCGTCCAATCCGATGCATAGGTGGCTGTCGAAACAAAATCGTCAATGGCGGTTATCAGAAAGACGTCGACATCATCTACAGTGTCAACGTGACTGATGCGCTGGATAAAGTCGTCTCCAGATTCCAGTATAGTCGCATCTAGACCGATCGCGTCGACGTGGATGTCATCACCCATGACCGAATCGGCGGTGGGTTGCCACTCGTAATTGCCCCAATGAGCAACGTCAAGCATGTACTCACCGGGCATATCGTTTATCGAATCAACACTAAGGTGGTATGTTCCAGCGGTAACGGTAATTCCTGCGTAAGCGCCCTCATGATTACCTTGGATGAGGGCGATAAGGTCGCCGTTGTTATCGGTTACCGAAAGTTTCAGTAGCGATTCATTGTCCAGAGGGTAAACCGAGAAATCGAGTTGTCCTTGTTCGACAGTAATTGCGAAAGTGTCGATATCATCGACCCAGTCAATATGGCTGGTTAGGTTATGATAGCCGTATTCGACTTCGAGAACCGTTGCCGTTTCTGGGGTGTCGCCGTGGATGTCGTCGCCTCGCTCGGAATCCGTGGTTGGTTCCCACCAGTCGTCCTCATATTGATAGACGTCTAGTACGTACTCACCGGTATCAGTCGGCGTCGTGCCCGTGATGACGATGTAATAAGTGCTTGCTGATTCCACGGGGACATCGATATTGGATTCGCCCCAGTCATCCATGCTGCCGACGTTGCTCGTGGCAATGGTCTCGAGGTTGCTATTGAGCAGTTCCACCGTCAATCCGTCTGGCACATCAATGTTGTACAGGTCAATAGCGACGCGGTCGTCGGATGCGACAAATTGAAATGCATCGGCATCGTAAGCGTTGTTTAATTCGGAATCGATAAAGGCATAGCCCCAATCCATTTCGAGCATGGCAGCGTCAGTGCCGGGGACGTCAGGATAGCGGTCGCTTTGCTCACCTGCGGGGAAATCTTCCGTGTCAACAAAAGGATCAAAATCGGAAAGCAGATTGATGACGCCAACAACATCCGCAGGTGATAGATAGCCATCCCCGTTCGAGTCCATATAAAATGATGTAACATCCTCCATCATGTCATGTAAAATCGGAGGCGCCGCGGATTCTCGCAGCGTGTCGATGACGCCCAGATTCAATTCGTTAATGGGTAGCAACGCGTCGATCGGTGTGACATAAGTGTCGCCATTGATGTCCATCGAGTTCAATGGATTTTGCCATGGACTCGCTGATAACACAATTCGATTTTCAAGTGATTCCACTTGCAAACGTGTTGAGCGTGCTGGATCGTGTTTTCGCTGTCGAGGAAACATAGACCGACCCCCATGATTGGTTGATTAGGCTGATTTTTATTGTTGATATATATACGCAATTGTGTGGGTGAAGTCAACGCATTTGCGACCACCCATCAAAATAGAAATTAACCCATCAATTCGCGGATTGGGGTGGGGTCGGAGACTAGATGTGTTGGTCGGCCGTTGGGTGTGTACAGCATTTGATCGGGGTTGATGCCGAGTTTTGCGTAGACTGTGGAGACAAAATTCTCGGGGCTCTTAACGTTATCAACTGCTGAATAACCGTTGCGATCTGTTGCGCCGACGATTAAACCGCCTGGAGTACCGCCGCCGGCGATTAAGACACTCATTGCATTGGACCAGTGATCGCGCCCGCCGCGGCTGTTGACTTGGGGGGTCCGACCGAATTCGCCGAGTGCTAGGACAAGTGTTTCTTCGAGCATCCCGCGTTCATCCAAATCTTCAATCAAAGTGGCAACGGTTTGGTCCCAGGAGGGTAGGCGTGGCTTGAGTGCGGTGAAAATGTCACGGTGATGATCCCAGCCACCATCGTATACGGTGACGAAGGGCACGTCGGCCTCGACCAGTCGGCGGGCCAATAGGCATCGTTGCCCAAAGGAGTCACGCTGGTAGCGGTCGCGAATCTTATCGGGTTCGCGATTAATGTCAAAGGCGATCTGAGCTTCGGCGGACATGACCAAATTGTATCCCTGCTCGTAGTACTGTTGAATTGCGCCCGCCGGATCTCCGGAAGCTTTGTCGTTAAGCCGCGTAAGATTGTCGAGTCGACTGCGGAGGCCTGAGCGAGTTTGAAATTGCTTGTCGTCGATTCCACTGGGAACGGTTACGTCACGCACCTTAAATCCGCTGCTGTTCGGATCGTCGGGGACTACGAACGGGGCATATTTAGCGCCGAGGAAGTTCGGACCGCCACTACGGCTCATGCGTGGCAAGCTGAAATAACCCGGCATGGGGCTTTGTGGGTGACGTTGGTCATGCTGATAACTGACGACGGATCCCATGCTGGGGTGAAAACTAACAAACGCTCCACAGCCCACAGGAATACGAGGCGGGGCACCGGTCATCATGTAATGGTTGCCAGCACCGTGGTTGCCTTGGTTGTGGCGGATCGAACGGATGACGGAACATTTGTCAGTGAGTTTGGAAAGTTGTTCCATTTTTTCACTAAAATGAACCCCAGCGATCGTGGTTTGGATAGCACCAAATTCACCGCGGATCTCTTGAGGTGCACCTGGCTTGGGGTCGAACATTTCGTAATGCGTGGGCCCGCCGTCCATCCAAATTAAAATACAGCGTTTGGCAGTGGCAGTTCGTGGCGCGGAATCTCGGGCAATTGCTTGAGCGTGCAGTAAGTTGGCTAACCCGCCGCCGAGCATACCACCTAATCCGAATTGCAGGCAGTCTCGGCGAGTTATTGATTCACAATTTGTGTGCGTTGTCATACGGAGACTCAATTGGTGATCGAGGGTTTGCTTTGTAAGTCTTATTGTTATTGTAGATAAAAACAGACCACGGCTTAACACTAATTAGCACTAATTACCACCCATTGTAGTTAGTTGGGGCTGAGATTCAGTGGAAAAGTGGTTTCGCGGGGAATGTTGATGGAAACGACGATTTCCTTTAGCGATTTATCATCGCTAAGGGTGGTGGATTTGATTTTACCAGCGGAAGGTTGATATGTTTGCTCAGCGGGAACGAGGAAGCGGATCGTAGCATCTTTAAAATCCATCTTAAGTTCGTTAGTAACCGTTGCCGTATAGGTGACGTCAGCAACGGTTTGCTTGACCCGTAACGGCATGACTTGCGTGCGCGTAAACGGAATTGCAGCTGTCGGATGATCGTTATAGGTGCAAGATTCTACCTTGCCATCCTTAAACTGGATGACTCGAAAACTGTTGGAATTTGTCTTGCCAACTCGTTGTGTTTGGGTCCCGTCGATAATCATGGCTTTGCTCCCGAGTCCGTGTGCGTCGTGAATCAAGCGGACTGTGTGTTGATTGAGGAACTCGATGGGTGCGTTGGATTCGAAGCCATTGATGATGTTGTATGTAGAGTCAGGATAACGATTGAAAAGTCCACTGGCGGCCTCGGTGCCATGAAACCATGGTAGTGCGTAGTTGAGAACGTTAATTTTAGGCGTGAGTGGAACGATCTGTATATCCGCACCGTACCAATGTTTGTGGCCAGGCATTTGGTGGTTGCCAAAATTCACCATGTAGGGGGACCGTAGCGAGGCCATGGTGCCTGAAATATAGGCAGGGTTTACGCAATTGCTGGCGAGTACCATATCTGGGGCAATGATGTTTACCATGGTGCACAGTCGTTGTAGATACTCTGCTTGGTACTGCCCTGAGGTATCGAGGTGCCCCCACGACACGAAGCGTGGGTTTTGGGTGTAGTTGGCAATAATTGCTACAGATCGAGGTGACTTTGCGACGCTGGTGCGCCCACTGCCCTCGATGGCAATTTCGAGATCATAAATTCCACCTGGTGTATCCGCAGGGATCATTACCTCAAGTTCGCGGTCGTAGTAATCTGCGCGATCGGATAATTCGCGAAACGCTAGTAATCGCGATATTGTCTTGTTGCCGATTTCACGTTTGATGCGGACAGTTTTAATCGTTGCGGTAAATCCCAGGAACCTAGCTCGGAAAGATGATCCGCGCGTGCGTATGGCTTGGTTGTTAATGCTTGGGTAACGGAAGTGATACGGAATAGTGCTAACGGCTCGATTTAAAAAGGGTATCGCTAGAGTCGTTTGGGTATTGGCGGTAATGTCAAACGCTGAAGTGCTAACGGTTTGCCAACCGGACGCTTGAATTGTAATTCGATAGTTTGTTCCTGCCGGTAGTAACACTGAGCATGTTCCTGATATCCAATTTCGACTGATTGTGGAGCGGATGATTTTGTCGCCCTGAACAATAATGAGTCGACAATCGGTTAGAAACTGTGAGCGCTCACCAGTCAATTGAAATGTCACGCTTCCCGTTGCAGCGGGAAGTGCCCAAAAACCGTCGATACGGCATCCGGTTTGATTGTTTACGGCGGCATGGCGGATTCTTAGAATGTGATCGCCAGGCTTGAGGCCATGCGCCAGTATATGTTCGCGACCGGCGTGCGTGCAAGCAATCGTTTTTGCTACTGTATCATCAATGCTGCATACAAGCTGACCTTGGCTGGCGTCTCCTTGGCCTAAATACTCAGGAGTGTTTTGTCCGGCGAGTCGGATACCGATGGCCGTCCCCGAAAATGGAATGGTTAATTCATCTCCGTCGTGGTAGCTCTTGAGATGAGCCGCACGAGCATTTCTGAATTGATCGTGCTGCCAACTTCCAGTCTTTTTAACGCTGTCGCCAGTGGTCGCGCTAATCCACGACCAAGCGGTCGGTGTCGATGGTGCCGGTCGTTCTGCAGCGATAATTGGATGTGCCAACAAGGCCGTGAGTGCGACAATTGTGAGCGACGCTATTAGTAGAGATAATTTAGTAATCATGGTGATTTGGGGAGTCGTCGATCAAAAATAAAGGGTTCGTTGGGGTTGCGAGTCACTGTGACTTTCACAGGCGGAGCGATCCCGCCCTGGTCCACTTGGACTCGAGTAATTAAGTCCGTACCTAACGGTTTGTCTTTAATCCATTTGTGACCGTCGCCGTGCAGATAGAGTAGCGGGACGTTGGTGGTTTTCACGATTGGGAGCAGAGGTGTGAAAAAATCGTTATGGTTAATCATCGGGTGTGCATGACCAAACAAAACGATGGCATGAAAATTCTTGTGGTTGGCTTGGAGGGTCGATTTGATCCAGAGGATGTTCTGTGTGTGACGGGTTTTCCATTCCGCTGGATCATGCACTCGGCCACCGACAAGGTTAATTCCAATGAAGAGAACTCCGTCAAGATTGAAGGTGAAATTTTCATTGCGAACCTTTTGGCGGTTGACCACAAAATCATATTTCCATTTGGTATCAAAGTTATTGAAGTGCTTCAACCAATACTTCCAGCCTTGTGCAGGATTCTCGCAATCATTCCATTCGTTATCGCCAGGAATAATGAATATGGGGAGTTTTGATTTCCCGAGCATCGAGGCAACTTTGGTGTAAATCGCTTCATCACAGGGGGTGGCGCCGTTTTTGATGTCGCCGACGTGGATCACGAAATGACCGTCGGTTGGTAGGTTCGCTATTTGTTTTGGCAGTAGTAGATCTTCTTCAGGAGCGTAGGGGACGTCGCCCATGGCATAGAAGGTCACGGTGGAAGCTTGATTCGAATCGTTGGGTTTGGGGGCAGTTCTATTTCTGAGCGTTTGCTGCCTAAACAGTTGAGGTGCAATCGTTTGCGGTGGTTCTGCACCGAGTGTTGCAATGCAAAACAGCAAGCTTGCTAGGGTGGTCAGGATCATCGTTCTGGGCCATCCAGTGAAACAGAATTGTAAGTTGGGGCGGTCGGACATAGTGATTTCCGGTATGATGAAGTGCGGCGTTGGTTTCTCTATATTAGAACCAAACTCGCGGGCAATAGAAATCAACCGTAACGAGTTTTTCCTGGTTTAGTGAATTCAGATGCACAAAGGGCAGTCGAGAATGGAATTATTGCAGAACGTATTTCCGTTGGCAGATGAGGGCGGTGAGTTCGCCGCAATGGTGTTGGCGGTGGGCGTACCTGCCGTCTTGTTTATTGTTTGCCTGGTGTATTACTGGAAATCTACCAAACGAAAACGGCTGATTGAAGACACACCCACTTCGAAAGTTAAAGGAGTCTTCATTGGTCTCAATGAAGTCAAAGGATCGGTTGAATTACGTTATCCACTGCAAAGTTATCTCAATGAATCACCCTGTTGTTGGTATAAATATTCGATCGAGGAGCATTACACGCGGACCCGCACAGTAACCGACAGCAAGGGCAACACGCGGACGGAAACCTATTCCGGTTGG
>JABJJO010000104.1 GCA_018660825.1 Planctomycetaceae bacterium | reverse complement strand
GGTGTAAAGCACTTCTTTCATCAGAACCAATCCTTGGCCTGAAGTAAAATTCGTGACGCGACCACCTGCTAAGGCAAAACCTTCACAAAACGTCGCTGCCGAGTGTTCACTTTCCGGTTCGACAAAAACGAGTTCATCGCCCCAGAGGTTAGGAACTCCATTTTGACGGGCAGCGTTGAATCCAGCTCCCATGGTAGTCGAGCTAGTAATCGGATAGGCACCACTACCTTGGCAGATGTTAGTTTCCACCCAAACCACCGCTTCCGCACCATCACAAGTGGTGGGCGTACCGGGGTATTGGTACGTTTGTTCTTCGGCAACAGGTGCATCGGTTGTTTTATCAATTGAATCAATAGACATTCGTCTTGATCACTCCTACTTCTGTGTTTTCAGGCTGCGCTTGAGAAGCGGCTTTTTGCCCGCAGATTAGCTGGGTTTTTATAAACTCTTGACCTTATACTACCTATGCGCAATGTTATCAGACACCTATATATGTGTCAAACCCTGTTAAATTGACGCAACTTTATACATACACACACCTATCGGTCATAATGGGATTAACATCCACAGTATGCCCGCTCGATTCATCGTTAAGAGCCATAATCTTCCACTGCGGTAACTTCCCAACAGGAACAATCGACGTATACTATTGCTATTAACATAAAGCACCATCTTGCGATCGGCTGGCTTAAGTGCGAACACTTGATTACATACTTGAAAAACGCGCCATTACCATTGTGCAACTTGCTGAACTGTCTTCGCTAGACCCAGGTCGCGTGGAAGCGATAACGGTTGGCCGGTGGACTGCGTCTCCACACGAACGACAACAAATTGTCGCGGCGTTGGATTTAACCGTGGAAGATATTATTTGGGGACATTATATGGAACCTCGCGTACAAGAGTATCGCCGAGTTGGCTTGGAAAAGGACTTTCAATGAGTACAAAAAGTGTTGCCGAATTGTGCCGTGAACAACAACTTACGCTGAAGCAATTGGTTGAGCAATCCGGAGTTGATGAGCACCGCATCGTTGCGATTTTGATGGGGCGGTGGACACCGTCGTCGAGCGATCGAAATAAAATTGCACAAACGTTAGGCGTCACACGAAATGACATTACTTGGGGTCATCAGACACCAATCCAACACATTTATGGCATCGGCCCCGGTTAACACATCCAAGCATCTGTTCGTACCTGTTATTGACTGCTCGACACCGGCACTAATCGCCACAACCAATATCATCACCATAGGCTTGCAAAATCAACATCTGCTCTTTCCGCTCATGGCTACGCAGTTGAGCATGAAATCCGTCGAACTCGCGGCCTACTTCACGAAAGCCTTGTTTGAGTCGTTGGCGTTCATTGAGGGTCCAAGCGAAATCAACCAACGCAGCAATCCGCTCAGCCAATTCGGTATGTTCCAAACGCAATCGATCCGCGCGATCACTTAACCGCGGCGCAATACCTATCGGTCCATCAAGATAACCAAACGCCTCTTCCAAAGAAAAATGGGTCGCTAGCTGATCGCGGAGTCGCGTTAGCCTAATGCAAAAACAGGTACAGCTCTCCTGGTTCGCCAGTCGTTGAGTACATTCAAGCGAAATGGTTTCAAGCAGTTTCCACAATTCCTGATTCAATTGTTTGATTTCTTCTAAAAATGCCGAGTTAACCGTTACTGTGCGAGTTTGCAGTAGCATCGTTTTTGACCTCCATGAAAAAGACCTCTTGGGCGGCGAACCACATGATTCCCTTGTTAACCCACCACAATTTTGGATCGACATATATTTTGTGTGGCCGACTAACGAACGTAAGCAATGCAAATGCGGGTACACAGCAAATCATCGCTAATCATGTGCAACGTTCATAAACAATACAAAAGAACCGCTTTAGATGCGGCCAAATATAAGCCCCGTGCTTCTTCCACGCTGCAAATGCGGTGAATACCGATGAAAGCGTAAATCTATTGTGGAAGATTGTTGTGGTTGCCCACTGAATCACTTACTGCTCTTATCTTAAATTTTTATGAAGTCGATTTCAAGAAAAAAATGTTGCTTACACTAAAATAGATGAACTGCCTTTGATTGACCGCGAAATTTTAGCCATCAGAGATGTCGTTTTTTCCGCGAAATCAACGCCACTACCATGCCCGAAAACACGACAGCTACCGTCGCAATGCTCAATCCCATAAAAAAGCGGTTGTGGAGCAGCTCCATTGATTCAACCTTAAACAAAAAATAATCCGCTGCTCGATAAGCAATAAAGCCACTCGACAACGCAAAAATTAAGGGCATTACAGGAAACAACGGGGTCCGGTATTTATCTCGAGGCACTAATCCCTGAAATCGAAACAACAGCATTGCTAGACCCAGTAGCACAAAAAAGCTCCACATAAAAGGCGAGACAAAAAGCACCAATAATTCGAATCCGTTGGTTTGCCAACCAAATCCAATAACCATCGCGAGCGTAACAATAGATTGCACCACCAATGACCGCGCGGGTACTTGCAGCCGCGAATTCCATTTTCCGAGCCACGCAAAGGCTGACACTCGATTACCTAAAGCGTGATAAATTCTCGCGCTGGTAAACATCATCCCATTCACTGCCCCTAACGCCGTAACACAAATCAACAGTGCCATAACTTTTTCAGCAACTGGACCAATCGTCACTTTCAACATCTCAGTTGCTGGCGTAGGCGACTCTGCCAAGCCCATATGTCCTAACGCCATTAGCATCGCAATGTTGATAAGCAAATAAATAACCGATACCGCACAAACACCCAACACTAAAGCCCGCGGAATATTCTTCGCTGGATTTTTCATCTCGGTCGCGACGAATGACATATCATTCCACCCACCATAAGTAAACATGACGAGCACCATCGCTAACAAAAATCCATCAAATGACTGTTCCATCGACGTGGTAGCCTCCGTGGCGACCGGAACGATGGCGTCGGAAAACCACCCAATCGCAATCACCGATCCCCCGACGAGAATTAACAAAGCCAACACCTTAAAAACCGTGAGGATATTTTGTGTCAGCTTGCCCGCTCGCAAACCAAAAAGATTCACGGCCAACAATGTCATCGTTGCCAAAACCGCATAGAGCATCTCACCCTTCACTGGATCAAGCGTCGTTGGAAAAAGTGGGCACAGTTTGTAGGCGTAGTTGCCAAACAACATTGCCATTGGACCTGTGCTGCCAGGACGGATGATCCAGAATTCAATCCATGCGAAAAAACTCCCTGTGCCTTTTCCGTAGGCTTTGACCAAATACGCATACTCACCGCCCTCTTGTGTAACGGTCATTGCAAGTTCAGCGTAGCACAATGCTCCCACGAGCGCTAAACAGCCGCCTAACACCCAAATTCCCAATATCCATTCTACCGAACCGCTATTGGCTGCAACCAACGGTGTGGTTTGATAGATGCCGGCGCCAATAATAATGCCAACAATAATACAGGCACCATCAAAAGCGGATAACGTGCGTTGGGGGGATTGATGGTTTTCTGACACGAAGGATAAAACCTCTGACGGAGTTGGACAGCAACTTTGGCGAAATTATCTAAACCGCTCGCCTCAGCACAATTGACGGCTGTTACTGCAATGCCGCGTGTACGTTATCAACCCAATTACCCTCGGCATCAAACGGCAATTCCTGTAAATCGCTGATAATCTCTAAATCATCTCGACTTTGGACTTGGTCCCAATATGCTTCACTGCAAATAAACTCGGCTACGTCGAGTGTATTACGAATCCAAACAAATCGGATATTCTCTGGTGGAGTCAATCCACAGGACTGTAACACGACGTCTATAATTTCTCGATCGGTTTCATAATCCAATGGCGCCATCGCAGCGGTCACATGCCCTCCAGTAATGCAATTGATACGGGTAATCTCTTTATCGACTTCGCGAGTAACACGAGACCGGCAAAACTCCGACATCCCTAATCCTGTCGCGTTCCCATGGGTTGCGGTCGTCAAACCACGCACAGCGACAAATCGTACTCGCGGCGTCTCTCCCGCACTCGCTTGATGATCGTTGTATTTTCTCCCAATGGTATTGGTGTCCATGCCAGAGCCACTGATGTCTTTACCAATTTGATCAATCGCTAGTAAATCCACCTCTACAAACGGAATGGTTGGCATCATCCTTTTCGCGACAGTCAATAATTCCTTTTCACGATCTTCAAACTCATGCGGCTGGACTGCAGCAACTTTCCCGGTTTTATCTAATTGATTTTCAACCAGCGCCACCCCTGCAACCACTCCACATTTATCTAATACCTCTTTGGCCACACTACGGACGATTTGGCCAAAGCTAAAATCCATGATCGCTCGATGGTATATTTTTGCGCCAGCATGTTTTCCGAGGCCAATCAGCATCATCTTCATTAAGCCGCTTTCGATTTCTCCAGCAAAGTGCGTATGTGGTTTGACGCGGTTACACACCACAACATGATCCGCTTCCCAAGCATACTTATCAAAATGTACGGGAAACCCCTCTTCTGCTTCACAGACAACTACCGTTTCCATCGAAGCGCGAACTGGGCAGCCCATCGTTTCTTCGGTAATTCCATAGCCCGCTAGGATTTTCCGTTGACCCTCAGCAGTTCCGCCCCCATGACTGCCCATCGCGGGGACCACAAAAGGTTCAGCACCTAATGCCTGCAGATGTTTTACAATCGTCCCAATCGCAATGTCGATGTTAGCTATGCCGCGACTGCCGGCGGAAATCGCAACCGTATCCCCTGTTTGTATCTTCTCGCCTAAGTCGAGCGCTGCCAAACTCGCATCAACAGCAGCGGCCACATCATCCACTTGTTCAACATCAAACAACTGGCGAACTTTAAATACTCGTGGGTAAGCTGACATGCATGTGGCCTTTGTGCTAGTTAATTGTGCGAGACATTTGTCCCCAGATTTTAACACGGATATTTAATTCCCGCAGTAGTTGACTCCATCAACATCTGTGGAGACTCACTCGCGCTGCCGCATGAATTGCAGCACGTTGACTTTTATATCATTCCACGCCAGAAGTGTGTACAAGACAGCCCCTGCGGCGATTCCAGTGAGCAACCGCAGAATCAAATGCCACTCATATTGCACCAGTTGGTTACGAATAAACCAGACTGCTGCACCCATCAACAACGCGCGGCATAGCAGCCGAGCAAACTGGAACAACAACGCGCGGGAGTGCAGTTGCACAGATCGAAAACAAATCACAATATACGGCACGCTCACGAGTAACAACACAATGGAATAACTCATAGCGATCGCAACTGCCAACGACTGCTCCCGCGTAACGTCAAATTGGTCGGCAAACTGAGTGGCTAACAAATAGCCGCAGCCATAAGCCTGCGCTTGTAAAAACAACAGTACCAATGACACGCCAAGTAGCCTGCGGACCTGACCCATGCCCACTAGCAAACTACCCGATATGTTGATCATGCCATGCACACATATCGCTGGCGCCAAGGCTCTTAACATGCCCGCAGCCGGTTTCCAGTTGTCACCACCAAGTAGTTGCACGACTTCCGGCGCCATCACAAACAAACCAACTCCCGCTGGAAGAAGCAAGGTCGCGGTGAATAAGTAAAACCCGCGAGAAAGAGTGGCGTAATCTCTAAGCCGGTCGCTACTGCGCGACAAACTAGGTAACATCACGCTCGTCACCGGATCCGTTATTAAATACACCGGCTTCATCATCAAATGATACATCGAAGTATACATGCCGACAAATCGCTGACCCGAACGCGTTGAACCAATCATCGCAGCCAATAAAATTTTATCGAGATTCTGCCCCACATAGAAAACCAAACTGCTCGTAGAATAAAACCCCCCAAAGCTTAGTAAGCCTTTGACCTCGGCCAAACGCAGCGGCCCGGGTTTCCATTTTGCCGTTAGCCATAAGCCAATGGTGTTTACCAACAACTCCACATATTCCATGACCAACAATGCCACAATCCCATAATTCGCAATCTGGTCTTGCGCCTGTAGTACAGATCCTACGACAACAGCAAGCGTCACAGCAAGTGCCTGACCGACTAACTTGATCATAGCAATTCGACCAATTCTCATTTCTCGCTGTAACAGCGTCTGATGTGTCAAGCCAGTCGCTTCAACAAAGCTCGTTGCCGCAAACGCCCAACAAACCCAAACCAACTCCGGCACAGCATAAAGCCAAGCAAACAAATACCCAGCAATGCCTGTCGCCAAGCTAGCGAGAACGCCTAACAACAGAATCGCCCAAAACAGCGCTGTTTTTTGGTTTGATGATAGATGTTTTTTTTGGACAGCTGCCACAGATACTCCCAGCGTCGCGACCATCCGGGGCAACATCATCAAGGGAAACACCATCCCCAGCAAACCAAATGGTCCGGCATCTAACAGGCGAAACAAGATTATTGCGCCGATGACCGTTATCGCTTGCCGCAACACCTGTAATATCAGTACTTTGCGAGTCTCATTGCCGACAGTCGCCATTGCTAGTCCAGCGTGTGGCGTTTCTCGCGGTTGGGGTTGTGTCGCATTATCCATAAATTACCGGCTCTCTAGATTTGCCAAGTTCGCCAACACGCTGCCAGTCTGAGGATGTAACCCGCGTCGCAAACTACTGCGAAGCACATTAACCGAAGAGCCCATACCAAAAAATGCAACGCAGTGCACTGACACCATCCATCCACCCAATCTTCTTACCTTCGGCGTATGAACGTCGCATATAAGTAATCGGCCGTTCATAAAATCGAGTGCCATTCCGCTTTGCTCGTCTCGACAACTTCGCTGTCATCTCGATTTCAATGCCAAACCGGTTTTCTTTAAGCCCGGCCGCGATCTCCTGAATCAATGGCCGACGAAACATTTTGTAACAGGTTTCCACGTCCGTAAACTGTAACCGAGTAACTCGATTACAAAGCCACGTAATAAACCCGTTGACCGCCTTGTGCCAAATCGGTGAATCCGCTTCTTCGCTAATTTTAAACCGGCTGCCGTACACGACATCTGCGTTATCTTCAACAATCGGTTGCAGCAAATAACGATATTCATCTGGGTCATATTCCAAATCCGCATCCTGAATAATAATCACGTCGCCGGTGGCACGTTCAAAGCCCGTTTTTAGCGCGGCACCTTTACCTTTGTTGCGGTCGTGGTACAGAACCTGTAAATCTTCATCCACTTGCATGGACTCTAAAAGATCGCGTGTGCCATCGGTACTCCCGTCATCAACTAACACAATTTCCAATGGCAGTCGCGTGTCCCGAACTCGCTCCACCACTGACGCCAACGTCTTGACTTCATTAAAGACCGGGATGATCACCGACAATTTAAAACCCTCTGGCAATACGTATATGCCACCGCGCTCGCAAAGCTCCGTGCCGAGCTCAGAAACAAGCTCACTGTAGCTTGCCGAAATCGGATCGACGCTTTCGCAATCGGCTTGAACCGTTGCAACTGCACAGCGCACCTGTTCTTTTTCTTCGGGTAAAAGTTGATCACTTCGAAAACGTGGACGCATAGATTTTATTGATCGAGTAAGAGAACACTAAGAAGGAAACAGGGGATGATTTGCTGCAAAGGTAGAGACAAGGTTATCAAAGAACCATGGGTGGTTGCCATACGAATATTCGATTTTCATGTCAACCACCACGCAAAAAACTATTCGACAAACTGCCGAAAAAGAAAGATGAAAAAATATTGCATCGCTCGCTTGACTTTTTTTTTCAATCATAGAGAATGTGGCCTGTTGATTGATGGGAAAACGATTGTTCACTAACTTCTTGTCGCAACAACTGATAACGTTGGTGACTGTTGATCGAGCTTTTCAACCAAACGGATCATCGACAACAATGGGTTTTTCTTCGAAATGTTTGTTATTTTATTGCGCTACCGGTACGTACCCAGTGCTCACTAAATATTCCTTTCTAAATAAAAACTCTGGCAACATATTTAAAGAAGCCTTGGGGGGCGACGACTGATCGGAGCGACAGTCGGCGATCTCAAGTTCGTGGCCCGGAGGTCCTCTCCAATGCTTTTTTTAATGGCCTTGCCGCGCAGGGATTGTGCGGGTCAGCCAACGGCGGAGAGACAAAAACTTGGATTGAGTCTTCCGCCATTTTTTATGCGCTGAGAACGAGATAAGTTCATCAAAAACCGCTCTTAATCGGTTAAAATAGCCTGATTATTTTATCATCCGCTGCTGTGCGTTCATTCAACACTCTTGCTTTGGCCCATCTATTATGGCTACTTGCCTCATATCGCTCGGTGCAAATATCGGACATCGTGAGCAAGCCATCGAACAAACAATTTCGGCAATTAACGCCAGCAGCGAAATATCGGACTGCCATTGCAGTTCTTTTTTTGAAACGATCCCCGCAGGAGGTCCAACAAATCAGCCAAGGTTTATCAACGCAGTCGCTCGGTTTGAAACAAACCTCGCACCATCTGAAATCCTAAAAAAACTTTTAAACATGGAAACACTACTCGGTCGCACACGGCAGCAAATCTGGGGTCCTCGCATCCTTGATCTAGATCTTTTGCTCTACGATCGCGAAATTCAAAACCAGCCGGACTTAATTTTGCCACACCCACGGATGATTCTCCGGCGGTTTGTACTCGAACCCGCCTGTGAAATTGCTGCTGATCTTATACACCCACAAACAAAATGGCCGCTGCAACAACACCTCAATCACTTGAATCATTCCGCCAGATATATTTGTATCGCGGGGGCAACCACAACACAACGAATCGCCGCCGTCGCCCAGTTGCGCAGCCAAGTCGAAACTCAGCCAATATCTATTTTGCCTGATTTTCCTAGTTTGCTAACACTAGCCGACCAACAGGCTGCTATCGCAGTGGCGATTACCGAAACAACAACTATGGCTATCGCGAATTTTTGCCCCCGCGAAATTCTTTCTGCGGCTCCTGAACAACTTGCCAACGTGGAACAACTAGAGCAGGCTGTCGGTGTACCAAGATTAATTGTTGTATTAGATAACCCACATGACTCCACATGCCACGCGTTGCTCGATGCCATGATGCCCAGCGGTACCGTGGTACCATGGCTTGTCGTACCAAGCAATAATGCAGACCAAATAGCCCGTGAACTGCAAGCTGCCGTTATTGCTGCCGTTTAAATGTTACCGACAACATTATCTGCCTACCCAACTAATTTATTATTCCGTTCGTAAATACTTTATGTCAAACTCGCCTGAGCTTATCACCGACTCGACACAACTCGCGCAGTGGGTACAAACGCAATCCAACAATAACTCGACTATTGGATTAGTGCCAACAATGGGTGCTTTGCACGCGGGGCATTTAAGTCTCGTGAAAGCTGCTTCCCAACAATCCGATTCGGTGCTGGTTACTATTTTTGTAAACCCCACTCAATTCGCTCCTGATGATGATCTGCAACAATACCCACGCGATCTTGCAAGTGATCTACAGTTGCTGCAATCAGTCGACAAGATATCGGTTTTTGCGCCAACGGTGACAGATATGTATCCCTCAGAAAACTCGCCCATTGTGAACGTCGAATCCCCCGAGCTTGATGATGTCGCCACGCGCTGGGAAGGTGAACGACGTCCTGGACATTTTCTTGGCGTAGCAACCATCGTATACAAACTCTTTACGCTCACTAAACCACAGATCGCATTTTTCGGGCGAAAAGATTACCAACAGTTGCGGGTTATTGAACAACTTGCCGAACAATTTTCCAAACAGTATCAACACAACATCAAAATCGTGGGCTGCCCCATCGTGCGCGAAAAAGAAGGGCTGGCGATGAGTAGTCGTAATGCCTACCTAACGACTGCTCAACGAACACAAGCAACAGCGATTTATAAAGGATTACAAACCGTCCGCAGGATGGCAAACAACGCCGACACAACAGTCACGGAATTACAAAATGCCGTTAGAAAGCAACTTGGCACTGCAAAAATTAACCGAATTGATTATGTTGCAGTCGTTCATCCTAAGTCACTTGAACCGCTCGTACTTTTAAACCGCACTGAGCAAATCAAACAGCTCAAGTTAGGCGCGATCATTCTCGTGGCCATCTACGTAGGAAATACTAGATTGATCGACAATATTTATATCCCACCTATTAATCCTTAGTCTATATATAACAGCACGCAAATGCAGCAAACGCTTTTTACAATACCGCACGAACTGGGCGGACTACCCGTTTTTGGCTGGGGCTGGATTCTGATCTTATGGGGAATCTATGGTGGAGTTTGGTTAACTCGTTATTATACGACAGCTAAAAATCCTGCCACGGCTCATCCCTTTATCCCGATCGTTGCCGTGGCAGCGCTCATCGCTTTTGTATTACCCTTCGTCGAACCGACTGATACCGACGGCGTTGCGACGGGACTGCAAATCCGCGGTTATGGCGTAATGGTTTTGCTGGGCGTCCTTAGTGGTCTCGGCTTACTGACCATCCTCGCACGGCGACAAAACCTTCCCGAAGATTTTGCCATGTCACTGATGCTCTATTTGTTTATTCCGGGGCTTGTGGGGGGGCGCACTTGGTACGTTATCCAAAAGTGGGCCGATTTCGCTGCCTTCGATTTACAAGATAACGTTAATTGGAATATAACGTTGCCGCGCATCGTAAAATTCACCGAAGGCGGACTGGTGGTGTATGGCGCCCTGATCGGTTCGATGCTCGGTTGCCTGTTTTATATTTCGCTGCGAAAACTACCAAAATTAGCAACGCTCGACATCATCGTACCCGCACTAATGGTCGGCATGTTTTTTGGGCGCATTGGCTGCTTTATGAACGGATGTTGTTATGGTGGACTCTGTGATGCCACCCCCCTCGGTGTTTCTTTTCCAGCAGGCAGCCCGCCTTATATGCGTCATGTAGATGAAGGCTTGATGTTTGATATTCCGCTGCAAGACAAGTTAGGCCTAATCGCCAACGTGGCACCGCGGGGCGAATGGCAATGGGTTCTGACAGTAACCGCTGTTGAACCCAACGGTGTCGCAGCGAGTGCCGGAGTTACCGTGGGGCAAGCCTTACTTATTAAACAAAAACGTGATGATCGCGCCTGGATTGAATACATTCATCGTGGCCTATTCAGTGAAGACATGTTCTGGCTCTACACTACTGAAAACGAAAACCGCAATCTTATTGGCACAATTACCGTTGGCGATATGCCGCCGCGTTCGCTGAATGTCTATCCGGCACAACTATTGAGTAGCATTACAGGCGGAATCATATGTATCATCCTCTTGGGGTTTTATCAAATTCGAAAATGC
This sequence comes from Planctomycetaceae bacterium, assembly GCA_018660825.1. Taxonomy (GTDB): domain Bacteria; phylum Planctomycetota; class Planctomycetia; order Pirellulales; family Pirellulaceae; genus UBA721. The sequence continues at coordinate 8,755 of JABJJO010000104.1, read as the reverse complement.
GATGGTCAAGTTGTTGCACTGTTTCTCTCGCTCTACGGTTTAGCCCGATTCCTATTGGAGCTAGTGCGTACCGATGAACTCGGGCAACTCAATACCGGACTTACCATCTCACAAATCGGCAGTATTTTTGCACTGGTGATTGCGGGACTACTATGGTGGTATACGGCGCGTGGCAAACAAGGATTGGCCTACCCACTACACACCGATGAAACCTAATCTGGTCGCCTACAATTCGTTTTTCGCTAAGTTTTGGTTCTTAAATTCGCTTCATCAAACTAATATTCCGGCAGATAAATTGACTTATCTCCTCCGCAATACAAAGATAGTAATTGCTAGTTTAAGTTCCATCGCAGTATTTGCGATAATTCTGGAACTTTTTGCGTCCCACTGGTGTCAAAGGTATTGGTAGCATTTTGTCCAACGACAATAAAGAATTAATTCGGCAAGCGACGGAGGGTTCGAGCCAAGCGTTCGAGCTGCTCATAACGCCGTACACCGGTCGACTCTTTAATACTCTGATGCATATTCTGCGATGTCGCGAATCTGCAGAAGACGTTATGCAAAATGCGCTGTTTCAAGCGTATTTGAAACTTGATACCTATCGTGGCCACAGCGCCTTTTACACTTGGCTTTATCGCATCGCCGTCAATATGGCGTTGAGTTACCGGCGAGGTACAAAACCTGTTGTTTCCATGGACCAACAACAAGAAATGACTGGACAAGAAGCTGTCGCTCAAAACGAAGTAGTCGGCGAGGCATTAGAGCGTGAAGAACGCGCTGCTGTACTGCACGAAGCGATTGGGGCTTTGTCCGAACAATATCGAAGCATTATTATCCTCCGCGAAATTGAAGGATGTAACTACGATGATATTGCCAAAATTTTATCCATCAGCTCTGGAACTGTCCGCAGCCGACTACACCGCGCTCGAATGCAATTAAAAGAAAAACTCTTGCCGCTCCTGAACGAACACCCTTCCCTATCATGAACAACCATATCCACCCAAATCAGGAAATCGATAGCGAATTGCTGAGTGCTTATCTTGATGATGAGCTCACTGCAAACGAACGCCTTGTAGTGGAACAAGCGCTCGAGAACAGCCCTTCGTTGCGCGAATCACTAGAAGAACTCAAGGTCCTTAGTAATGAAATACAACAGCTTGCTGTTGAGTTTCACCCCAATGAACAACAGATGATTGACACCGTCATCAACAACATCCGCGATCGTAATCTAAGTGTCCATGGTCAAGCACCTTATTCCAACGTGAAAATTCCCGTTCTGACCAAGGGCTGGAAACAACGGCTACAAATTCCCGCTTTGCTAACCTTAACGGCGGGCGTACTAGCAATCCTAACGCTACGGTTTATGCCTAATGAGCAGTCCATGACGCTAGTTCAAACTGACACCATCGCTGAAATTCAAAACCCTGAGATTTTACCTCAAGCTGAAGATAATGACCGTGAATTTAAGCCCAATACCGGCAATAGCCCGCTAAGGGCGGGTAAGGTGGATGCTCCAATGGGCGATATGGGCGGCGGACTCGGCGCTTTCGCCGGCGAGCAGGCCTTACAGAAAAACCAAGACTATCGTGACAATGCCAGTAGCCGAGTCGTGGGCGTATCTGGTGCAGCCGATGGACCAACAGCACCGGCCCCCCATTCTCGCGCAAGTGCCCTTCCCATTGCCAGCGCCGTGGCGGACTCCGAAGACGAACAACGTCGCGATAGACAAACGACAAACAAATCAGTCGTCGCCGACGTTACATATCACATCCAGGTAAAGCAAAAAGATTTGTCCGCACTGCTCGCGTTACTTACAACCCAGCAACACCTCGCTCAAAATATGCTGCCGGAAAAAAAAGTTGTGGGATTGGCTGAGGGCCAAGAAAACATCGCTGCAAAACCACAACGCCGCGTGTTGTCTAACGAACCGCTGAAATCCAGTGTGCGGAAATCTACCGCTAATCAAATCGTTCTGTTCCGATCTAACGTTAGCCAACTCGAGGTGCTCGTAGGCCTGCTCCAAAAAAATTCCGCCTTCGTCCTCTCTATGAATCACTTGCAACATGGAGCACAAGCCAAGCGATCGGCGGACAAAGAGAAGAATTCACCGAACGCCAACAGCAAAGACCAAAATGCCATTATGGCTTTGTCGGATACTATCTTTTCTATCCAAGTCATCGCGACGCCTTGAGCTGCGACGGTCTCTTCGTGATTGCATAGCGAAACTCTATTTATTCAACGCTATCGACAAGTTATCCCCAGAGGCCCTACGATCGTTGACTACGATTTAAGGCGAGGAAAACAGGCTTTCCGCGCCTGCTCGAACCCGTTGCTTTTACTTTTGGCAACAACTGTTAATCTGATTGTTCTAAATCGCGGCAGCTTTTCGGCTGGGCTTTCTGAATTTGGTGATAACCAATGATTTTTCCAAAGAAACAACCGGCCAAAACTATAAAACAGGAATTATATCGGATGATACAAGGCGCATTGTTTGGACAGGGTGACGAAGATGGTGACTCTCGTGAACCTAATGATTATGAAAGTACCAACGACGAATCTAATGCCAGTTTTGAGCCTGCTGAATCAGTCAATGAAGAAATAGTAAGCACATCCGATGAAGCCGCAGCTACCTCTGACGCCACAGACCAACTCGCAACCGGCGAGACTACCGAAGAAATTGCGGTGGCCGCAGCTACGACAACTGCTGATCGTACAGAAAATGAAGCGGGTAATTCAAACGTTGCGAAGGTTTCCGTCGATACCGGATTGCTGCTAGCGACATCAGCTCCATTTGTCGGTGCGTGGCAGGCCCTTGTCAGCCAAACCAACTGGGCAAAAGGCAAAATCATTTTAGATTGGCGCGAAGCACTCGTGGCCGCTGATGCTCCCGTCAGTGAATATTCCGACGAAGCCTGGGCAACTCTTGTTGAACACTCTGTCACCGGACAACATGTCGGAAGATTGCGGCGTGTTTATCAACAATTTGGTGCTGTTCAAAGTGACTATGCAAACCTATCTTGGACTCATTTTCAAATCGCGATGGATTGGTCTGATGCAGAAATGTGGCTCGAGGGGGCTGTCCAAGAAAAATGGTCTGTTTCCAGCATGTGCGAAAACCGCTGGGAAGCGACGGGAGCTGCTGCCAGTGACAAACCCCAAGAAAGCGACATCATATATGCTGAATTAGACGAAGATGCCGTCGCTCCGTTTCAACCAACGACGGAACAAAGCTCCTCTACCTATGCTCCGGGGGACAGTACCATCCGAGGTTCCTATGACCAAGCTTCGGGCACTCAAGGCTTTGAAGGCCCCGACTTTGGCGATGCGTCATATCAACGATCCTCTGGTACAACACCAGCGGATGCTCCGAGCGATAGTCTTGATGGTGCACCGCGAGTAGTCACTGACGAAGAGTCCACAGCAACTGTGCAACCATTTAAGGATTTAGCCGACCTGCCCGATGACCTACAAGATCCACTAGACAATTTAAAAATAGCAATCTTACAACACAAGGTAAATCACTGGGAGTCCGTCAGCGAAGAAACGGTTGTTGCCCATCTCAATGGGCTCATCCAAATGATTCAGTCCAACGGCGAATAGTGGTGCTACTTCGGGTGACCGTCGCTTATGACATCAGCGGTATATAAATCATGACTTTCACTATTCGTACCATGACCAGTGATGATCGGCATGAAGTGGCCGAGTTAATTTATATTTCCATCAACCATTGGTATCAAGTTCACGGGATGCCTGCTATTTTTGCCGGTGGCCCAGCTGTTTGTAATATCTTCTTTGACACTTATGAAGCACTGGATCCTCAATGTGGCATCGTCGCCATCGATGAGGAATCTGGTATCGTTATAGGATCTTGCTTTTATCACCCTCGCGAACACCACGTTTCACTGGGGATCATGACGGTCCATCCCAACCACTTTGGGGCTGGGGCTGGCCGAGCGCTGTTGGATTGGATTGTCGAGCTATCTAGTGTACAGAACAAACCTGTTCGCTTGACGCAAAGCGCTCTGAACGTCGATTCATTCTCGCTTTATAGCAAAGCGGGGTTTGTACCACGGCATGCCTATCAAGATATGATTCTGGAAATCCCAGCGACTGGGTTAGATTTTGCTTGTACTGCGGTTGCCAACGTACGGTCAGCAACCCTAGCAGATATCCCCACTTTGGTTGAACTTGAAATGCAAGTCGCGGGAATTTCACGAGCACAAGATTATGAATTTTTAATTCGCAATGATGATGGCAACTGGCACTTATCCGTATACGTCTGTCCGGATTCCGGTAAGCTGTTAGGGTTTCTCGGTTCCTGTTCACACCTAGCAACTAACCTCATGGGCCCAGGAGTTTCACTTGACGAAGAAACCGCGATCGCTTTGTTAGCGAGTGAACTGAACCGCCAGCGGGGGCGAACACCCGTATTCTTAGTGCCTGTCGAAGCGGACAAGATAGTCCGCGCGGCATATGCGTGGGGCGCCCGCAATTGCGAAATGCATTTTTGCCAAATACTTGGTGACTACACGCCTTTCGCCGGCGTCAACATCCCAACATTCATGCCCGAAACTGGGTAATCGCGTGTTGTTACGGTGCCCGAAATCAATTTCAACCAAAAGGGATTGGCAACAACACCGCGCAAATTCGCTTTTAGAAATTCCAGTCCAAACCAATATAAGCCCCGTGCATGATCAAGCTACCATCAGCAGTCACGGGCTGGCCTTCAGCCGCCTCAGCAAAACTCGCTGGTATTTGATCCGTGGCAAATGCCATCCCAGTTACTCCCATAACACGATAACCAGCGGTCAATTGACAGCTTGGTGTCAGCAGGTAATCAAAGCCTAATTCCAACTGGCCTAAAAATGACATGTCGATTTTCTTGGAGTATTCATTGAAGTCGTCACGCCAGTTCATAATGGCCGGATCTTCAATAAACGCGTGGCCTGCAGCGCCAAAAATTTTCGTGCGATGATCGATGGCGTTGAAAAAAACGCCGGTCTTGACACCGATGTGATAGGTCAATTTGCTTCCTTTTCGCTTGGTCCACAGCGCCCCTACTTGAGCACCAAACAAGTGATTATCATCTGTCACACTATAGGCCACATCATCAATGTTTAAGTTGAACCGATCATCTGCTTTGAAATACCGAAAACCTGTCAGCAACCGTATCGATTGCTTGTCGTCGATAAGTATATCACTAGTAAAATTCCATTCCACGTTATGATATTCAAAACTACGTGTCAGCGTCTGGTTTGCTGAACTATTAAAAACTGCTGACAGAGGATTGCCAAAACCGTTGTAGCTCAAACCAGAGATGTTCAGCAACGTATTCAATCCACTCGCAGCGTCACTAGTCATTGCACTGTCACCTCTCGTAAACAAGCCCCAATAAACTGTTTCTATCCGCTGGGTCTTATCTTCGAGTGTCTTGCCGAGCGTAATTTCTACACCACCGGACGTATCCATATCGGCGTCCCGCGTGCTCAATACGGTTTCACTCGCGGCATTACTTGTTAAGGCTTGATTTGTAGCATTGTCTCGCATCATTACCAAACCCCTCACTTGTAAATCCAGTGACTTGGGTATGTTATGAAATGGCACTGCATTTATGGTCCGCGCTGAGCGCCGATCGGAGAGATTAGGGCGATGAAAGCGATCCGTATTTCCGACAGTGGTATACATTTGGTTGGTGGGCGGTACTGTCACCTGAGATGTCAACACATTCACTGGTCGTGAGAGCCGTTCAGAAGGATTAAATAAACTTGGCTGCCCCGGTGATTGTCCCGCCACGTCATCAACAAGACTATAAACACCTAAAAAAAATAGAATCGCCACTAGATTTTTAACTATCTTCATTTTTTCTACCCATCATTCATTCATAAGGCATATCGGATTTGTTGATACTATTGCTGCAAGAATAAAAATCGGTATATTCCTCACCACTGCTCGCGTGTAATCGTCGACATTGGCAAGGAACCAAAAACGGCGCCCGCATAATCGATACGGTCGGAACTTTTCAAAACTCCTCTGCGGTTAGAGAAAACTTAATCCCGACAATCACTGTAATCGTTAAGGTCGCCGAACTGCAAAATGGCTAGTCGTAAGAAATCTATTGGGGCTGTATAATATGACCTTACACTGCTACGGTAAACAAACAGCTAACAACACTTTACTGCTGTCATTTTACAATCAGTTGGCAGCCAATACTGCTTTATGGACTTAGCTTAGAGGAGCAATGAGGCCCATGGCCGACAAATTTGACGCTTATCGCGAAGCGCTAGTACTCGAAGAAACTACTATTTGGGGCGATGAATACGAGCACTTAGAAGCAAAAGAAAAGACCTCTATTGCGACCGCACTTCACGCCGATGCCGAACAATGTAGCGATTTAGCATATGTCCGTACCTTCACTGGTTTCTGTCGCCAAATCACCGTGACGCAAGAAGATTTACAACGAGTAAGTTCCTAATACAAACTGCCTCTACAATTGCGAGAAAGGCTCCTTCTGTGTCCGTTGAATCCACTACTGTAATTGTTGCCTTGGCAGAACGCAGCTATGAGATCCGCATCGGCTCGGACAACCTCGCTGACATTGGCCGCTGGGTAGAATCGATCGGCGACATTTCACAAACCATCGTCATTACCGATTCCAATGTTCGTCAATTATATGGCGAAACCGTCTTGAGAACACTTTCAACCATCGACACTCGCATCGACATTATTACCGTCCCTGCTGGCGAAGCAAGTAAATCCATCCCCCTGTTCGACGAAATATTGAACCAAATGCTAGCGCTACAAGCGGATCGAAAGTCGTTAATTTTGGCACTCGGAGGGGGTGTCGTTGGCGACCTTGCCGGATTCGCAGCCGCTACCTTTGGCCGAGGCATTCGTTTTCTGCAAATCCCAACGACGCTCTTAGCAACGGTTGATAGCAGCGTCGGCGGAAAGGTCGGTATTAATTTGCCTGGTGCCAAAAACATGGTTGGTGCATTTTGGCAGCCACAAGGAGTGCTCGTCGATGTCGCTGTGCTACAAAGCTTACCGGAGCGGGACTACCGCGCTGGATTAGCCGAAGTCGTTAAATATGGCGTGATCCAAGATGTCGAGTTTTTTGGCAAACTGGAGGCAAATGCGGACCTAATACTGACTCGGGATCCCGTATTAATGCGAGATATTATTGCTCGCTGTTGCCAGCTTAAGGCCGAAGTGATAACCGCGGATGAGCGTGAAACAACCGGCCGCCGCGCGATTTTAAATTACGGGCACACATTTTGCCACGCTCTGGAATCATGTACCGGGTACGGGCAATTTTTGCATGGCGAAGCGGTCTCTATCGGTATGCTTTGTGCATCGCGACTGGCAGAAAGCCTAGAAATGATTGACGCCGACATCACTCAACGACAATTCCAATTGCTCACTAAATTTGGGCTGCCCACCGACGTACCCGCTGACCTAAACCGGCGAGAACTTGTCGAGGCCATGCAGCATGACAAAAAAACCGAGCACGGTAAATTGCGATTCATCTTGCCTACTGAAATGGGACATGTGAGAATAGTCGACGACATCGATTCCAAATTAGTGGAAGCCGCCCTTAATTAACCTGTTTTACCAACGTCCCTTCGCTACCAGCTCCCTAATATCCTCATGCGAAAATTAATTTCCTATCATTCGGAACCACCCTTAGCTAAGAAGCTGCATGCTTGGTTAGCCGTCAATCAAATCGATGCTCGGTGTAAACAAGTTGGCGAAGAGTGGGAAATCTGGGTTCTCGATGAAGATCAACTTCTTGATGCCAACAAACTCGCTGCCACATTTAACACCAATCCTGATGACCCTCAATTTGCAACGGTACTCGACGACGCCAATAAAATTGAAGAAGCAAAAAACAAACAGCAAAGATCTCGCCAAAAAGAAGCGCATAAACTTGAACGACAACAGCAGCGGCATCTTACTCAGCCTACTAAAAGCCTCACTCGCTCAATTATTATCCTCTGCTCTGTATTATTCGGCGCATCGCTGGTCTTTGACTCTAACGAAGGCAACTTTATTCACGAATCACTTGGCGTCGTCCGCCAAACATCCGTTGATGAATCTCATCGTGAGCGCATTTTAGACACTTATCGTGAAATGCTCGTGCTCGAAAAAACTACTAGTTTGGGCGATGAATACGACCATTTGGAAGCGATGGAAAAACCAACCATCCTTGACTATTTGCTACAGTCTAAAAAATTGCCTTGGGTCGAAACCAAAATTCTCGTGGATGCAATGCTAAGGGGCGATGCATACAACCATTTAGAAGCAGCGGAAAAAACCGCCATCATTGACTATTTGCAACGGCCTGAGAACTTGCTTTGGAGTACAGCGAAAAATCGCGTAGATGCGAGACTAAGCATACGCCTCAGTTCCTATAACTCCGTGTTGCTCGAAGACATCAAGCGGGGCCAAGTGTGGCGAATGGTGACGCCTATATTCCTGCACGCAGCGGGCGTTAGTTTTTCAAGCTTCTTGCACATCTTCTTCAACATGTATTGGCTTTTCGCTCTTGGCCTAGGAATAGAACGGCTCTTCGGCGCTGGCAATTTCATCCTCTTGATACTCTTTACGGGCGTTATCAGTATTTTGTTACCGGCGATTACTCCGGGCGATGGAATTTTCGGTTTAACGGCGCTCGGTGGCGGTCCGGTCGTCGGCTTCTCTGGAGTCATCTATGGCATCATTGGCTTCGGTTGGATCAAAATGAAAATGCTGCCGC
>JABJJO010000117.1 GCA_018660825.1 Planctomycetaceae bacterium | reverse complement strand
TTATTCATCGCCATCTCCTGCATCGAATTTGATTTAATACTACTACGAGTTAATAGTATTAAACCATATTACAGAAGTTCGCGTATTGGTAACGCACCTGGAGCAACCAAATACTGCGGCCGTCCACTGAAATCAAACAGCCGCTGCGAATCAAGGTCAATACCTAGATTATGATAAATCGTCGCATAGACTTCTTTGAATGTCACCGGTCGATCCACCGGCTCTCCTGCTTGGGGATCAGTCGCACCAAGCACTTGCCCGGTTCGCATACCGCCACCGGCAAGCAATGCACAGGAAACTCGCGGCCAATGATCGCGACCGCCCTTGTCGTTGATCTTGGGCGTTCTGCCAAACTCGCCCCAAGCGACCACGGTGACGTCATCCGACATGCCGCGGTCATGTAAATCTTGCACCAAAGCAGATATGCCTTGATCAAATACCGGCAACTCTTCTCGAGCATTATCGAAATTACCACCGTGCCAATCCCAGAAACTGTAGTTCACCGTAACCACGCGAACACCCGCTTCGACTAACCGCCGCGCCATCAGAAAGTTCTGAGGTACTCGTGGAGCTCCGTCACCCTTAGGTTTGGTCGCATCGCCGCTGCCATATCGCTCGACTAATTTAGGATCTTCCGAGGAAACATCTAACGCATTGAACAAATCTGTCGATGTCAAAATTCCCATCGCGCGTTGTGAAAAAGCATCCATCCCCTGCATCTGTCCGCTACTGTCCCACTGCCGCCGGAAACGGTCAAAGGCTGTCAGCAATCCGCGGCGGTCACCCAGACGCTCAGTCGTAATCCCGTTAAGTGTCAAATCTCCCTTACCAGGGCCGCTTGGCCTAAAGCTACTATGCCCCAAGCCCAAAAATCCTGCCTTGGGTTCATTGTAAGGCGTGTGTTGTGTGGTATAGCACAGGCTTACAAATGGTGGCACACCATCGTGAACCGGGCCTTTAAAATGAGAGGCGACGCTGCCGATGTGAGGCCAACCGCCCGCAGGTTCGTTGTTGGGACGATTGCCGGTGAAACACTGGAACCCAGTATGTCCGCTTTGGCAATCAGACATCGTACGAATAGGTACCAACTTGTCCATCATACCTGCCATCTGCGGCAGCAATTCACAGATTTCGATACCAGGCACATTGGTTTTGATAGGATTTAATTCGCCGCGCACTTCACTCGGTGCATCCGGCTTCAAATCGTACATGTCTTGATGCGGCGGTCCACCACAACAATAAACCATGATGACTGCTTTGTGAGAATTAGTAACACCCGCAGCCGCTTCTCGTCGAAGAAGATCTCCCAGCCCTAAACCAGCAGCACCCAATGAGCCAATTTGAAGAAAAGAACGCCGACTAACGGCATCGCAATACGCCGAGCTTTTGGATTGACGATCAAAAATGTTCAGCATGGAAAACTCAGGGTGCGCTCAGATTTATACGTTGTTTGTTACCTACATTCCAAATTAACGCCACAACACCACTAAACTAGTTCAACCATCGGTTTAGCGTTAGGATCGACTGGGTAATAAGGTCGACCACGCAAATCAAATTCACGAATCGCCCGTAAATTAAATCCGATTTGATGATACAGCGTAGCGGTGATTTCTGGGAACGTAACGGGCCGATCAATCGGGTGTTCACCTAATCGATTCGTTTCCCCAATCACTTGTCCATGGTTCATGCCACCTCCAGCAATTAATGCTGTAGACACTCGCGGCCAATGGTCTCGTCCAGCATTCGCGTTAATTTTAGGCGTACGACCAAATTCGCCCCACACCACAACACTGACGTCTCGGTCCATACCGCGATCGTGCAAATCCTGTACTAACGAACTCACCGCTGCGTCGAGCATCGGCATATCCTCACGGGCGCGCTTAAAGTTTCCGCCGTGCCAATCCCAGCGACTAAAGTTCAACGATACACACCGCGCACCGGCTTCGACTAAGCGTCGCGCGATCAAGAAATTTTCGGTCATCTTCGGGGCGCCATCTGCGCGAAAGGTAGGATCTCCCTTACCATAGCGAGCCAAAGTTTCAGCACTTTCTTTGGTAATGTCCATCGCATCAACCAACCGAGACGATGTTAAAATCCCCACCGCTTGATTGGTAAATGCATCCATCCCCACCATCGATCCGGTCGCATCAACCGTTCGTTTAATACCGTCAATCGAGTGCAGCAATGCATTACGATCTTGCAAACGGTCTAGGGTAATGCCTTGCAACACCATGTTCTCTGTTTTGTTCGTTTCGCCTTTGCCACCGACAAGCCGAAATGGAGCGTGTGCTAAACCCAAAAATCCACCGTTACCAGGATCACCCCATGGCCCGTGGCCTGTTTTATAAAACAAACTACAGTGCGCTGGCACGCTTTGATTGACTGGTCCCTGAACTTTTGAGATCCAAGCACCTTGCGAAGGCCAACCTCCGGCTGGAGCATTATTTGGTCCGAATCCCGTCACTGCTTGATGGGCCGCATGTCCGCCATTTGCTCCAACAATCGATCGCACAACGGTGAACTTATCCATCATCGACGCAATCTTCGGGAACAACTCACCAATTTGGATACCCGGTACGTTGGTCGCTATCGGCTTGAACTCACCACGAATTTCCGCTGGTGCGTCAGGTTTGATATCCCACATATCTTGATGTGGTGGGCCACCTGGCAAGAAAATATTGATGATTGCTTTATGGCTACGGCCTGTGCCAATCTGTGATTCGGCACGCAGTAAATCTGGAAGAGCTAGCCCTCCCATTGCCAAAGAGCCGATCGTCAAAAAATCTCGGCGACTATGACCATCACAGAATTTTCCGCCTCTTCCTTTACGGCCTAAAATTGAAAACATGATATTCTTCCTGCTTTACCGTTTTCTAAGTTTACTCTGTGGTAATAGGCACCTTTATAGATGCGCTGGTGGGACAAGGCGTAAACCTTGAAGTAGGTGTGCAAACAATGCAATCAATCACACTATCTATATTAATAATATCATATTTGCTGTGCTCATCCAATAAATGGTTTTTAGCCTAAACCACTGTAATAATCGTCCAATATTCTCCGTTCGCACACTCGAACACTCGAATTAGCCTGCCATACTAGCAATCGGGGATAATAAACCCTTGAAAACCGGAGCCAAGTCAATAATATATATTTTTCCTCATTGCCCCCCAACGGCACTAGAATTCAGGATATTGGCACCTCTTAGAGGCCATCAATCGTTGAATTTTTTGTCGTAGATGCGGTAGGTTTTATCGACGATGCCGCCACCACGTTTGATCGACGCATAAGATAGATGGTTACTTTCAAGCACCCATGATAACTCAATGTGTTTCATGCCCCATTCTTGATAGTCTTTTTCCAGACCAGACAGCAACACGACACCCAGTCCCCACATCTGATATTCGGGTAACACATTAGCGCTAAGCAACCGCATCTTTTTGATTCGACGCCGTTTCGTCAACAACTTAATGAAGCCGAATGGGAACAACTTTCCGTCAATTTCTTTGATGATGTCGTTGTAATCCAGTAGCGCCACACAAGCGCCAATCACCTTGCCTTCGACTTCCGCAAAACAAGTCAACTCCGGCACCAACAAATGCTTGAGTCCCTTAGCCATATGCTTTAATTCCGCATCACTGAACGGGTTAAAGCCCCAAGTTCCGGGTAATGATTTATTGTAGATATCAAGAAACGTACGTACTTCTTCGTCAAAGCGAGTTTTGTCTAATTTGCGCAATTTCAAATTGAATTTTTTCTTCGCAATATCAATCACTTTGTAGAGCTTCGGGTCGAGGCGATCAACAATGTCCGTCGGTGCATAGAATGCAACCAGATCTTCAACTTTTTCAAATCCGTAATCTTCTATCAAATCTTCGTAGTAGGGACGATTGTAGGTCATCATAAAGCAGGGGGGAGAATGCCAACCATCCACCAATAGACCTGCTTCATAGTTCAGGCTCGGACTCACCGGTCCTCGAATCCAATGAATATCACGCTCAGCTAACCAATTTCTCGCCGTGTCGAACAACCCAGTGGAAACGTCACGATCGTTGATACTTTCAAATAAACCAAAGAATCCTAAATCCTCTTTGTGGCGTCGAATGTGTTCGTGATTCACGACGGCTTGGATACGACCGACCGGCTCACCATCACGCAATGCAATAAACGTTTGCGTGTCATTCACATCATGAAAGGGATGCTTCACAAACCCCGCCCGCTCCTTAAGATCCATAATCAATGGCGGAACCCACATATCATCACCTTGATAGATCTTCCAAGGGAGTTTGATGAATTGTTTTTTCTCGCGACGAGTTTCAACCGGTTTGATGACTAGTTCAGGCATAGTTTGAGTTTAACAAAAAAACAACGAACATGTGAACACAACTATTTGTGCCTGCTGCATTACCCAAGGCAACGAAAATAAAACTCTGCACTGCTACGTTGTCGCTATAACTTGTGGCCTTTGTCATGCCGCAGAATACGATCGAGCTCAGAATCAGATTTAAGGTGACCGTGCGGACCGCCAACGTTGGTGCCCTCCACGTTCTCATCACTGGACGCTTCACCAATACCCGCAACAGCAACGCTTCCGTTGTATTGATTCTTTTTGACGTCTTTGTTAGCCGAGAAATACTTTCCGAGAGGACTACTTAAAATAGCTGGTAGAAATATTAAATCGCCGATCAATGCCGCCACTAACAAGGTCAGCATTAGGACACCAAACCGTTGGGTTGGCGTGAATGAACTTAAAGCAAAAATACTCAAGCCAAGCCCACCAATCAGCGTCGTCTGAGTCATCGCGGCAGCACAACGTTCATAAGACAAACGCAGGGCACCTTGGCGATCCAATCCATCGTTGAGTCCCTTACGGAACCAAGTCAAAAAGTGAATTGTGTCGTCAACCGCCACACCCATAGCAACACTCGCTGTCATCATCGAACCGATGTCGAGGGCAGCTCCCATATGCCCCATCAAACCAAACACCAAAAGGACCGGGAATACATTGGGAATCATTGAAACCATGCCGCCACGGATATTGGTGATGTTGTTCCAAGCTAATTTTCCATTTCGTAACAATAATATCATCACGACTGCAATCATCACGAATGCTAAGCCAATACTGTTAATCAAACTACTCAGCAATTCAGTTTGCGCTTTGTATACAATTGGCACGACTCCGGTGTAAACCATGTCAAAATTGCTAGTCGCATGGACAACTGCCTGCCCATCAAGTACCGCTGCAACACCATCTTTCTCAAAGCCCGTTAGATCAATAAACTTTTTGGAGAACTTGGCGTATTTCAATTTATCAAATGCCGCATGGTCGCGCAAACAAATTACATACTCATAACCCGCAAATCGTTTCTGCAGATCCTCATCCGACATCTCGGTAAGCATCTTCGCTGTCCGCTCATCATTGGGATCTAGCCACCACAATTGATTGGGATGCCGTGGATGGTTATTCAACCCTTTGACTAACAGTAAATCGTTGATGACTCGAGCAAACAATGTCACATGATCCACTGTGGCAACTTCTTGGTCCGTATCCCCAGTCGCCTCTGGAATGATGCCGCTGGTTGGATTCGCACCTAAAATTAGTACCTTATTCCTATCAAAAAATACATTCTCTTGATTGTATATTTCCGGCCCAGCACCGCGATCAATTTCAAATTCATGCAGCAAATAATTCCGCAATGCATAGGCTTGCTCAATCGGCTGGACAACCTTTTTCAAGCTAGCAATGAATCCACCGTAATTAACATCGTTAAGCGCACCAAGTCGGAGGCTAATTCGCCACAATTCATCACCGGTCGACGCTTCGTAAGCCAGATAATCTTCATCCTGCAGGCGTTGTAAATTTTGTTCTAGTAATGAATTGGTAGTAGACCGCGTTGTTCTAGCACTTGCCCGAGGCAATTCCGGAGCAAACGTCGTGGCCGACATACCTTGACCAATAACCTGTTGCCCAGCGTCTCCGAACACTTCCTCGACAGATTTTTGGATATGCCGCACCAACTCTAAACGCTCAAGCATCGTTAACTGGTATTTTTGCAAATTGCGTTCAGCAACATTCTTTGGTGGCATGGCCAGACGTTGTTCACGTGATGGAAGAATCGCCTGTGGTTTAACTTGCACCACCATTTCCATCGGTGTCAGTTTACCGAAGTTTTCCTCAAGCCACTCGTAGTCCCGAATAATCTTCGCTTCGTCATCAAACAACTTAAGCAGTTGCACCGATGTTTCAACTCGAGTCAAACCCCATACTGAATAGCTTAATAGCAGAAAACCTATCCCGAGGACCACTTTGTAGTGGCCCATCACCAAGTTTCCAGTTGCCACCCAGAAGCGAGTAAGCCAACTATCGTTTGGATTAGCGATTTGTGACGAATCTTTCGCTTGCTTGAATTTTGGAACCCACAGTTTCAAGGCGGCGGGTAAATATGTAAACAACAGGACGAGTGTCGCTAAGACGCCAAGCCCTGAGTACAAACCAAAATTCTTAATCGGCATTAAATTACTAATATATAGGGAAAACAAACCCAGTGCGGTCGTTAATGAGGCGATCGTACATGGCCACCAACCGTAACTCAAGGCCCGTTCACTGGCACCGTCTTCACCGTGTTCATGCACCGCATCGCGATAATAATTCACAATATGAACCGCGCCTGAAATCCCCAACACATAGACCAACGTCGGCATCGACAACAGAATCGAATCTACGATCCCGCCGCTGTAACCGACAATAGCCATACTCATGATGGCGCTCGACCCCCCCACAAAGAAAACCATAAAGGTGACCTTCATGCTGTGGAATGTCAGGTAAGACAATACAACACCAAGCAAAAGCGAAATGCCAACTAGACGTCCAAGCGTTATTTGGCCTTCTTCGTCAATGGCTGCATTATCAACTGGCGGTCCGCCTAAACGTAAGACCTTGCCTTCCAGTTTGACTTCTTGTGCCCATGGTGCCATCGACGGTCGAGGCGGAGGAACCACGCCAGATTCAGCAGCCAAGGCGACCAATGTCCCTCGCGGCTGCCCTTGAATCCCTCGTCCCAAAATGCGTTTGAGATTGGCTTCGCCAAGATCACTCAGTGTCGCAATAATACACGTTTGTCGTGCGGGCGGCGTAACATCAATTTCAGCAAACCACTGATACCACAAAGCGGCTCGTTCACTAGGTGTCGCGGCAATCAACAGTGTTTCATCCCCAGCGTATTGCTCCTCGATAACCTTGCTGCGGAACTCACTAAGTTTCACAACCCAGTTTTCAGGGAACTCAGCGATTCTTTCCTGACTTAAAAAATCTCGTAGAGCCTTTTCAGTCCAAGTGAATCCCGCAGGATTAGCTGGGGAAAACAAAGTACCGGTGAGTCGATTCAAAGCAATCAACTCGGCCACTTTAGTACGATCTGCTTCTGAAAGATTTTTACCACGAGGCTTTAGGACGCCATCCTCACCAGCCATTTCCTCAATGACATCGGGACCTGAACGTATCGAAGTAAAATAGCGCGAGGTTAGTTTGCGGGGATCATCATAAAAATCATTGGTTTCACCTTCCGCAACAAAGCTAGCGCCGAATTGTTCGATGAACTTCGCTTCAACCGAATTGTCCTTGAGAACCGAACGGCGAAAACCACTTTTCGCTTTGGCAACAAGATCATCTCCGACAAGGCTCTGATACAACGAACCATCAGGGGTAATATAGTAACTGAGATTATCTTTGCCTTTGAGCCAACGTTCATTGAGCCCAGCAAAATTCTCATTAAAATCATCTAGTAGGTATAGCTCCAACTCATCGGCTAGTTCCCGCGCTCGAATCAATTCGGCACGGTAGGCTCGGGACCGCCGCCCAACTGCTTGCTCTTGGGGAAACTGTTGAGCATCTATCGGTGGCAATTCATCTGTATTTGCAAACAAAATCTCGTTCTTGAGCTTCTCAATTAACATCTGGAAACTCGGGTCCGCTTCGGTACAACCATCCCATGTTACGAGAACAAATTGTTCGCCGAGGAAATGTTTACCAAACCAATGTAAATCCTTTGTTTCAGGATAGTCCGACGGCAGCCAATTCTGCACATCGTTTTGCATGTTATCCATCGCGTTGCGTGCGCCACGCAATGCAAAAGGCAATAAAAAACAAGCTGCCATTAATACCAAGAGAGCATTGCTCGCGCCAAAAATGCGAGTCTTACGAGCAAGAAACGATGGTTTTTTAGAGTCAGTCAAGAGAGTGTTTTACTTGTTGGTTGTCTGTCTTCAAAGTAGTGGGTCACAACAAAATCTTTCGCTGTGACCAATTCTCACCAACACACCTATGAGACGTTCATAGGGGTTGTTTTAACCGCTTTTTGGTATTAGTGAACAGTGAAGATTACCGGTCGAATATAAATACGTCTATGGCAATGTACAATATAACCGCTCGGCACGAGCAACAACGTTTCTCGTGCTTACCTAAACCACCAAAGAACGTCGAAAAACTGCGCTATATTTGACAGTTGACTCGATTAGGGGATTATTCCCACCATTTGTGAACCGTGTTAGGATAAGCACTCAAGACAAAGCATGTAAACAATGCAAATATAGTACAGCAAGATACAGGCAACGTACGCCGTATGCTAATCAACTAAATCACACACTCCTGCAAACAAAAACTGGAAAACAGAAATGGCCGCCGACACCTACGATTACTGCCCTTGCGGCAGTGGAAACAAAATCAAGTTTTGCTGTGGCAAAGATATCAGCAAAGAGATTGAGAACCTGACCAGTGCGATGCAAGGAGAACAATACATCGCGTCGATTAAATCGATCGAACAATTGTTAGACGAACATGGGCCGTTGCCTTGCCTATACGCATTGCGTGGTATTGCATTTATTACCACCGGACAATTTGAAGCCGCACGAGAAAACATTGATCAGTTTTTGAAAATCGCCCCAGAAAATGCAACCGCCTGGGCAGGCCGCGCGCTGACGAGTGAAGATGAACCGCATAAGGTCATGGAATATGCGCAAAAATGCCTTGAATACGCCACGGATGAAATGATCCCGCAATTAGTTGTGCCAGCACTGCAGGGATTAGTTGATAAGTTATTTTCCGTCGGAAACGCCTTTGCCGGCTTCTCCCATTTAACACTCGTCGCAGCCATCGCTCGAAATAGCCAACAAGCTACAATGAAAATGCTGCAGTTTATGCAGAACCCCGACTACCCACTACTACTGAAACAACGACTACCCATGCCAACAGCTCCCGCGGACGCGGCCTGGAACGAGGCATACGACAAAGCACAAGTGTTAGCGCGACGAGGGGCTTGGATGGCAGCACTCGATATCGTTGAAGATTTACTTGAAGACGCACCAGGTGAAACGGTACTACTAAAATCCATTGCCATTCTAAATACCTACCTCGGACTCGAAGAAGGTATCCAAGCTTGGAGAAATTATACTGCCGCCATCGACATAGGTAGTGATGCGGCGATCGAAGCAGAAGCATATGCACAAATGCTTAACAACCAAAGCAATCCAGATGTGCAAGCAATTCAAAAGTTAACTTATACGGTCGATAACCTCGATTTAGTTCAAGAATTACTTGTTGCCAGTAGTCTGGCACGGATGGTACCGGACCCTGGTTTTGGTAACGACGACCCAGACAATCCACCACCTCGGAGCTTGTTTGTGCTTACTGATAAAGCACAACTCGAAACTGGTGTGGATGTCACTATGGAACAAATCCCCCTTGCTGTGGCAACCTTATATTTGTTCGGCAAACAAACCGACCGTGATGCCCGCGTTGAATTAGTATTAGCAAATCTTGACGGCGAAGATGCTGCAACAAGCGTACTGCAAACCATCTGTGGAGATGAACTCGGCAAACTTGAAGATACCAGTGACATAACAGAAGTCCCGGTGTTAGCGGACGCGCTTTCGTGGAATCCAGTTTTCCCAGAAGACACACCACAGGAATTGATGCAGCAACTGTCACTCACCCAGCGGGAAGACGGCTTCTGTGATATTTTTCCAACACTAAAACTACAAGCATTTGATGGGCGCACCGCTGAGGAACTCGCTTTAGATTTCACCCATCGCATTAAGGTCCAAGCCACACTGTTAATTATTGAAACCAATTTACAATGCCGTGACTATCAAGCAGACCTGAACTATGTTCGTGAGAAACTGGGGCTAGTGCTACTCGAACCGATCGACCCAACCGATGTTGAATTGAGTCAAATTACAGACGTACAGTTAGGACGTTACGACGTTACTAAAATGTCTACCGATCAACTCGCTCACTGCTATCAACGCTGTCTCGTCATCACTTTCCGCAAAGCTATTGTCGGCATCGCAGAAGAAATTATTGCTCGCGACGACAAGCCACAGCATCTCAATCTAGCGGATGTCTACGGTTCGCTACTTGAAACTCGCAGTACAAACGAAGAACGCATCGAGCTGATTGAAAAAGCAAAACAAGCTGCTCTGGATGCCAACCAATCCCCGGCTATTTGGATGTTGCGGGAAATTCCAATACGCATCATGAGTGGTGACACTCAAAAAGCATCCGATTTGATGCAAACGATTGAGGCCAACCATATCGAAGAACCTGGTATTCGTGAACACTTCTACCAGTTGTTGATGCAACTAGGCATCATCAACCCCGATGGTTCACCGGCCGGCGGACCGGGTGCTCCAGCACAGCCCGGCATCATTGACCCCTCGGCAACACAGGCTGGCGACGTGTGGACACCGGGAACCCAAGAACCGCAAACGTCGGACCAACCCAGTGCTTCCGGGGATGATAAACCCGGACTATGGATCCCTGATTGATCTACTGCCAACGGAAAGTAATCAAATGACGACATCCGCAATCGACACAAACTGGATGCAGCAGGCGATCGAAATCGCACAGCAAGGTCTTGGTAACGTTGAGCCAAACCCGATGGTCGGTTGTGTAATCGCGAATCAGGAGCAACTCTTAGCACAAGGCTACCATGAACAGTTTGGCCAAGCTCATGCCGAAGTCAACGCGTTGGCCAGCGTACCCTCTGACGCTGATCTGTCACAAGCGTCGATGTACGTGACACTCGAGCCATGTTGTCACCACGGAAAAACACCTCCCTGTACAACGGCAATTATCAACGCCGGCATTAAACGCGTTGTTGTCGCCACCACCGACCCAAACGGACAAGTAAACGGTGGTGGAATTGAATTACTGAAGGCTGCTGGCATCGAAGTACTGCTTGGTATTTGTGAACCTCAAGCAAACTCCTTAATCGCACCTTATTTTAACGCCACGCAAAACAAACGACCTTGGATTATCGCGAAGTGGGCCATGACACTTGATGGTAAAATCGCAACCACAACCGGCTCGAGCCAGTGGATCAGTAATGCAGAATCTCGCGCAGTGGTACATCAACTGCGGGGACGTATGGATGCTATCCTTGTCGGACACAAAACAGCGATTTGCGACAATCCACAACTAACCGCTCGACCGACAGAGACGACCGCAAAGCGACAGGCAATCCGTGTTGTCCTCGCACAAACTCCCACGCTGCACCTTGACAGCCACTTGGTTTGCTCGGCTGATGAGATCCCTGTAATCGTAACTGCCGGACCCGCTGCCGATTCTGATCACTGTCAACAATTAATCGATAATGGTGTCGAAATACTCGCATTCGACGACAACCAAGGAATAATCGATGGATTGCTTAGTGTGCTGTATCAACGACAAGTAACAAATCTTTTAGTTGAGGGAGGCAGCCAATTGCTCGGTAGCCTCTTCGATCGCCAACTCATCGATGAAGTTCACGTTTTTATCGCACCAAGCCTAATCGGTGGGACTTCAGCACCTGCTCCGCTTGGGGGCTGCGGCATCGAGAAAATGTCAAATGCACTGAAACTAACCAACCCACAATTTAAAACACTTGGTGACAACATCTATATCTCCGGGCGAACTAAACGTGAATAAGCATTGTGCAAACTCAATAAACATATTTCCATAAAAACGATGCTGTGGGGGAATCCCCTACAGATTGTTTTTCCCTCGCGTAATTCTATAATACGGCCATGGCATACACATCAAACCACAAACTTGTATGGCAACTGTTGCTGATAACCGCACTATCATGCAATACATGGGTTACGTGTGCGGCAAACGCAGAGAAGGAACTTACGGCCTTTGTAAAACGTGCAGTGCAAGTTTTAGACAGTCAGGAGTTGAGCCAGAGACAAGCAGCGGAAAAGGCTTTGATAAACAAAGGCCCTGCAATCCTCGATTTACTTCCAAGCCAAACCGAACAACTTTCCGCGGAAGTCAAAAAACGACTACGGCGCGTTCGCCAAACGCTGTATGGGCAAATTGCAAAAGCAACTACGCGCGCCAGCAACGTCACACTGCAAGGATCTTATTCGCTCGCTGAAATTTTACGTGAATTTGAAAGCCAGACGTCAAACCAAGTCAGCTTTGAACATGAACAAACTGCTAAGATCAACTTAGATATTCAAGAAACCCCTTTTCTTCAGGCTCTCGATATTGTTCTTAATAAAACAAATCTCGTTGTCCAGCCGAGCAAGTCAAAAAATCGCAACCAAATATTTATCGGACCCGATTTTTGCCCTAAACCAGTGAATCGCACGCATGTTACTTATGCCGGAATATTTCGAATAGCGGCGACGGAACTGAGTGTTACCAAGCAATCCAGATTGACTTTTCAAATCAATTGGGAACCACGAATTCGACCATTATATTTGACTATCGATGGGAAATCGATTTCCGCTACCGATGACCAACAAAACAAAATAAAATGCCACCTCTTCGGTGAACGCACTTTGAACGTAGAAGGCCGCGCGTCGTCAGTGAAAATTGAAATTCCGCTAGAGCTGCCGCAACAAGAAGCAACAAAGTTAACTTCGGTCAAAGGAACCCTCAGTGCTGTACTACCTGGTCGCCATGAACCGTTCAGTTTCTCGTTAACTCCAAAGACACCAGCAACGCCTGCAAAACAGCAACGTGCCGGAGTTATCGTCGAGTTACAACAAGCTGTCGCCATAACAGAACGAATCGAGGTGCAAGTTAAAATAACCTACGCCGATGCTGGCGATGCATTTGCCTCACACCGAGGATGGTTAAGTCACAACGCCACCTATTTGTCGATCGATGGGCAGCGGGTACTCGGGACACCAAGCCGTAAGACCCTGCAACAAACTGCCCAATCGGTGACTTACCTATTTGGATTTGATTGCACGGCACCACTTTCAGAACTCAAATTTCATTATCACACCCCAGCGTTGTTACTGCACAAACAAATCGAGTTTGAGATCCATGATATCCCACTTCCATAATTTGATGCGGTTCCATAGTTACCAACTTTTCTGTCTGGGATTTGTTGCCTGTGTGCTGCTCCATACCCCCACAGAAGCGACAATTGTTGTCCCTTCTTCAGCAACCACTGCATCGGACACCGCCCGCGAAATCGCCGCGACAGTTAATGGTGAACCAATTTATGCTTCCGCAATTGATGCACAAATTGAACTGCTGATCCCCAATCTCGATCGTAAATCGGCTCGCTACCAAAAACTCCGCTGTGATTTACTTGCTAAGACCATCGATCGATACCTCGCACTAGAATACCTGCACCACAGTAAGATAGCAGCCAGCAACGATGACATTCAACTGGCAATCATTCGCCTCGAGAAACGGTTGAAACTCAAACAGCAATCTCTCGCTGACTACCTCCACGAACAAAACATTTCACGTGCCGAACTGAGGCATCGCATGGACTGGCAAATCTCTTGGAACCGCTATTTGAATAAATATTTATCGGATACCAATTTACAAAAGTACTTTACTGACTACAAATCTCAGTTCGATGGAACAACATCCGAAATATCTCAGATCCTATTAGCGTCGCACCCCGCGGATCCGGCCAAACAAAAAATAACCTTTGATCACGCGAACCAGATCATCCGAGATATTCGCTCCAACACTATCTCGTTCTCAACGGCCGCCAAAAAATATTCCATCAGTCCGACAGGCCAAACCGGGGGCCTAGTTGGCTCGATCAAATATCAAGGTAGTATGCCACTTCAATTCTCGGATATCGCTTTCGCGTTGGAGGTTGGTGAAGTCAGCGTTCCCTTTGAAAGTGAATTCGGTATCCACATCCTGCGCTGCAATTCAATCAAAGTGGGAACACGAACGTGGCAACAAGCTAGACCCCAGTTACGAGAAGCCCTCGTGGAATCGTTCTTTAGATTTCTTGTTAACACCCGCCGAAAAATGCTAAAAGATGAAAACAAGCTCGGAAAACATATAGAAATCAACTCCGCATGGCAATAAATAATGACTGCGGTCAACATGCTGAATCTACAAAATTCCCCGATCAAGTTTGGCGACGAAAACTAAGACGCCAACTTTTAAATTGGTTTCGACGCAACGCTCGTGATCTTCCCTGGCGTGCTGCACCGACCCCCTATCAGACTTGGGTCAGCGAAATCATGCTACAACAAACTCAAGTAGCCACTGTGGTGGAATACTATCAACGATTCTTAAAACGATTTCCTGATATACAAACATTAGCAACGGCCACTGAACAAGAAGTGCTGCGATATTGGGAAGGCCTCGGTTACTACCGTCGCGCGCGGCAGTTGCACCTGGCAGCAAAAACCATCATGACAAATCATCACGGATGTTTTCCAACAACATTCCCTGAAGTACTCGCGCTACCAGGCATTGGCCGCTATACCGCTGGAGCCATTCTTTCAATTTCAATGGGACTACGTCACCCCATTGTCGAAGCCAATACAATTCGACTCTTTGCTCGACTACTACATGTGTCAACCAAAGTGGCGACTGTACAAACGCAAACTCTATTCTGGGAGTTTGCCGCTTGGATTTTACCGCACAAACATCTCAGCGATTTCAATCAAGCTCTGATGGAAGTTGGCAGTCTGATTTGCACGCCCAAATCTCCCGCTTGTGACAAGTGTCCATTACGTACTCTCTGCCCCACCTTCGTGTCGCAAGCATTTGACAAAATACCAAAACCAAAACAGAAGACAAAGCTTGAGCAGATTCAAGAGGTTGCCATCGTCGTGCAACATCGCGACGGACATCGCGTCTTGTTGCGGCAATGCCAAGCGGACCAACGTTGGGCGGGACTATGGGATTTTCCGCGGTTTGCCTGTGACATCAAATGCAGTCAAGAGTTAACGACAGCGGAACAACAGCAAATCACACAAGAAACACACGACTTAGCAGACGTTCAAATCGACGACCTTATTCCACTGACGAGTATCAAACATGGCGTCACTAAATACCGAATTACGCTGAATTGCTATACCGCAAAACTAAAACGGGATCAAACCGCTAAGAACCCAACTCTGCAATGGGTGTCACTCAGTGAACTTGATAACTACCCACTTAGTACTACCGGTAGAAAAATTTGCCAAGTGCTCAATCGCGAACATGTGTAAAGCAAATTGAAAATTCTCATGAACGACCATGGTTTTAATGCGGTCCGCTTGCCTCAAAACATCAATAAGTTCTATAATTTACCTAAACCCAAACTGCATCCTCACAAAAAAAGATCTATCATGCGATATCTATGCCTGCTGGTCACCATGCTGCTTAGTGGTGTGGTCACTGCCATTGAACCGCCCAAAACTTCCCTTACACCTGCTCAAATCGAACAAGTCATTAAGCTCCGCCAACAATTGGGGCTCAAACTACAAGGTTCTTTCCTAGATAAAACTGATAACACATCTGAAGCAGAATTTCGTCAAGCGCTACAGCAGTTTGACTCAACCCGTCCTAGCCAAACTAAAAAAACAGATACTACTCCAAATAACCTGCTAAACGTGACGCCGGCAACTTTCGAAACGCCACTGTCACCTATATTTTTGGGATCCGACCCGTTAGTACATGCATTGCGTCACACCAGCCTTTTACTGGATCAGCGGTCCAATCAGCTTGAAATAGTGAAAAATGCCGTAGATGCCCGTGAGTTACGACGTTTAGCAAAACGCCTACGAAAACAGGTCCGTCTAATTGAAACATCACCGCTCCAAAATCACATAAACAGACCATAGCCAAGTCACCAACAGGTCATAAATCATCTCATTAACCTAGTATGCCTTTGTATAAAGGTTTATTGACACTTGTTTCAGCGATGGTGAGGTCACATCGAAAGTTGATTTTTCATTGATTTAGCCATGTAAAGTAACAGAGAAGACGGCAAAAAGGGCTAGGGAATCAATTGACAACCGACAGTACCGTAAATCATTATATATTGTGACAGTCGGCACATTTTACTTATCTATAGGGAACGATAAAAGCCGATTTAAATATCAGACTCGGGAGGGCACGGAGTTTGATGAGCATCTCTATATTAGTTGCACTAAGTACATTAAAACAAAGGGCTGCTGCTTTCATATTGTATTGATAAAACACGATATTAACTTGCAGTTACTTCCTATTATTACGATTAAAATAAGCAGTTGAAACCAGACACAATTAGAACAGATTAGATACCCATTACCGCTATAGACGGTGGGCACATACTTTAAGAATCCTCGGATCACCCATGGCATCAAACACAAGCGAATTTGTAGACATCCTACTCCGGCGAAGTCTCGTCAGTCCTGACCAAGTTACCGAAGCAGATCAATATTCTCGGACCAACGATGTCGAATTAGGTGAAGCACTAATATCACTTGGTTATGCAACGGCCACTGATGTCTGCCGAGCAAAGGCAGAATATCACAATTTGGACTTCGTTAATCTTGACGAAGTAAAGATCCCAGCAGAAATCATTGAACTCGTGCCAGAAACGATCGCACGAGAAAATGCTACGTTACCACTTTCACTTGAAGGCGACGCCCTAAAAGTGTTGCTCACCGATCCGCTCGATGTTGAGACCATTGAAAAGCTACGTTTTATTTTAAATCGCCAAATTCAAATATCTCTCGCCCCTCGTGAAAATATCCTAGAAGCCATTAATCGGTATTATGGCCAAATCGATGGTGAGTCCGCTGACTCGATGTTACAAGAGTTTACTGACACCGCCATCGACTTTACTGAAACAGAAGACAATTCAGATGTCACCGGCGATGATGACGATAGCACCGGTCCGATTGTACGATTAGTGCATCTCATGATCTCTGAAGCGGTTCAACTGCGAGCATCGGATATTCACATTGAACCCTTTGAAGATCGCATCCGCATCCGCTACCGAATTGATGGACGGTTGATCGAGCGAGACAGTCCCCCGCGACGTCTGCTAGGAGCGATTCTCTCACGTATTAAAATTCTCGGTAGCATGGATATCGCCGAACGCCGTCGACCGCAAGATGGGCGTATCAAAATCACTGCCGGGGGCAAAACGTTAGATCTCCGAGTGAGCGTCTTGCCTACGAATCATGGGCAAAGCGTCGTCATGCGGTTACTCGACCCCGATAACATTAAGATCGGCGTACGGCAATTAGGACTCGGTGAAAAAGACTTCCGCACATTTACCGAACTGATCAAACGCCCTAATGGAATTGTTCTAGTAACAGGCCCAACAGGTTCAGGAAAAACAACCACTCTGTATGCTGCACTCAATGCGATGAACCGCCCCGATCGTAAAATTATCACGGCCGAAGAACCCGTGGAGTATTACTTGCCGGGTGTTAACCAAACCGAAGTGCGACATGATATCGGCTTAGACTTTGCCCGCATCATTAAATCCATGTTGCGGCAAGCTCCAAATATTATCCTCGTGGGTGAAATGCGCGACCACGAAACTGCCTCGATGGGTATTCAAGCTTCACTTACCGGTCACCTAGTATTCAGCACACTACATACAAACGACGCACCAAGTGCTATTAGCCGACTGACCGATATTGGCGTTCCAGGCTACCTCGTTGCCTCGAGTGTGATCGCTGTTTTAGCTCAACGATTAGTCCGCGTCATTTGCGACCGTTGCCAACAACCCTTTGAATACTCACCGGAAGCTTTGAAACAATCCGGTATCACCGCCGAAATGCTCGAAGACGCAAAGTTCATGAAAGGCGAAGGTTGCAATCATTGTAATCGTAGTGGTTATCGCGGCCGTATCGCCGTATATGAAATCATGCGATTAACCTCGGATATCCGTGAACTCATCTTCCAAAATGCTTCGACCTCGAGAATACGTGATCTCGCGATTGAACAAGGTATGACAACGCTATATCAAGATGGATTGCTGAAAGTTCTCGGAGGGATCACCACACTAGAAGAAGTTTACCGAGTCACAAAACGCACCGAACAAGACGAATAAACAACACCTCATGCTTTTTGCAAACCACTTTTCTTTCATTATTTCAAACCACTAATCTATAAAGAAAACAGATCATGGCAACCGTCCTTATCGACAAGCTGTTAAGTGCCTGCGTAAAACAAGGGGCAAGTGATATTCACATTACCGTTGGGCAACCACCTGTCTTCCGCTTACACGGTAAAATGCGAAAACTCGAGACCAAGGTTCTGAATCCCGATGATACGGTGTCGTTAATGAAAAGTATCACGCCAGACCGCTGTCAGCGAGAACTGCAAGAGCAGGGCTCTGCCGACTTCGGTTTTGCTTTTGGCGAGGCCGCACGATTTCGTGTTTCCGTATTTAAACAAAAGGGCAACATTGCGATGGTCCTGCGGCAAATACCTAATGACAAATTAACTCCCGAGCAACTCGGACTCAGTGATGCTATTATTCAATGCGTAAACCGCCCGCGTGGTCTTTTCTTAGTTACTGGGCCAACTGGGTCAGGTAAGAGTACAACGCTAGCAAGTTTGATCAACTATCTCAATGAGACCGTTGACCATCACATTATCACGATTGAGGACCCAATCGAGTTCTATCACGACCATATTAAGTCAACCATTAATCAGCGTGAAATCGGAGTCGACACGCCTTCATTTTCTGATGCCATTCGTCGTGCCTTACGGCAAGACCCTGATGTTATTCTCGTCGGTGAAATGCGTGACCTTGAAACTATTGAAGCAGCGATTACTGCTGCCGAAACGGGACACATCGTCTTCGGTACACTACACACAAATAGTGCTCAAGGTACTATCAACCGAATCATTGATGCTTTTCCAGGTAATCTACAAGATCAAATTCGTACGCAATTATCAACATCCATTATCGGTGTGCTGGCACAAACACTGTTACCGAAGATCAGTGGCGGTCGAATCGCCGCTTATGAAACTTTGCTCGTGACCCCCGCCATCGCTAACTTGATACGAGAAAACAAAACGTTCCGAATCAACTCGGCCATTCAAACGGGAGCAAAATATGGGATGCAATTAATGGACGACGCTCTATTTTCGCTTTGGCAAAGCCAAACAGTCGCCGTTAATGACTTACTCCTAAAAGCACACCGGCCCGATGAACTCGCAAAACGCATCGTCGCAGCACAACACAAACAAAGTGAAATAACCGAAGGCCGGTAATAACAGCGGTCACCTACAACAGAGCCAACTTAACGCTCTAAACCAAAATCAAAACCACTAACAGAAAACGATAACACGATGGCACGACAACTTGGACAAATCCTTGTCGACATGGGCTTTATTGATAACGGCCAATTGGAAATGCTGGTCGAAGAACAAGCACAACAACATGGTATCCAAATCGGAAAAGTCGCTGAAGACATGGGGCTAGTGGTTGATACCCAACTTGTCCAAGCTTTGGCTGAACAATTTGATTTACAAATCGTTGACCTCGGTGAGCTAGAGATTGTTAAAGAAATATTGGAGGAAATCAGTGAAACCATGGCGCAAATGTATCGCGCTGTGCCCGTGCAACTCAATGACAATCTACTAACGGTTGCGGTCTCGCACCCAGAAAACATAACGGTCGCGGACGAGTTACGGACGTTTTTAGGCCGAGATATTCAATTAGTCGTTTGTACCGACCTCGAAATCGATAATATGCTCGAAGAGTTCTATGACTCCGAACGCGAAACTATCGAAAGAATTGTTGCTGACCTAGAAGAAGACAATGAACTGAATCAGCAACTCGAAGCGTTAGCGACAGGACCCATTGACCTAACCGGCGCTGAAGCTTTGGCCGATAGTGTGCCTGTGCGAAAATTACTCAACATGGTCCTGCTACTGGCAATTAAAGACCACGCATCCGATGTTCACTTTGAACCATTTGAAGATGAATTCCGCATTCGAATTAAGGCCGATGGGGTATTGTACGAAATGGTACCACCACCGCGTCACTTGGCATTCGCGATCACCACACGCATCAAGGTGATGGCCAATCTAGATATCGCTGAACGACGGTTGCCTCAAGATGGACGTATCGAATTAGTTGTCGGTGGTCACCCAGTCGATCTTCGTGTTAGCGTTCTGCCAACAATGTTTGGCGAATCAGTTGTTATGCGAATATTGGACCGCAGTGTGGTCTCGCTGGAACTTGAGAATGTTGGAATGGACGACGAAATGATGGCTGGCTTTAGAAAAGTTATCGAAAAACCCAATGGAATCGTGCTGGTAACGGGACCAACTGGATCTGGCAAAACAACAACACTCTATTCTGCTTTATCTGAACTCAACGTCATCGAAGACAAAATAATTACGACTGAAGATCCGGTTGAATATGATATTGACGGGATCATTCAAGTTCCTATTAACACCGATGTCGGCGTGACCTTTGCCTCGTGTTTGCGCGCCATTTTGCGACAAGACCCTGACAAAATTCTCGTCGGCGAAATCCGAGATCTGGAAACAGGTGAAATCGCCGTCCAGGCGTCACTCACCGGCCACCTAGTCTTTAGCACACTACATACAAATGATGCACCCGGTACGATCACTCGGATGAAAGACATGGGCATTCCTACTTTTATGATCACGGCGACCGTCGAAGCGATTCTAGCCCAACGCCTCGTACGGCGGATTTGTAATCACTGCCGTGAAGAAGTCACACAATCCGAAGAAATGATCGCTCAATTAGACCTTGTCGGCGAAGATCTCAGCGAACGGAAATTTTATCGTGGCAGTGGCTGTGATCATTGCAATAACACTGGATACCGTGGCCGAGTTGGTTTATTCGAACTGATGATCATGAATGATGCATTACGCGAAATGATTATGTCCGAAGCCTCGACCGATGAACTCCGAACGCGTGCCGAAGAATTTGGTATGGTAACACTCCGCGAAGCAGGTATGAATACGATGTGGGAAGGTGTTACTACTGCCGAAGAAGTGGTCCGCGAAACGATTGTCGACGTATAAACCAACATAACACTGTTCTTTTTTACTATCCCTAACCACACCCTAATGCATAAAATATTAAAAATGACTTCAACACGTTTTCGAGCCACAACATGCCCGTTGAAGTGCATTGTAAATTAACCAGAGTAACAATATGCCAACGTATCAATTTGAAGCACTCGATCCTACCGGCCAAGTCATTAAAGACGTTGTCGATGCACCCACAGAAGACGATGCGCATACAACAATCCGCCAAATGGGCTATTTTGTTACTAAACTCGCGGTAAAACGATCTGACGCTCACACGACAACCGCCACGAGACGCAAAAAAACTCTCGCAATCGGCGGCGGCGGGATGAAAAATCTCACCACATTCACTCGACAATTGTCCATTCTACAAGACGCTGGACTGCCGATTCTACGCAGTTTACAGATTCTCGAAGAACAACAAAAAGGCGGAAAGCTCAAAAACGCCATTATGGATACCTGTGATTACATTGAAGCCGGAGATACTCTTTCCGAAGCGATGGCTAAATGTCCAGGTATGTTCGATCGGCTTTATATTAATATGATCAAAGCCGGCGAGGCCGGTGGTGCTCTAGAAATTATCCTGCAGCGGCTAGCCGAGTTTAAAGAACGTGCTATGTCACTTCGCCGCAAAGTCATCGGTGCCATGATCTATCCGGTCATCGTGATCATCGTGGCCATCGGTATTTTGGCATTCATTATGGTCATGATTGTGCCAACTTTTGAAGAAATGTTTGTCGAGTTTGAGTTGCCACTGCCACCACCAACTGTACTGCTGATTGCTATCTCGCACGCGATTTTTAAACTCTGGTTTCTATTTTTCTTAATTCCAATAGGGCTCGTGATTTTCATCATCTTGCTACGCCAATTTACATACGGACGAACCGGCTGGGACTTGTTTATGTTACAGATTCCCGTCATTGGGAAACTTGTCGAGAAAAACTGTATGGCTCGTACCACTCGGACACTGGCAACACTCATTGCATCAGGTGTGCCGATTCTCGAAGCACTAACGATCTGTCGTGACACTGCCGGTAACGGTATGTTTGAACAACTCTACTCAAAAGTCGCTTCTGGGATTCGTGAAGGTGAACCGCTGGCAGTACCACTCGCTGATAATGCCTGTGCCACCTTTCACCCAATGGCACTTTTCTTTTGGTTATTCTTCGGGGCACTGACCGGTTTAATTATTATGATTATCCCCGGGGACGGCATGCCGACACTCGGCATGATGTTCTCCTCAATTGGGTGTGTCATGGGGGCCTTGATTTATTTGCTCAAAATGAAACGCCGTATCATTGATTCGCTCGTCGTCAACATGGTCGACGTTGGTGAAGAAACCGGTGAACTCGATACGATGTTATTCAAAATTGCTGACCAATACGACGAAGAAGTTCGCACGACGACCGATGGACTTATGGCCCTCATTGAACCAATGATGATCATGTTTCTCGGTGGCGCCGTTGGATTTATCGTCGTGTCGTTGTTTATTCCGCTAATTTCCTTAATGGAAAAACTGTCCGGTTAATCAACAATAAAAATAACCAACACACCGGCTTGTTTTGAGTCGATTATGAAGCAAACACCAATAAACCTAAGAATTTCAACGTGCGTAAGTTAATAATTGAAGCAGTCTTCCAATTCCGTAAAATGCCTGGAAACACTCGCTTAACGGAAAGCCATATTTTATGAGTATGAACAATCTAAACCACGCTCTCCCTCGTGTTCGCCACCGAAAAGGGTTTACACTCATCGAGTTATTGATCGTTATTTCCATCATTGCCATACTCGCTGGACTATTGATTCCTATTGTTGGTGTCGTGCGTCGACGAGGCCAA
Source organism: Planctomycetaceae bacterium (assembly GCA_018660825.1). Lineage (GTDB taxonomy): Bacteria > Planctomycetota > Planctomycetia > Pirellulales > Pirellulaceae > UBA721. The sequence continues at coordinate 1,135 of JABJJO010000117.1, read as the reverse complement.
GTCACCGCTACGGTTATGGAAATTCAAAGCCTGAAAAAAGCAATTGATACTTACAAAAACACCACTGGGAAAGGCGATTACCCACCCGATGGCTCTAACGCCCTTGTTCTAGTGAAACATATTCTAAACGCTTTTCCTCGAATCCATACTACGGAGATGAATTTTCTGAAAACTCAACTTGGGATACGTTCCTATCCTAACGGAAACGTTATACCTCAAAACACCTTACTCGATCCGGCTGAAGCACTGGTATTTTTTCTCGGCGGATTCAGTGATGACCCGCGGTACCCGTTCCAAGGTAAAGGAGGACCTGCGAGCCTCAATCGAAATCCGGGATTGTTTGATTTTGATCCGAACCGATTACTAACGACCGACGATGGCGATGGTTTTGCGGCCTATTACCCCAGAGGTTCAGACGTTCCTTTTGTCTATTTTGATTCCCGCACCTACATGCCCCGAAGCATTTATGGTTATGCGCCAGCGGCACAGTACCCGCTTGTCTATAATCTTCCGACAAATCCAAACGACGTCAACGGGGTTGCGCGACCCTATCGCTCCGATCAACCTCGAGAGGCAACTCCGGATGACGGGTATTTCTTCCATTGGGTCAATAAAAACACGTTCCAGCTTATCGCCGCTGGAGTAACAAATCATTACGGCAACAACATCTTGCCCGCCCCCCTCAAGGGCCGCCCAACCCCACTAACGCGATATCAGCATTATCCCAGTGGTATCGGCCCCCCCACTAAGGACGGTGCCACCGACGGTGTAACCTACAGCGATGGTGACAAATCCAATATCACCAGCTTCAGTCAGGGAACGCTGGAGAATGACATTCCTTAATCGCTCAATCTTTACCGACTGCAATACAAGTTCCAGGGGCACTGGAAACTAGCTAATAAAACATCAAGAAGTTCATGCCAAACTATTCACCCAATTCCAACCAAGATCAAGCACTAAGAACCAGCGCGCTGCGCCGAGTTGTTGGGTTTACATTCATCGAGCTATTAGCCGTAATGGCGATCATCTCGCTATTGTCCGCTGCTATACTTGTCGCGCTTACCGAACTGCAAGCCACTTCCAAAAAACGGCGGTGCCAGCAGCAAATCAAAAAAATAGACCAACTAATCATGCA
>JABJJO010000017.1 GCA_018660825.1 Planctomycetaceae bacterium | reverse complement strand
ACCAATGGCGATGGCCGCATATCTGCTGGTGACCAAGTGGTTGAGTTTGGCCAAGCAGGCGACATTCCCGTGGTCGGCGATTTCAATGGAGATGGAGTTGACCAGATCGGAGTCTTCCGTGACGGCAAATGGCACCTCGATACCAACGGCGACCTACAGCAGGATCATCTCGACCAAGTGTTCCAACTTGGCACAGACGGCGACCAACCAATCGTTGGTGATTTCGACGGCGACGGCATCGACGACATTGCTGTTTACCAGATCAAAAAAGCCGGCTAAGCAATTTTCAACCACAAAGGCTTTCCTTCTAATCCCTACGAGTTCTTCAACTCATCAGCCTCGGCTTGGAATGCTACAATTTCCGCTTCGAGACGCGCAACTTCACCTGGTTCGTCATCCTGTTGCTTCGCACCGGAAAGTTGCATTTTCAGGTTCTGCACTTTCTTGCGTACCACTTCCAACCGCTTCTTGGCTTTCTTGTCCATCCGCTTCTCCCAATTGTCTGTTTACTTATTCCGTGCTATTTATCGTTTCTGCTTGCGCGTTAACCGTTTCGTTGGGCTGCCCTTGAGTTGCAGGTTCTAGACGAGCCGTCCTCATGCCACCTGCAAGCAGCACCACGGCAATTGCTGCATACATATTAATTTTCCCCCAGAATGCTTCCTTCTCTTGAAATTTCTGAGCCGCGTCGCTCTTCCCTGCCAACAGGGAACTAATATAAAAAATCGAAAACGCTAAGATCAGTTTCACCCCGAACAAACCATGATACATTCCAACTGGCGGATCATCCCCACCAAAGATAACCATCGTATTATACAAACCGCTCAGCAGCAAAAACAATGCACAGCCCATAATCACTTTAAACCACTTCCGTTTGACTTGCTGCTTGACGACGTTTTCTGGGTCGTTTCCAGCTAGTGCCGGGCACAGTACGAGCTGCGTAAAGATCGCTCCACCAACCATCACGACCGCAGGAAGGATGTGCATCCAGCGGGAAATTATATCGTCCATATTTTTTTACTCCAATGAGTCTGAAAGTTGCTGAAATACTGTTTGTGCTAAGATCGCTGCGGCGGGCTTCGTCGTCGTTTCACCCATAAGTTGTGCATCACGCACGGCTGTCAATACTTTAGAGAATAGAGGGCCGGGCTGCAGCCCCATTTCTTGTAAATCTTTTCCGTCGAGTAGCGGAGCAGGGTTTAATTGCTCTAGGGGTAATTTGAGCTTCTGCTGACAGAATTCGATGCCAACGGTGGATTGTTGGTGATGACTGGACCAAGCCGTCGCGATAGTAAGAGTTTTTTTGGCATTGGGGTCAATCAATAGCCTTTGGATTTGAGGCCATGGTACAGAATCGGCGCTAATAAACTGTTCCACATGTTCAACCATCCAGCAAACCGTGACAATGTCGTCATTGGACATCTTCATTTGTTTCAGACTAGATCGGACATCAATCAAAATTGCGTCCGCTGCAAGTGTTTTAAAGAGAAGTGCTAGCGTCGAACGGAAATCGTTAGCAGGCATGGCTGCAGTGATTGCTAACAGCGATTGCCAATTCGCAGCTTGACTTGATTCCGGCAATGCAAGGCCGGGCACCGCGTACGCTAAGACACCGGTGTCTAGCATTAGCTCGAGACCACGTTGGTAATGATTCGACTCCAGAATCTTCTTCAACTCGATTAGGATCCGTTCTCGTGAAACTTGTTGCAGGTTTTCGGCAAACTGCTTCACCGCAGCTAAAGTTTCTGTGTGGATGGTGAATTGGAGCGTTGTGGCAAAGCGGATGGCACGCAAGATTCGCAGCTTATCTTCATGAAATCGTTCTGCCGGAATTCCTATCGCTCGTATGACTTTGGCAACAATATCCGCTCGGCCGTTCACAAAATCGATAACCTGTTCATCAATAGGGTCATAAAACATTCCATTAATGGTGAAGTCACGTCGTAGTGCATCTTGCTCAGCATTACAGAAACTGACACCATCGGGATGGCGACCGTCACTGTACGCGGCATCTTCGCGAAATGTGGCAATGTCGATATTGCCTGTCGCTTTGGTCCCAATTAATGTAATAACGCCAAAAGAAGCTCCGATCGCTAGCGTTTTCCTTTTAGTGAAGACCTCCTGAATCTGATCTGGCAGAGCATTGGTCGCGATATCGTAATCATGGGGATCTTGTGGTGGCCGTATTTCCCGATCGCGAACACATCCACCAGCAAAGTATGCAATAAACCCCGTTTTGCGAAGTTTCCGCACGGTTTTCACCGCAAACAAACGGGCTTTTTCAGCAACGATGGGAGATGATTCGAACATAGACTAGAGCATAGCATTTACACCAGAATTTGGAACCGCGAATAGCCTCGCTTAGATGGTTAATCGTATCGCGGTAGGCTATCGTCGATATTGCTACTCCAGGCATCAATACCACCGGCCATGCTTTGGCATTGCTGGAAGCCTTGGCCCAATAACCACTGTGTCACTTGTAAACTCCGCATTCCATGATGGCAATACACGACGACATGATCCTCTGCATGCGGCAATAACTCAACCACTCGCGCTTGCATCTCACTCATCGGCAGCAAGCGTGCTCCGTCAATCTTGACCAGATCCCATTCGCCTTGCTCACGGCAATCCAGCAGCACAAAATCTGCCTGCTCATCTAACAAGCACTTTACCTCAGATGCCGATATCTCTAACGGCAAGTTATCATTTGTCATCTATTAAAACCTAATCGTAGTCTGAGTGGAGGCGGAGCTGTCATCGGGCAAGTTCTCCATATTGTTCCAAACAACGCTCAAAGTGCAATACCAACAACCACTGATAAACGTCCCTTTCCCGTGTACACATAATCTAAGTGCGTATCATAACTTCCCTAAACACTATTATGCTACCATTATGTCAGGTGCTATTTCGCGTAAAATTAGGATCAAGTAATTGACATTTCCAGACATTATATTCAACGGCACATTACGCCCAACCCAGCAGGAAGTGGTTTCAGTCGTCAAGCAACAATTGACCGACGATCAGCGGGAGTTCTACGTTGTCGCTCCGCCTGGGTCCGGCAAAACCGTAACAGGCCTCTATTTATGGGCTCATGTTTTCAAATGCCCAGCTCTAGTTCTATCACCAAATTCAGCCATCCAATCACAATGGCTTGCTCGCACGGACCTTTTCAAAGAAGGTGACTCGGATGTTAACCCTAGTCTTCTGAGCTCCAATCCTAAGAATCCGTCGTTATTGACTTCTTTGACATATCAAAGTGTCACGCTGCCGAGTCGCAATTCATCTGATTTTGAAACAATAGCGTTGCAAAGCTGGGTGGACCATTTGATAGAAAAAGAAGCAGCTCGGAATCCAGATGAAGCAATGACTTGGATCACTAATTTACGAGAACAAAACCTCGAATATTTCCAAACGCGTTTTAACACATACCTCAAAAAGATCCGCGATGCACATGCCGATCTTTCTGGGGGTCTCGACACGCTGCATGGCAGTTCCATCGCCAACCTTCGTGCACTCAAAAAACAAGGCGTGCAGTTAATCATCCTTGACGAGTGCCATCATCTATTGGGCCACTGGGGACGCGTATTACAGGGCATCCACGAGTTTCTTGATGCGCCTTATATCATCGGGCTGACAGCAACTCCACCAGACGAATCCGATCATGATCCCAAGAGTTGGGAGCGTTACGAAAATTTCATGGGCGAGATTGATTTCGAGGTACCGATCCCTGCGGTCGTCAAAGAAGGCTACCTTGCGCCGTATCAAGATCTATGTTACTTCACACGTCCCACTGACGATGAATTAAGTTACGTTTCCAATACGAATCAAGCATTGCTTGACTTACTTGAGATCGTTTCACAGGGGGATTTCGAAACCCAACGGATGTCTCTGCCAGATTTCATCTATGACACACTCGACAAACGGATGTTGATGCACGGGCCCGCGAAAAGTTGGAGCGAATACGAAGAGCGCGCATCAAATATTTCTTGGGTGGGAAGAGCCTATTTGCGCAGTGTCGGCAGAGAGCTTCCCGCAGGAGTTCCACCGTTGACCCAAGACCAATTCGACGTCGAGGACTTGCTTGAGTATGTGACACCTTGTTTAGAGCGATATGTCAGACTTTATTTAATGATGCAAGACAACCCTAAGCTGCATGCGTTAGCAAGAGAAATCAAATCCAAGCTGCGCATGCTCGGTATGCAAATCACCGAAACAGGATCTCAGCAATGTGCCTCGCCGATTAGTCGCATATTGGCATATTCAAAAGCCAAATGTCTTGCGCTACAGCCAATTTTATCAGCAGAAATAAATGCCTTGGGTGAATCCATCCGTGCCGTTGTCGTCTGTGATTATGAAAAAACTTCTGCGGTTTCAGAAAACATCAGCCATTTACTTGACGATGAAGCGGGCGGAGCAATGGCAGCATTTAAACAACTACTCAAAGATGAACAAACCGATCAATTGGACCCCATCTTGGTAACGGGGTCGACTGTTCTGGTCGATAATGATTTGCGCGATGTATTTGATGCAGCCGCAAAAAAATGGGTGAGCAATTCTCAGTACAAAGTAACTTGGGAATGGTTGGACGTTGGCGAATTCTATCTAATGCGCGGCAAGGGATCTGATTGGTCGCCCCGATTATATGTAGAAATGATTACGGAGTTGTTTCAACAAGGAATTACACGCTGTTTAGTGGGTACTCGTGGATTATTAGGAGAAGGCTGGGATGCCAGCAAAATCAATGTATTAATTGATCTTACCTGCGCCGCCACCCATACTGCCGTCAATCAACTTCGTGGTCGATCGATGAGGTTGGACAAAGATGTCCCTCAAAAAATCGCGAACAACTGGGATGTCGTCTGTTTAGCTCCAGAGTTTTTAAAGGGATTGGATGACTATAAGAGGTTTAGAAAAAAACACGGGAGAATCTATGGGGTAACTGATGATGGTGTCATTGAGAAAGGGGTTGGACATGTTCATGCAGCGCTAACAGAAATCAAGCCCGAAGGCGTCGAAGGTTCCGCAGCGATTTTAAATCAAGATATGCTATCACGAGTTCCTAAACGTGCAGCTGCCCGTGAATTATGGAAAATTGGTAAACCCTTTTTAGGAAAAAGCCAAACGTCGGTGGAAACAAAGATTGATATCAAGCCGCCAGCAATGAAAGGCCGAGGATTTCCACCATTCTGGTATGCGGAAACGCCCTGGGATGAGGCAAGCTTAACGTATGCCGTCAGTCGTGCTGTGCTGCGTGCATTAGTTGAAACGAACGTAATTAGAACAATACGCGTCGAGGATACTGAAGAGCACCTCACAGTCAATGCTCGCAATGGTGGGTATGTCCGGGTGTTCATGAACAATGCCGACGCCAAAACAAACCGCATTTTTTCCGAGGCAATCTCCGAGGTCTTTGGCCCGATTAAGGATGCCAGATATTTGATCGAACGGCAAGCGGCTGTTGGCGATATTTCGATGCAAACGAAACGTCCCAAATGGGCTCATTATCTACCGAACTTTATTGGCAAGTATTTTGATTATGAGGAATTAGTAAAAGACCTCGAAGTTCAATTGGTAATGGTTCATTGTGTCCCAACTGAATTGGCACGCAACAAAGACCGAGTGTTTATTTTCCTGAAGCACTGGAAAGAATTAGTGGGCCCGGCGGAAGTGCATTTTTTACAACGTGAAGAAAGCCGAGATTTCTTGCAATCGGCACGTCTGCAAGGATTAGTTCCTAAAGAAAAAATCCACCACAAGCAAATTTTCACGTAATCGATGCTACTGAAAATCAACTTATCGGGGCCAACCAAGGATCGCCTTTCCTCGTTTTGTGTTAGTGCTTGCTATTAAGATACTTCGCAAAATCCGCATCACTTAACGAGAGCGAAAAATGTCACTCGTGAGAACTTCGGTAACGGCTGTTCTCAATCCATAATCCTTTGCTTTGACGCGTGCCAGTATGTCATCAATTTCATATTGATCCAAGCGTTGCATGTTACGCCCTGTTGAGTAGGCGAGCAGCGACTCGATTAAACTCCGTGCGAATACATCTCCCCGGGTCTCTGTAAGCACGCGTTTGAATTCCGCGAAATTTGCAAAGGACTCGCCGGTGGTCAATTGACCTGAGGGGTCAATGGGTGAACTTGGTTGTCCGTTGGAAGCGGAATACTTAGATCGCCAACGTCCGATGGGATCAAAGTTCTCAAGTGGAAATCCCAACGGATCAATGTTGCGATGGCAAATGTTACATGCCTCGTCTTCCCGATGAATGGAGAGCTTTTCGCGGATCGTGGTCGCTCCACTGACATCTGAATCGATGGATGGGACTTCGTCCGGTGGTGGGGGCGATGGTGTCCCCAAGATATTCTCGAGGATCCACGCACCACGCGTCACCGGTGAAGTATCGACGCCATTGGCACTGACCGTCAGAACACTCGCCATGCCCAACAATCCGCCACGCCGTTGGTTCTCGGTCAGTTCGACCTTCTGGAATCCGTCGGACTGACGCAGGGTCTCCCGGTTCGGTAACTGGTACAGTTTGGCAAGCTGTTTATCAACGAATGTGTATTCAGCATTCAGAAAATCCATGATGGAGCCATTCTGCTCAAGCAAGTTCTGAAAGAAAAGTTGCGTTTCTCGCTTCATGGAGTGGGGCAGGTTTTCCGCATAAAACTCATTCGCCGTTTTCCGAGGTGGCGGTTGGTCCCCGAGGTCTCGCAGATTGAGCCAACTGTCGAGGAAACCTCTCACGAAAGCAATCGATCTTGGGTCATTCACTAAACGCTCGATTTGGGTGGTCAGTTGCGGTTTGGTTTGCAGCAGCTTCTTGTTTGCAAGCTCGTGGAGTTGCTGATCGGGTGGCGCGGCCCACAGCGTGTAAGAGAGCCGCGTCGCCAGATCATGTGGCTGCAAGGTAGCGTCTGCATCTTTTGTGATCTCACTAAAATACAAAAACGAAGGCGAGCAGAGAATCATCTTGACGGTCGCCAAAGCTGCATCTCTGGCGGTCATGTCCTTGGCGAGCAATCCATTGTAAAACCGCTCGATGCGTTGTCGATCAGAGTCGGTTAGCGGTCTACGAAAAGCTTTGCGAGCAAATTCGGCGAGCTGTGGCAGGGCCTTGTTGGCTTGGAAACCAGAGTCACCAAAGACGGCGATCTCTTCTTTCGAGCCACCTGGCTCAGGAATCGGTCCGCGAATCTTGATTTCCCCAATTCGTATATGCGGCAGCGCTCCTTCACGAAGGAGCGTCGCGCGGCTGACACCGCCTGTGGGATTTTTGAATTCGTCTTTGTAACGCTGGTTCGTCGCGATTACCGATGCACGAGACTCATAAGGTCCGTTCGGAAAAATGAATCGAGGCGTTTGGCCGGCCTCAAGCCAAACGCGAAAAGTAAGCCATTCGGGTCCATCGTCAGGCACGATCGCCTTCCCAAGCAACGGTTCAACCGACTGGGGGTAATGGATGTGGCCCTTGTTTACGTCACCGGGCACGACACCAATTTGGAATGGTTCTGAAAAATCAATCCGAAATATTTTGGGGTCGTAGTGTGTATCTCGGTGTAACGCCTGGGCATTCACTTCGATATCGTAAAGACCAGAAACTGGTACGCCTACAAGGAAATCCTCAATGTGACCATAGCCGCCCTGGCGAGTGTCGGTATTGGGTTGTTCATAAAGACAAAGAAAGTTGTAGTTAAAAACACTCTTGTGGGAACCAGACAGTTCCTCGTATTGCCGGAAATTGTTTGTGAAGTGCCACTGTTTTTCCTCGGTCGGAGGTTTGCCAAGGCGAAGATCAACCATGCGGGATGCCGCCTGAAAATATTCGTCGAGCAGAAATCCAGACGTCACGAGTGTTTCGCCGATGGTGTCAATGTGATTACTCGTTCCATCTTTGGGAAAATCCGCGGTCAGCCCGAGAGTATCGACGCGACGATTAAACAAGACGGCCAGCGTATTTTCATATTCCCTATTCGAAAGTCGGCGAATGACCGTGCGACCGCCCGTAGAATTAAACCTTCCCCGTGCTGCGGCAATTGCTTCGCGCAAATCCGTTATCAGTTTCACCCGCTGTTGGTCATCCGGCTGCGATGCGGCTGCTGGTGGCATCGATTTCAGAGTTAATTGATCAATGATTTCATCAGCCGTGATAAGCTGCGCAACCGTCTTGATGGGAAGCTTGAATTGGCTAAAGCTACGTTCACCTTCCTGGACCTCAGCACCATGGCAATCTGCGCAAAAGGTTCGGGTGAATTTACCTACATCTGTCTTCTTCTTATCGCGTTCTGTTGCCACGGCGTTATCCGTATGCAGAGACCCGCTGGAGATAACCACAACAAGAAGCAATGAGTATCTGAGAACCTGTGACGCACTCATAGCATTCATGATCAAGAGAAGGCACCGGTGCTGGTACCGAAGGATTCTGTTTGAACGCCACTGCGTTGTGCGATGTCTACAAATAGATTACATAGCGGGATTTTCTGGGTCCCCTTAGTTGGGACTTTCTTGAATTCGCCGGAATCATAACCTCCACCGGCAAGAACAATAGGCAAATCACTGTTCGTGTGTGAGCTTCCGTTGCCCATACCGCTTCCGAAAAGTACCGCAGTGGTGTCGAGCAACGACCCGTGCTCTGTTTGCATTCCCGACAATCGGGTCAAAAATTTGGAAAACTGTTCAAGCTGATAAGTTTCCAAGGTGATCAAATTTGCGACCACCTCCTTGTCGTTACCGTGGTGGGACATGCTGTGGTAAGACCTCTCGATGCCCAAGTTTTGTGGCAGAAAGCTTCCACCGATTTCCAACGTTGCGACACGAGTAGAATCAGTTTGCAGGGCTAGTGCAATCAACTCATAAAGCATCGGCAGGTCATCAACCGTATTGGTGTTCGCCGGTTTTTCAAAGGGAGCATCAGGTTTGGGGTACTTCGTCCAACGCTTACGTATCTCGATCTTCTTCTCGACGTCACGGATCGAACTGAAATACTCATCGAGTTTGTTCCGGTCTTCTCGGTTAATACGTTGGGAAAGATCCCCTGCTTCTTCAAGAACGGAGTCCAAAATCGATGCTTGTAGTTGTGTTTCCCGTACCCTGCGAGCACGTTGCGCGGTCGTATCACTTTTGAAGAGTTTATCAAAGAGTTCAGCCGGCGCGGTGATAGGTGGAATTCTCACACCTGATCGTGTCCATGACATTTGGCACCCGCCATGAATGCCACCTTCGGAGCCAACAGTGAGTGATGGGAACCTAGTATCGCCACCGATTTTGTCAGCAAGGTATTGATCGAGGGTCATGTTTCCGTCATGCCGATTCTTTGACTCATGATGCAAGACGCCGGAAAGAAACGTGTGAACCGCGAAGTGACCGCCACGCAAGCCATGATCGAGACCGCGGTAAACCGTGAATTTGTCGCGATTCGCCAACAGTGGTTTCAACAGCGCGGTGTCTTTGTACCCTTTACCAGGCTCTTGCGGGAAAAAGTGTTTTTGCTGGAACCCTAGCAAATTGCCCACTGCGACAAAACGTCGCGGATCAGAATGTTCGGAATTTTTGATTGGTCGTTGGGAAGGGTTCGCCTCAGTACCGGATGCGAGCGATGCCAAAGTGGGAAGGAGCAGTGTTCCAGTTACCGACTGCAAAACAAAGCGACGACGATGAAGGTGGGTAGATATTGTCATGCTGATAGTATATCACGATAGCGGTTAGAATTTCAGGGCAATCTCGCTGAGAGTAACACTATCGGGAGTAATGTTGGAATTCTCTATTTTTGTTTCCCCCTTAACAAACATTCATTTTTAACCTAATTTACACGGGACAAATCACACCTTACCCAGATTTAAAATGCCGCCGATTCAATTCCAACTCTTCGCATAGGAGTGACTTGAACCGCTGTCAGGGAAATACAGCGGCGCGGCAACGGAGTACAAGGGATAGCTATCAGGTGGCTGACAGCAAGATCATACAGCTGTAATGCGATAAGCAGAAGCAGGGCACGCGGTTGTCTGACTGTCTTCGCAACGCCAAGTTAGAATTCTAGCATCATCTGCGTGTAAAAGAAACTGGCATCGCCAGCATAGGGCACGCCCGCCGTCGTCTGGTAGTACTCGCCAGCAAAGAAATGCGAATACCCGACGTGAAATTTCAGCCGTTCACTCAGCGTCAGGGTTGCCAGTAGATCAATTTCATGGCCCAGGCTGCTGCTGCCTGACGTGTTTGGACCAAGTCCGGCAAAGGGAGTCATGTTCGTGTTGTATGGAACATCCGCACGATTGGCGAGACTGAAATAATGATAGTGAACTCGCAGTTCGAGGGATTCTGTTGGTTGGTAATTCCAGCGGACATTGAGGTCATTCAGATTGCGACGCCCGTATAGATCCATATAGCCAAGATGGCGATGTGCTCGAGGGAAGTAGTGATGCCAACCATTTCCAGGGGTATCACTCCCTGAGGCCCATTCGTAGTAAACCCAGAATTGACCTGCCAGTCGTCCCTGTAAATCCGTCCCCAGTCCGACGACACCGAACCCAGCACGATGATCGGTCTGATCGGGATTCCTACCAGCCTGAACACCGCCCTCCAACTCGTAAAGTAAATCACCATGGGCGCCTTTCCAATGGACTCCTAGGGTGTCATACCGAGCACCGATTTGATCCAGTTCCAGAGTCAACCAGTAATAATCAAGAATGGTGCCTTCATCGACGTGCTGGTGCGTGTTGATCCCGTAGAGGCGAACGTCAGTATTTGTTTGATTGGGGGCATGAGTCCGCATGGATAATGGATGAAGGTAGTAAGCATCGAAGTCAAATTGCTGTCCCGCAAGTGAAACCTGCAATCCATCAAATGCTCGGCGGGTATTGGCCCATTCACCCATACCGGCAAAACGTGTCGACCCTATATCGAGCGACCGTCTACCCACCCGCGCTTGCAGCCGATCGTTAATGGCTATGTCAGCGTAAGCCTGATGAATATTCAGGCGATCAACTTCATTGCCACGCGACGGAAAATCCTCCAGGGCACTTGCGGCATCGAGTAGCTCAAAGTACACGCGGAGACGCTCATTAACCGTAGCATCCATCCACAGCCGCGTGCGGTACAGCAGAAAGTTATCTTCGGTGCCGGTTAGGCCGAGAGCATTGGTTAAAGTTGGCGAGGGCCGGTGATTGTTCTCATGGTGGTAACGCATGCGGAATTGACCGCCGAAGTCGAAATCGCGGAGCGCTGCCTTTGGGTCTTTGAGACGATCTTCTAGGGAAATCTTGTCCAGCGACGCCAGCGTGAAGGACTCCTCGTCAACAGCCACCTCCTGTTCGGTGGTACGTTCCTGTGCCAGGCAAGGGAGCGACGCACAGAGTGCTAGCATCCACACTATAATTAATAATTTTCGAAAACTGCGCATATCTCAAGCTCTCCTATCACCAGATATCGGTTGTGCAAGCGTCAAAGTCCATTCCGACAAGTCGCTTTAACAAAGAAGTAACTTTGGTTCCTTTTACTGTCCTGCTTTGCTCAATTGCTTTTCACAGTCGATTGGAATATCGTGGATGAATGTTTACATGATCCTTAGAAGCAACTTTATCTCTGTGCTGATTGTCGTGGTGAGTTTGTTGAAAACATCGGTTGAAATGAATTTTTCACGCCTTGGTATTCAAACGGTAACCAGACAAGACATTCTTTTAATTCACCCATTCACACAAATTCATTTTTAGCCTATTTTTAATGGGTCAAATCACACATGCGGATGTGGCGGAACTGGCAGACGCGCTAGATTAAGATTCTGTGAAGCGGTTCTTCAAGACGGTATGGGCTAACCGCAAGTGTAGTGGTGAAGCAAAAATAAATATTTTGTCTTGTCTGAATGCGTATGCATCAGGGATGATTTTATTGAGGACTACGTAGAAGGGATACTACCGGAAATGGAAATTCTTTACGGCCGCGACAAGATCAAGATCGAGATTCCCCCGGGAATGGACGTCACCGTCATTCGTAAACCTTCCATGCCCGTTCTCCCCGATCCCAAACAAGCAGTGCTGAAAGCACTGGAAAACCCGGTCGACAATGGAAAGAACCCTCAAAGCCTCGCCCAACTTGCCCGCAACGCCTCTTCGGCATGCATCGTAATCTGTGATATCACTCGACCCGTACCCAATGCTCTCTTTCTGCGGCCTGTCATTGAGACCTTGATGAGTCATGGCATCCCGCCCCAATCCATATGTATTTTGGTGGCAACTGGGTTACACCGACCCAACCTTGAAAAGGAACTTGAGGAACTGATTGGCGATCCGTGGGTCTTGCAAACCGTAAACGTCATCAATCATGACGCGAGAAATGACGCCCACCACAGAGACTTCGGCAAAACCGCAAGCCGCGGAACACCCGTCAAGCTGAACCGGCACCTGGTCGATGCGGATTTACGGATTGTCACAGGATTGGTTGAACCCCACTTCATGGCCGGCTATTCCGGCGGTCGTAAAGTCATCGCGCCAGGCGTGGCCCATGCGGACACGATTACGACGTTCCATAACCACGCTTTTATGTCCCATCCTGCCGCCGTCAACTGTAACCTAAAATCGAACCCACTCCACGAAACGCAACTGGAAATTGTTGAAATGATTGGCGGTGCTTTCGCAATCAATACGGTGATCGATGAAGATCGCAACCTATCCATGATCAACTTTGGCGAAATCAATGCCAGCCATCAACAGGCAGTTGAATTTATCCAGGACTACTGCCGCGTCCCCGTTGATGATCTTTTCGATGTTGTTATCACCAGTGGAGCGGGATACCCCTTGGATAAAACCTATTACCAGGCAGTTAAAGGGATGGTCGGTGCCATGGATATTCTAAAACCTGGTGGCGATCTGATCATCGCGGCGCAATGCAGCGAAGGCCTTGGTTCTCCAGAGTACGTGGATGCCCAACGGCGGTTCACGCAACTGGGGCCAACTGCTTTTCTCGCATCCCTCAAACCCAAGCAGTTTGCTGACATTGATGAATGGCAAACCCAAATGCAAATCAAGGCAATGGCGATTGGTAAAATCCACCTTTATTCCGAACTGAGCGACGAGAGTCTCAAGATCACCGGTGTCCAGCCGGTCAATGACCTGAATACGTTCATCAAGAACATGGCCGCGAGTCACCCTCGGGTAGCCGTTATCCCGGAGGGACCCTACGTGATACCTTATAGGAATCAGCCAGATCGCGTGCCAACCTAAAGACTAAACACTCCAGTGTATCGCACAAATCAACTTTCTCTGCGAAGCCACTGATGTTGCATCTCCTAACTGTGAATGCTCTCTTTTGTTTGATCGTGAACGACAACTGTTTCTCTGTCCTGATTGTCGTGGGGAGTTTGTAGCTGAGGATGACTGAATCCAATTTTTGGCGAAAAATCGAGTCAAAACCATTCTGATTGACAACGCGACTCTCGACAAAATCGCACCTTACGCCTATTTTACAAGTGTCAAATCACACTATGCGGATGTGGCGGAACTGGCAGACGCGCTAGATTCAGGTTCTAGTGTCCTCACGGACGTGGAGGTTCAAATCCTCTCATCCGCACTCGGTAAGAATAAGGGGTTTCTGGTCATCAGGCTAGAAATCCCTATTTTATTGGCCGGGAGAGTATATTTATAAAACATTCAAGTAGAATAGCTGGCAATTAGATTTTCATCGAAATAATGAATGCTTCATAAGGTCGTCCCTATGCAACACCTATACGCAGTCCAATCAATCGCTGAACTACGTGAATTCGACCCATTCTATTCGGCGCAATTACGAACGTCAGGTTATCAGAATCCGGGAGATGGTGGTGGGGGTGATTTCTATTGGGATGCAGAAGACATGCAGGCTGATGACGGTGGTCTGGTATTTAAGAGTAAACTAACTACTAAAGGACGCTGGCGGCGCATCTCGACCGGTTCGTGGGACATACGACAATTCGGAGCGTTGCCGGCCAGTGGAGATGTGACACAGCAATTCCAGCATGCACTGGATGCATGTCACAAAGGCGGATCCCTCTATATTCCCTCGGGGCACTATACAATTCGACAATCTCTAAGGGTTCATCAGGGAACCACCGTTCACGGAGATGGATTGTTAAGTGAAATTCACTACTATGGTCCCGCAAAGACAGGATGCTGGAATGCTGCACAACGATCACCGGCAACAGCCATGACCTTCAAGGGATTAAATACATTTGTGCATACACAAAATACGAGGGCGTATACCCTAACCGGTATGAGCTTTAGTCGCTTTGATAATTTGTTTGTACACCTACGATGTCCAAACACCTCAGCCTATTACGGACCTGCCAACGGAGAATCCCCGTATTACAACGTTTTCACCAATTGCCATGCTTCCGGCCCCGGAGGTGATAGCAACGGATGCATCGCGTTTGACTGGGCTGCCTATGATGACGGTGTCCAGGCACCTAACGCAAATCAGGTATTTGGCGGCCATATCAACAGCCTGCAGATTGCTGTACGTTGTCAAGGAACCGGTAATATCTTCCACGGACAGGTGCTGGAGATGGTCGATGTGGGGTATGAGTTCGACCTGCCAAAAAACCGCTACGATGATGCTAGTAAAGGAATTTCAAATGATGTAATGGGGCTCTATACGGAATATGCCAAAGTCGTGTTTGAACAACGCCATGAAACATGCTACCTGACGGCTCAAACCTGTATGATTACTGGGCACAAAGAACTGTTTCACGGAAAGAGTAAAGAAAACTGCGTTTTACTTAGCAGTCATTCCGGTCAGCTTCCGGTGAACCGCAGTTTTTTTGAGAAAGCCATTAACTTTCATCCACTCGAATTCGATGAGTAGCAGATACCGATTTCAGTAGTTCTCGTCTACAAACTCGACAGGAAGTATTTGCAAGTAGGCAAATTCATTACAACCAAACTTAGTTAAAGGTGCTCGCATCTCCGTTGGCCAAATACGTTCAAGCCAATAGAATAGATAACGTAATATTTAATTGCCGCATACTCAATTGCGAAAAATCAAAATGATGCAACCCAACATGGAACGTCGGCACTTCCTCTGCGGAGCGGGAGCCTTGGTCGCACTGCCCACGCTGGAATCTATT
>JABJJO010000133.1 GCA_018660825.1 Planctomycetaceae bacterium | reverse complement strand
CTATCAACACGCATTAACTACATCCTTAGAGCAAGCTGATACGGCATCTGCATATCGTTGATAGTTGCCGCCAAATACCTTGTCACATGTCTGTTGACATGCAATCAACTCAGCGCCGTTAAACTGCTTTAGCTTACGCCCAAATTCTGAGCCTAATACCTCATACAACATTGCTGGTGAGGGTAGTTTGCCGAACTTCTGCTTACATCTGTACGCTACATCTCGATTGGTTGCATACTCAGGCAACTCTGAATAAGCTCGTTTGATTTGTTCTGTTATAGTCATCATTTTTATTTCTCCTAATTGGTTTCTGGGTCAACTACATCTCTGTAGCTGACATAGTTTACGCACCTCCAGATTGCGGTCTGTGACACCTTAAATTGCCGGGCTATCTTATGTGTAGAATTACCTGAAGCGTGCATAGATCGCACAATCAGTACGTCTGTGGGTAATAGCTTTCTCTTTTCAAGACTCGATAGCCGAAGGTGCACTTCGGGTGAAACAAATGTCACATTTTCAATAGAGTAGCCGGAGTTTTTGCAGTTCCGGTGCGTTTGGTATCCTAGCTGGATACCGCAATTTATAGCGTGAGTCCTGAATTCTTCATAATCTTTAAATTCGTTAGTTATGTTTTTTCGCAGATAGCTTTTCTGATTGCCGCATCGCCAGTTTATACCATGCCAGCGCCGCCGAATCAGACGATTCATTTCATCCGTTATTTCTCCTGCCATTTGTCATGTTTCACCTGTGATGTCCCATGCTTTTTGTGGTTCCTAGAGTAAATATCCCACGCCCATTTTGGTTCTCTCGGCGCATAAAAAAACGAATCACTCTGTCGTTTGAGTAATTCGTAAAGACAATTGATGCCGTTACTATACATTATACACAAGAAGTCGGAATTTTGGCTCAAAGTGCCTCAAATTGTATTTGTCGCTGTCGGACTGGTACAGGTGAGACAGCTCAACTCGTATCCTCACTACCTGAAAATCACTCGCAGATCCAATTATTTGAATTTAAAAATCGTTTTCTGGTGGAAGATGGGACCAAATCTTGAGTATATTTATAGATACCCCATTTACCTAAAAGCGATAACAAATCATGTCTAATATCTCCTTCACCTGTCCTCACTGCTCGTACACAACAGAGCTAGCCTCTAGCACGGAAGGTATGAAAGGTAATTGCCCGTCATGCAAAGCCGTTGTAACCATTAGCGCTGACGCTCCAGCAAATCCTTCTGTATTACCGCAACAACCTCTGCAACAACCTCTGCAACAACCTCTGCAACAACCTCTGCAACAACCTCTGCAACAACCTCTGCAACAACCTCTGCAACAACCTCTGCAACAACCTCTCCAGCAACAACCTCTCCAGCAACAACCACTTCAGCAGCAGTACCCTCAGCAGCAACAATTACCTAGGGAGCAAAAACGTGATCGCGGTAAGGGTAATGCAATGTTGTTTATTTTAACCTTGGTTATTGTGTTGATTGTAGGGGGTGGATTGTTGGGAGGATATTTGTTTTGGGAAAATTCAAAATATGAGGCAGCAGAGGAAACATATCTCAGAGCTTGTAGAACGTACAACGACGAAATAAGGCTTTCTACTGGCGCACTCCTTGGTAGCCCCTCTGACCAATATTTATCTGGCCGAGATCGGCTTGATGCACAAGGTAAAGCGATGGACAAAAGTAAAGAAATCCTTTCCGATGCAAAAACTGAATATGAAAAAGCTTATTCCACATTCTCAAAAATTTGCGCAGATCTAGGCAAACCGACTCCCGAAAGATTGATGACGCCTTGATTTATTTCATCCTCAAACCACTGTTCGATGGTGGCATAATGGATAAGGCTCTTGGACAAATGGTGAGGCCATTGTTACACACCAAGTACCCTCCTCTACTCCTTCAACATCTCAACAAGAAGTTTACGAAGAAGATCAGGATCTAAAGAAGATAGAAGAGCTTTAAGATTATCGAGTTGCAATGTTTCAAAAATATGTCATTATAAAAATGTTCCAAACCACAATTTAATATCCAAGTAATACTTCTTATAATCACTATGCCACAATTGCCTCCTCCTCACGCCCCAACATCACATCGTCCTAGTAAGGGACCAATTTACAAAGACCAACGCCCCAAAGCTATTGCAATCATGACGACGGTAGGAGGTGGAGTCGCAATAATCATGGCATTGGTAAACTTCGTCTTAGCGTTTATGTGTTGCGTCACCATTATTACGGCACCCTATGCGATTGTGGTTGGGGTACTTTGCCTTATGAAGGGTATTCCGATGCTAACGCAACCGATCTCGCAACATCGGGCACCTAAAGCAGAGGCGATTCTTATGATTATTAATGTTGTGGCTTTGGACATCATCAACCTTACGTTAGGAATCATTATTCTCGTACTAATAAATAAGCCGGAAGTACGATCCCAATTCAAAACCTAACACCAAATACCTCCTCTACTCCTTCAATATCTCAACAAGAAGTTTCTGAAGAAGATCAGGATCTAAAGAAGATAGAAGAGGCTTGATTTGATCCAAATTTGGAGTTGAATCACCATCTGAATCACCATGATTTTTGGTAGACTCTATGTTTTCAAGGGTTACAGACTCGTTGTTGCACTCCTGCTGGGCGTGCTGAGGCCTTTTGGATTACGCTGTATACCGTAGCGTCTGAAAACCATCCACACACCAAATTTTTCCAATTTTCGGACGGATAGTGAAATGAATCTCGAACGGACCATCACATTCATCTTTGGTGTTCTCGTTATAGGAATTTTGCTGTTTCTAAAGGTTTGTCGCAAATATAACAGCGACCTACCAGCAAAGTCATTTAGCGCCCTAGATCGAGGATTAACTGCTTCTCGCATCTTGATTCGAATCGTTGCCTTTCTGGTAGGGTGTTTACTATGGTGGCTGCCTTTATCTTTCATGCCCGATGATATCGAAGGACTATTTTGTATGGGTTCATTTGGAATATTATTAATCATCTACGGACTTATTGGCCCCAATATGATTACGAAATTCGTGAAGAAGATGGACGAGTAGTTGAGGCTCCTGACGATGTGATAGGCACCCTTGCCCAAGTGAATAGGTAAGATGGACCCGTTTGAGTCTATAAAATCATCTACGCTACTCCGACAATCATTCACATGCCTCCAAATTACATGATGCTTACGGTATCATTGGGTTAGATATATTGGACTTCGCTTTTTTAGGACATTCAATGAACATGAACGCCCGCCCCCGATTACCCTTAATTTTCATATCGCTTCTTTGCCTTTTGCCTTGCAATGCCAAGGCAACCGATTCAGCAGACTCGACAGCCAAACGCCCCAATATTCTGTGGATCGTGGGCGAGAACTTTGATCTAGATTTTGGCTGTTACGGTGCAAAAAACGTGTTGACCCCGAATATCGACCGGCTCGCGGCCAACGGGATCCGCTATACCAATGTTTTTTCAACATCACCGGTCTGTGCTCCTAGCCGCTCCTGTTTTATGACTGGCATGTACGCCACCACTACCGACATGCATCACATGCGATCTCACCGTGACGATGACTATCGATTACCCGGCGGTGTACGTCCGATTACTCAACGCCTACACGACATTGGTTATACCACGGCCAATATCAAAACGATCGGAGATCATGTCGTCGGCACAGGCAAACTCGATCTGAATTTTACCAATGAAGGTGAGCTCTACACGACGACCAACTGGTCCGAGTTAAAACAACAACAACCTTTTTTCGCGCAAATCAATATGCCGGAAGCGGAATACGATATTTACGATCGCAAGTCGTCCGAAAAAGACCGCGTTGTGTGGGTCGGCGAAGAGTGGCATCCACAGGTCGCCACTGCGGCAAATGTCAATCCTCCACCCTATTATCCAGATCATCCGATCGTTCGTGCTGAATGGGCCCGCTACCTAAACTCGGCTTCCGGCATGGACGTGCGCATCGGCTGGATACTAGACCAACTTCAAAAAGATGGCCTCGCCGACAACACCGTAATCATCTTTTTTGCCGACAACGGCCGACTGGAAGCACGTGGAATCCATTGGTGTTTTGACAGCGGCCTGCACGTCCCGATGGTTGTCCACTGGCCAAAAAATATTCCCTCCCCAGACCATTATCGTGCGGGCAGTCTCAACAATCAGGTGATAAGTCTCATGGACTTAACTGCAACCACACTATCTATTGCCGGGATTCAGCGACCCGACGGGATGCAAAGTCGCGTCTTTTTGGGCAACCAACCAGATCCCCCGCGGCAGTATGCATTCAGTGCACGTGACCGAATCGATGAAACCATCGTGCGACAACGCAGTGTACGCGGGCCACGTTATCATTACGTTCGCAATTTCACTCCGGGTGCAGGATTTCTTACGCTTAACCGTTATAAGGAAAAATGTTTTCTGGTAAAGCCATTGATGCGAGAGTTACATACCACTGGACAACTGACCGGAGCAGCAAAGGACTTGATGCAACCGTTTCCTACTGAACAACTTTACGATACCCTCCGTGATCCCTTTGAAATCCATAATCTTGCCGATTCCCGACGTAGCAAACCTCAACGCGTACTGGAGTCCATGCGAACCGCACTGGACACATGGATGGTGCAAACCGGTGATCTGGGGCATATCCCGGAACCCGACGAAATCGTTCGCCCCTTTACCAAGGAAATGCATGACTGGTTTGGCACTCCAGACTGGTACACTCCGGACAAGCAATAACTGTCAAACGACCGTCACCACATGTCCCGTCGCGACGGGGTAAACAGACTTTTCCTCCATCACCTACCGTTCTAGCACAAATACACTAATGCCACGCAATACAACACTTCTGCATACGATCATAGTAACGATCTTAGTCTCGCTTAGCGGAACCGTAGCCGCCGCGGAAAATTCAATACAATCCCAGCCGACCGCGGTTAGCTTTGAGTCTGCCAAACCTGATTTTTGTACTACTCTAAAAACCAGCAAGCCACCGCAGAAACAACCAAATATTTTATTCATCCTGCTCGATAATATCGGCAAAGATTGGTTTCGTTGTTACGGCAGTCAAGAAAATGTAACACCCAATATCGACCGCCTCGCGCGAACGGGTGTCAAGTTTCGCAATTTCTATGTCACACCCGTCTGCAGCACGACACGTGTCGGCCTCCTGACGGGTCGATATCCATATCGTACGGGCTGGCACACGCATCATGACCCAGCAATTTATGGTGGCGGCTATTTCGATTGGAACCGTGAAATTTCGATCGCGCGGATTCTCAAGAATGCTGGCTACCAAACATTTATATCCGGAAAATGGCAAATCAACGACCTCTTCGATCCCGCTCAAAAAGATGCACTCACTAAACACGGATTTGACGAATACTGCATCTTTCCCGAAGGTAAAAAAGAACACCCCGCTCACAAGAAACGTTATTGGGACCCTTATATTATCGAAAATGGAAAACGTCTCGAAACCACGGGGCAATACGGTCCCGAAATTTTCACCGCGAAACTGATCGAGTTCATGACACGGCAGAAGGAGAAAAGCGATCAGCCTTTTTTCGCTTATTACCCCGCAATACTCACGCACCTTTCCATCGGACCCACTCCGGATAATAAAGTCACCAACGGCCGAAAACTTTCCGATCGTGAATTATTCGTCGGCATGGCGCAATATGCCGACACGCTAGTCGGTCGAATGGTCTCTGCACTGGATAGCCTTGGTCTCCGCGATAACACGATCGTCATTGTTGCCACCGACAATGGTACCGACGACGGTTCCTATCATGGGTACGATAACTTGGCGGGGCGAGTGAACGGTAGGTACGCAGAAATCGGCTCTACCATGAAACCTAACGACGACGGATATTATCCGCTGACTGAATGGGGCATCAATATGCCACTAATCGTTAATAGCCCTCAACATATTCCGGGAGGTCGAGAAAGCGACGATTTGATTGACATGACCGATATCCTGCCGACCATCGCTGACTTGGGACAAGCGAAAATATCCACCGCCATTAAAATCGACGGACGTTCGTTTGCACCACAATTACGCAATCCAAATCATGACAAAGCATGGAGAACTTGGTGCCTAAGTCAATATTGTGAAGTCCGAGTGGTGCGAAACCAGAGGTTCAAACTGTTTTCAAGCGGTCAGTTTTATGACCTATCAGTCGATCCTCGAGAACAAAACGACCTGCAAGGCAGCGTCGAATTAAGCAACGATCAGACGACCAAGTCTGCGCACCGGAACCTACGGAAAATCCTCGACGACCTGCCTGCTAATGCGAAACTACCTTGGGAATTTCGCAGCATCTCAGCGCGGCAAATACAAGCAGCTAAACAATAACTGGTGGCTATTGTGTCAGCCCGACGCACCACAAGATACGGCTATTTCTCTTCTGTACCATAAAATGGAAATAGCTCTTGCAGCCGTTGCTTGGACGGACGTGCGCCATATTCACATATTTCAAACGCCTCTGCATATTTCACTTTGCTACCGATCTCCAACCCATAGGCACGAATCAATTCTTCACGAAATCGATTTGCTTCACCGCCTTGCCGCCGTGTCCAACGCTCGTGCAGCCAAGCTTTTCGTTCTTGTGGCGCACTGGCCGGTGGTACCAATGCCAAACGCTCCGCACTGCCACCCGCACCACCTTCAAAGGCTTGCGAAACTAAGGCAGTCAAAGCATCTACTTTTTGATCAAACACACTGTCAACCGCGACAACGACGTCAGCCGTAAAGGGATAAGGTTTGGTAAAGCGATCGCTGGAATACAAAAACACTGGGTTTTTCTTTAGGTGCGGAACGTCGGGACAGAAAAATGGTACCGTCACCATGAATGCTGCATCTTGCACAAGTATCCCCGTATATCGATGATCCGGATGATAGTCCCAGGGGCGATGCGAAATGACAATATCCGCATTCCACTCACGGATGATTTTGCAAATCGTTTTGCGATTTTCAAGTGTCGGCAGCAACTCGCCATCGTGGATATCAAGCACTTTAGACGTGACTCCCAGTCGCTTAGCGACTTCCGCTGATTCCGCGGTGCGACGTTTGGCAAGTTCTCCTCCCGCCATCTTCCAATGACCAATGTCACCATTTGTTACCGATACCAACAAGACATGGTGCCCCAGCTTGGCCCACATCGCAGCCGTACCGCCACTCTTATATTCCGCATCATCCGGATGGGCCCCAAAACACACGATCCGTAGTTTTCCGTCATCCTTATTGTCACCAGTCGTTGACTGTGCACTACAAATGGTCGCGCTATAGGTCAATAAACAAATTAATGACAAAAACTGTAAGGCAAGTCGTTTCGACATAATCTAAGTTCACTTTCTTTAAAGTTCATTTTTCTGTTACATTTATTTTACCGAATTTGACCGCCCCGTAGACCCAACAGCAACAAAATACAAAACCACACGATGCAATCATCAATCCTTAAACCCTTACTTGTTTTCATTTGCAGCTGCGGAGTGTCTCAACAATTTTCGTATTTGGCTCAAGCAAAAGAAGTCATGCGGGATGTTTCTTTTAAAGCAAACTATGATGGATCCCAGCAGAAATACATCGAACTATTGCCCGCAGGTTTTGACAACCTGCAACGCCATGACGTGTTGATTACGTTGCACGGACATGGCAGCGACCGCTGGCAATTCATTAAACAACCGCGGGGGGAATGCGCTGGAGCTAGACAGGTAGCCAAGCGACATAAGATGATCTTAATCTCGCCAGACTATCGCGCGAAAACATCGTGGATGGGTCCAGCAGCCGAAGCAGACTTAGTACAAATCATCGACACACTCAAAACCCAATACCGCGTCGATAAGATCATTTTGCTCGGTGGTTCGATGGGGGCAACGGGAGCATTAACTTTTACCGCATTACATGCAAATCTGATCGATGGTGTGGTGGCCTTAAACGGTACGGCGGACTTAGTCCATTACCAAAACTTCAACGCAGCGATTGCCACATCGTTTGGGGGATCGCGCACAGAAATTCCTGACGAATATAAACGGCGCAGCGCGATCTATTTTCCCCACAAATTCACAATGCCAATTGCTTGTACAACCGGAGCAAAGGATAGTGTCGTACCACCTCAGAGTGTTCTGATGCTCCTCAATCAAGTCAAGCCATTTTCGAAACATGTGCTGAGTATCCATCGCCCGACAGGCGGGCACAGTACAACCTTAGCCGATACAATTCAAGCGATCGAATTTGTACTAACCGCACAGCGGGATTAAGGTTGGCCTATTTTTTAGGCTGGCGGCGTTGCTGTTACGGCTTGCGTGTAGGTGGCCTGCAACGCTACGTCAGTCTGAGTATGAGTTCCACGGTAAACAAACAGTAAACCAAGTCGCGATTGTTCGGTGAGATTAGGGTTAGAATGGTGGATAACTTCACAGTGATGAATGGTCGCGTCGCCAGGAGCAAGCGTCGCGCAAAACTGCTCAGATTCAGGTGTATCCGGCGCTACGGCCAATCCGATCGAGTTACCGGTTACTCCTGACGGCTTGCTAGGCAACATGCCAGATTTGTGGGAGCCTTTGATGAAATAAACAGAACCGTTCTCAACGGTAACCGAGTCAATCGCTACCCACACGGTTAACATATCAGGCGGTGTCTGGCAAAAATAGGCATTGTCCTGATGATAGGGCACACCAGAACCAATTCGCGCAGGCTTGCTAAATGTTTCTACACCCGTCAGTACCGGTTCACCTTGAACCAACGCTGCAATCAGTTCGGTCATTTCCCGTCGCTGTCCAAGTTCCTTGAAATACGCGTTGTGTTGCTCCAGTCGCCACAGATTACGAATCGTCTTACCATCGGCCTCAAGCGTACGAGCGTCCTTGGGTTTCGACGGCAAATCGTCGCGGATATAGCGAGCTAACTCGGCTCTAATTTCAGCAACCGTATCTGCTGAAAAGAACTCCCGAATCCGTACAACTCCATCCCGCTGGTAATCGTCTAACAATTCTCTGGGATCACTCATTACGGTCACTAAGTTATTCGTGCTAATTCGTAGTTATTCATCGGCAATTTTACCATTATCGTCACGCCACAGGCTGTTAATCAACCTCCCTGCACTTTCCACAATTTTGTAGCCAGCGTTTTGTTCTAAGCGTGTCCAATAAATCGGCTGCCCAGAATACCCTCCGCCTAATATCCCATAAATCGTCGGGCAATAACCACCGTACCCGTCCGCTAAACCTATCACCGCAGTAATTCCCGCAGCGCTACGATGCTTAATGTCCAATCCGAACTGACAGTATAATTCACAGGGCTCGGTCACCAGCGCCACATCACCAATCCGCACAACATGAATCGGCAGCACATCAACAGGATTCTCGCCGTACACTTTCTGCAAATGCACTGCCCCAAATGCCATGATCATCTCCATCCCACGGATGTTCTCGCCAGCATCAATTTTCTCAAGCGTCTTGCGCGCCTCAACCAAACGATCGCTAGCAGGCAACCGAACGGCAAGTTTTAAATCTTCATAGGCATGACTAAGGGTTGGGCGCGAGTGATATTTCACGTCCCGATATAGCCGTAAAGTTTCTGCGGCGACGATGCGGCCAATGCGGACAACCTGCTCGTCACGCGTTTCTTTTTGTCGGTTTAGATTATTGGGAATAGCAATGTCACCCTGAGCACCACTAAAAAAGAGGACTGGAATATTGCCAAGTTCGCTCCGCAGTATCTTTCGTGCTTCGCCAGGAAATTCAGAAGTGTAAATTCCTGCTGCATAAAAAGAAGCAACGTGCGTGGTGTTATGATGCATCAAAGCAATCAGCTTTCCTTGGAGATCTGTCGCAAAGATGGCGAGGTGTTGAGGATCATCCGGACCTTCAAGTCCCGCAAAATCCGCACGGCCAGCATTACCGTACATTGAATGCGTACCGTCTGCCCAACATAATCGACGATTGAAACCGATATGCGCGACCCCTTGGCCCCAGCCTATTTTTCCCGGACGAGCGGAGGCGATGGTTTGTTTTGCCAAGTCAACGAGCCATTTTTGTAGACGGCTAACATACTCAAGATCGATAGGCATGAGATAGTTCGTCTTGATCAGCGACGGACCGCCATGCGTATGTGTACAAGTAACAATGATATTTCTGGCCGGGATATTTGTCGCAGTCCCCAGCGTTTCACGAATAGCAGCAACATGCTGGGAATTGAGACCAACCAAATCACAACTGACCAACAACAACTTAGTTTTGTCATTGGCTAGGTAGAGTCCGTTCGCTTCCAAATCATCGCGCTGCTGAATAGCTTTCTTGGGTACTCCAGCACCTTGCACCCAATTGCCGAGTCGATTGTTAATCACCACACTCGCCGCACCGACTTGCAATGCCTGTCTGTCATCCGCCAACATTGGAATTGCTGTTAAAATTAAAAGGAGGAAGAAAGTCGTGATTGTTTTGCAAGTCATCTTTTTATTTCATGTTAAATGCACAATAACTATGGCATATATCTTATCAAACCCTAGGCATGGATTTTGACAAACAAACGTTTTTTGGACGGGCGGGAAGAATCCGTCTCGCAATCGATACTGAAATAATTGGTATCAGCGGCGGTAGATTTGGAAACACCGTACATGCCAATGATGGTTCACTCATAACTTGCTACGGTTATTGCGACTCGGTTAACAAAACTCGGGTCCAACAGTAATTGTGATGTGGTCGTTTGAACATTTACGCCATGCAACCGGCACCTAGGCCAAAGATGGTAAACTAAATAACTGATGGAAGTACATTTTGCTTTCGATCGCTTTTAATTTTTCGCCCTGAGCAACCAGAATGCCAGCCGTGCCAATTAGAACTCTCACGTTATTGCTTGCTATCTTAACCACCGTTTGTGTAGGTGCCCAAAATAAAGTCGTTAAAATCGACTACGTTTCACAAATCAAACCGCTGCTCGCTGCAAAATGCTACGCCTGCCACGGAGCATTAAAACAAGAAGGTTCGCTGCGACTGGAAACTCAAGCACTTATGCGAACCGGCGGCGATAGCGGGGAAGCTGTGATCCCCGGCAATGCCGAGGACAGTAATCTCTTGCTGCGAATATCCAGCCGCGACAACAATCGAATGCCACCACCACACGAAGGTGAAATGTTGGATGGCGCCCAAATCAATCTAATCCGAAATTGGATTGCCCAGGGCGCACACGCACCTGAGGAACAAACTCCAACCGATCCGAGATTACACTGGGCCTTTCAAAAACCAGTACAAGTCACTTTTGATATGCCGAAAAAGACACATCAAAACGGCAATCCAATCGATGCTCTGCTGGCGCGACAACACAAATCGCATAACCTCGTTCAACTTGGGCCAGCGAACAAGTATCTACAACTCCGGCGAATTTACCTCGATCTCGTCGGTCTACCACCCACTTCTGCACAAATGCAAGCGTTTCTCCGCGATGACACCGGTGACGCATATGAACAAATAGTCGACCAACTTCTCAATAGTCCCCAATACGGTGAACGCTGGGGACGACATTGGATGGACGTGTGGCGTTACTCGGATTGGTATGGACTCGGAGCAGAAGTTCGCACCAGTCATCGTCATATTTGGAAATGGCGCGATTGGATTATCGAATCCCTCAATGAAGATGCTTCCTATAAACAAATGATTGTCGAAATGCTGGCCGGCGATGAAATTGCTCCTACCGATCCTGACACGTTACGAGCTACCGGATTCTTAGTGCGAAATTGGTACATCTTCAATCGAGATACACAACTCAACAACACCATCGAACATACTTCCAAAGCATTTCTTGGATTGACTCTAAACTGTACTAAATGCCACGACCACAAATACGATCCGTTTACACAGGTCGAGTATTATCAGATGCGAGCGTTCTTCGAACCCTTTCAACCTCGACTCGACCCAGTCGCAGGTGAAACGAACGTCGACGTAAACGGACTCGCTCGAGTGTTTGATGCCTATCCAGATACTCCCACTTACCTCTACATACGCGGCAACGACAAAGACCCCGATAAGAGCAAAGTTATAAAACCGGACGTCCCCGCCGTTTTAAAGTTAGGCGATCTCGATATTACCCCTGTTTCGCTACCTACAGAATCACATAATCCAAACTTGCAAGCGTTTGTTCTCGACGCGCATCTACAAATCGCCAATAACAAACTGAGGGCTGCTCGCAGTGAACTTGAGAAAACCAAACAACAACTCAAAGATAAAACACCTCATTCTACCGGTGCTGTGACTATTGCCGAAAAAACCGTCGCTACTGCCCTACTCTACGTCACTGCTTTACGAACTGCTCACGCCGCGGACGTTGCCAAAAACAATGCGCCATCACCAGAACAACTAACTGCGTTGATTCAGACTGCGGTTCTGGCCGAAGCAAATTATAACGTGGCCCGAACAGATGAAGCTGCTGTTCAAGCGGAACAGAAACTCAGCAGCGCCGATGATAAAACAAAGCCGGCCGCAATGAAAGCACTTGAAACCGCTCGAGTGGAATTGAACAAATCTCAACAGGCGCTTAAGCAAGCTACCGAGAAACCGACTAGCAAATACACTTCCATCAAAGTTGCTGTGCAAGCGGCTAACGGTTATGGCGAGCATGTGGCGGGTACTGCCGCTCGTAAGGGCCCCTTTCCAACTTCCAGTACGGGGCGACGCACTGCCTTAGCAAAGTGGATCGCCAATGATGCTAATCCACTCACTGCCCGAGTCGCTGTAAACCACATCTGGTTGCGACATTTTGGCCAACCCCTAGTCGATTCCGTTTCCGATTTCGGGCTACGAGCACCACAACCCAAACAACAGGCACTGCTGGACTGGTTAGCTGTTGAACTGATGCAAAATAACTGGAGCATGAAACATTTGCACCGCCTGATTGTTACTTCCGCCGCTTATCAACGCAGTTCGAACTTACAATCTGCCAATGCCGAAACCCTAGCAATCGACCCTGACAACGATTACTACTGGCGGCGAAACACCATCCGACTCGAATCTCAAATCATTCGCGACAGTCTGCTGATGCTCGCCGGTACACTCGAACAAACCATGGGCGGCCCAACGATTGCTCCGAACCAAGAAGACACAGTCTTGCGCAGATCGCTTTATTTCAATCACTCCCGAGACAGTCGCGCTACATTTATTGCGACGTTTGACGATGCCGATGTCACTCAATGCTATCGACGCGGTGAAAGCATTATCCCGCAACAAGCCCTGGCACTGGCCAACAGTAAACTCGCACTCACCATGAGCCGGGGCATTGCCAATCGAATTCAACGACAATTAGGACCCGTTACAGAAATTAGTCATGAACAATTTGTCCGCATTGCATTTGAAACCGTCTTGTTAACTCCTGCCAGCGAACAAGAATTAACTGCTTGTTTATCCATGTTGCAACAAATGCAGCAAATATTAATACAGCAAAAATATGAACATCCAACAATGCGTGCCCGCGAAAACCTAGTGCATGCTTTGTTAAACCATAATGATTTTATTACCGTCCGTTAAACCGCACAGTAACGAAGCTATTTATCACTGATAGCATGAGCCTATGAATTCTGATCGCCGCCAATATTTGACGCCTCTAGAGCGACAACTCAACCGCCGTTCTTTTCTCGCATCGACCGGATCGGGGATAGTTGGGGGCTCGTTGGCAACGCTGATGCAACGGCAAAGTCTAGCTGAACATCCAGCGATCACCGGCCAACCCAATTTCCAACCCAAAGCAAAAAACGTCATTTGGCTGTTCATGCGGGGTGGTATTAGTCACATCGAATCGTTTGACCCTAAACCAGCCGTTACAAAATATGCTGGCAAGAGCATTTCCGAAACACCCTGGAAATCGGTTCAGGATCCCAAACGATTAAAAAAGCTACGAGTCGTTGCCACCAATCAAGATACGCAACGGAACAAGTTGTATGAGCTACAAGTCGGTTTTAAAAAATATGGTCAATCCGGTATTGAAGTGAGCAATTTCTTTCCAAACATTGGCAGCTGCATTGATGATATCGCCGTTGTCCGATCGATGTGGACGACTGATGATAATCACGGCGCCCAATACCAATTTGAAAGTGGGCGGCACAATGTTGACGGATTCTACCCAACCATCGGCGCCTGGATTACCTATGGACTTGATTCACTAAACAGCCACCTGCCTGCATTTATCAAGATGGGGGTCAAATACCCGCAAGTTGTCAATGACGGGAACTACTTAGGACCTGCCTTCGATGCCGTACGGCTAAATGTTGATCCAAACAATCCATTACCCTATGCCAAACCAGAATTGGATTTATCAACTGCAGAACAACAAGCTCAGTTCGGATTGATTCGACGGTTAAATCAGATACGCGCTGCACAACACCCAGAGGACAGTGCCTTAAGTGCTCGTATTAAGTCTTATGAACTTGCCTATCGGATGCAAACATCAGTACCGGAAGTTATTAATTTCGATGACGAAACACTCGCCATGCATCAAATGTATGGCCTCGACAATGACGTAACCAAAGAATTTGGCCAACAGTTACTGGCCGCCCGCCGATTCGTTGAAAAGGGCGTGCGGTTTGTAAAAATCATGCATGGCCCAGGTGCAGCCGGCGCGTGGGATGCGCACGGCGGATTAAAGGCAAACCACACCAAGCTCGCGGCACAGGTCGACAAGCCTATTGCTGGACTGCTGAAAGATCTGAAACAACGGGGATTACTAGACGAAACGATTGTTGTTTTTGCTACTGAGTTTGGGCGTACTCCTGGATCACAAGGTGGAAACGGCCGCGATCATCATCCGTTTGGTTTTTCAGTTTGGCTCGCCGGCGGTGGACTCAAAGGAGGCGTAGTGCATGGTGCCACCGATGAAATCGGCTTCCATGCCGAAGAAGATCCACACTATGTTACCGACATCCACGCCACACTTTGTAAACAACTGGGCCTAGAGTCACACCAATTAAACGTCCCCGGTCATCAACGACTGGAACTCGACTACGGCACTCCGATTGATGCCATTATTGCGTAAAACAGAAAATCACATTTGTCATGTGAATCTCATCCAGCACACAACTGAGACCCGATCAACCCGACAATTGGTAACCATCCACCAAAGAACGCGTTAATGGCAAATCCAACAATCCGCCAACACTGGCGTTCTTCCTTAAGCCTTGCTGTTGTCATTCTATTGATGTCAGCCTACTGTCAGGCAGATGAATTTCGTGCAGGTGCACATACCGTGGACATCACTCCTCCTATTGGTATTCCGATGTGGGGATATGGCGCTCGCAGCGATGATCCCAGTACCGGAGTCTTAGAACCGCTCGAAGCAAATGCACTGGTCATCGCAACCGGTGATGCTAAACTTGCCTTCGTAGGACTCGACCTCGGACGAGCGCCAACTCGCAAGTCCATGGCGAACATCCGCCGGCTGATCAAAGAGCAAACGGGGATTGAGCATTGCTTCATCGCCGGTTCGCACACTCACCACGGTCCCTGCCTAGAACTTGGCCACCTCGAAGGTTCCGCGGGCGAATATGTACGGTCTCTGGAAAAGAAGATCGCCGAGGCTATTATTGCGGCGAACAAACAAATGGTTACCGCGCGCATGGGAGTTGGCTCTGACCAAGTCGACATGAACCGCAATCGGCACACAGACATCGAACCCAAACCGATCGACCAAGAATTGGCGGTAATCCGTTTCGACGACATGACAGGCAATCCAATTGCACTTATCGTCAACTATGCCGCACATCCCACCAGCATTGATTCCGATCAACTAGAATACTCACCCGACTATCCGGGCTTTCTCAAGAAGCATGTTCGCAAATCACTCAATTGTGAATGTCTGTTCATGCAAGGCGCCTCGGGTGACCTTTCCACAAACCGACGAGGCAATGACTACCGCGCATTCGGTACTCTGCTGGGACAAAAAGTCGTCGAAATCGCCAAGTCTATCGAAACCAAAACCTCCAAATATCCGTCGATCAAAGTTGTTGAAGAAGATTTCCAATTCAAAACGCCCCGCATCAACATTCGTAACTTCGCAATTCGATTTGCCTTTGAACAAGCCTTCTTTCCCGATCTCGTTGACTTCTATGTAGATGAATACGCCCAAGGAATACGGCCACACCTCACCGTCGCCTTAATCAACAACGAACTCGGACTCGTCGGCGCCTCTGGGGAGTTCTTTTGTAATCATGCACTTCGTCTCAAAGCACGTAGTCGCTTGCCGCACACCATATTCTTGGGCTACTGCAACGACTATCAGCAATATTTCCCGACGATCGAAGCAGCAGCCGAAGGTGGCTACGGTTCGGATGCCATGGTCTCCCCGTCGCCCATCGGTGCTGGTGAACACATTACCAATCGCGGCCTATTTCATCTCTATAATCTGCAAAACAAATTCCGCTTGCTGCGATTAAAATAAACTCATCCTGTTGCGTAGCCACAGGTCATTCATGCTAATTTGTACTAATTCGTGGTCCTCGGTTTGGTACAATAGCAAACGTATCATCAAATCCTACCTACACTCTTCGGATTGAATAATATGTCACGCCCTGTGCAAGCCCTCCTCAGTCTAATTGCCATCTCCATTTGTGGCCCGCTCGTATCCTCGGCACGTGCCGAGGAACGTCCCAACGTTATCCCAACAGCATTACCCCTTGAATTCATTCCTCAGCAAATTGATGTCCCTGAGGGATTTTCTATTGAGCTAGTCGCGGGCCCTCCACTTGTTGAGCACCCTACGTTCGCCACATTTGATGATCACGGCAAGTTGTATGTCTGCAACAATGCCGGAGTAAACCTCAGTGCCGACGACCTCGAAGCCCAACTGCCAAACTCAATCAACCTGCTCGAAGACACCGATGGCGATGGCAAGTTTGATAAAAGCACCGTTTTCGCTGACAAAATGACCTTTCCCATGGGTGGCGTCTGGCATGAGGGTTCACTCTACGTCGCCTCGCCCCCAAATATCTGGCGACTCACCGACACCACCAGTGACGGCATCGCCGACAAACGCGATATCATTGTCGATCGTTTCGGTTTTAGTGGTAACGGCGCTAGCATTCATGGTTGTTTTCTCGGACCTGACGGCCGACTGTACTGGTGCGACGGATACCACGGACACGAGTTCAAAGATAAGGATGGAAACGTTACTACTTCCCGCAAAGGTTCTTATATTTTCTCGAGCACCATTGCGGGGACCGACGTTCGCCGTCACAGTGGTGGCGGCATGGATAACCCAGTTGAAGTCGACTTCACACCAGCGGGTGAAGTCCTCGGTACCGTCAACATTTTCTATACTCGGCCCCGCGTCGATTGCCTTGTACATTGGCTTCACGGTGGTGCATATCCTCATCGTGAACAAGTCCTTGAAGAACTGCAAACCACCGGCCCCGTTCTTGGCCCTGTCCATCGCTTCGGTCACGTGGCAATCTCCGGGACCCTTCGCTATCGTAGCGGCGCACTAAATCCTCAATGGCGCGATAACATGTTTGCCACTTTTTTCAACAGTGGTAAAGTTGTGCGTGTCGAACTTGAGCGTTCCGGCGCGACGTATTCCGCAGTGCAGCGTGAGTTCATTTCTTCGGAGAACCGAGAATTTCATCCAACCGATCTGGTAGAAGACGCCGATGGCAGTTTAATTGTGGTTGATACCGGTGGCTGGTTTTATCGAGGTTGCCCCACCTCACAATTCGCTCGACCTGATGTGCTCGGTGCCATCTACCGCGTCCGCCGTGATGGCATGACGACACCAGTTGATCCACGTGGTAATCGCATTGACTGGCCAGCGCAAACCCCCGCTCAACTCGCTCAACGACTCGGTGATCCGCGCTATACTGTTCGTCAACGAGCGATCCTTGAATCTGCGGCACGAGGTCAGGCCGCGATTACCACTCTACGACAAACCATCGAGCGGCGTGACATTTTGTACCAACAAGGTGCCATCTGGGCGCTTACGAACATCGTCGGCAAAACAATCGTTGCCGAGGAACAAAGCAATCAAATAAATCAAAACACTTCCACTCTGCAACTCGCAGCTCAAGAAGCCATCCGCATAGCCTTAGGTGACCGAAACCCACTCGTACAACATATCGCTGTTCGCAGCTTTAGTACTTATCCCGATCCCTTGGCAAAACCACAACTTATCCATTTGCTCAAATCCGAGCATCCTGAAATACGCCGTGAGGCAGCTACGGCACTCGGTCGACTTGGGGACCCGACGGCGATTGAGCATCTACTCGCAGCTCTAGCTAATCCTACCGACATCGATCGCACGGAAGACCATGCCATAATCTTCGCGTTGATCGAAATCGACGACGCGCAGGTAACGCGACAGGGATTAGTAAGTGACGATCCTGACAGTCAACGCGGTGCATTGCTAGCTTTAGATCAAATGACACAAGCGACAGGTGGCAATCTAACCTCGCAAGACGTACTGAGATTAGTTAATTCCCCAAAAACCCGCACTCAACTCGCAGCCGCGCACGTATTCAGTCAACATGCCGACTGGGCAAAACATTCCGTGGAAGTTATCGGACCGCTCCTCAAAGCTACTGGCACATTAGAAAGCCGTGAAATCGCGCGACAACTTATCACAGATTCTCTTGGACAAGATGGAACCGACGCGCTCGTGGGGCGTTTATTAAGCAATCATCAAACCCCTATTGAAATCACAGAGCTATTGCTCGACGCAATGACTGCAGGCAACGGGCTAACGCTGCCTGCAAGTTGGACCGAACCGCTCGAGAAACGCTTAGCCAGTGACGAACAGGCAATCGTTGATCAAACATTGACTGCTCTAGCGGCGATCAAAACGGACCACTTCGATGCACGTTTACAACAACTTGGTAATGATACAACCCGCCCAATGCTACAACGAATCGCTGCCTTGGAAGTCGCCAATGGTCAACGTGGTCGCATTACCGATGATTCACTCGAACTGCTGCTGCAACTTATCCACAAGGGGTCCGGTGCCGGACTAGGTGCCGCGCAGCGTATCGGTAGCACGGCGCTCACCACCGCTCAATTAAAACGTATTGTGACTGTTTTCCCAAGTGCTCGCGCGGCACACCTCACAGAACTCATCCGACCCTACGAACGTTCCAGCGACCCTGAAATCGCAAAACTGTTCGTTAATTCTATTGCGACAGCACAAAATGTGACTGGTGTACCGCCATTCCTGTTCGGCAATGTCATTAAACGATTTCCACAAGATCTTTTACCCGCTGCTAATGATATACTGGGACGAATTCGCATCGCTGAGCAGGCCAAACTTGCCAGACTCGACAAGCTTCTACCGCTCATTGGTACGGGAGATGTATCACTCGGTAAGAAAATTTTCTTTGCGGAAAAATCTAAATGTGCAGCCTGCCATCGTGTCGGGGAACGGGGATCTCGCATCGGTCCCGACCTAACAACCATCGGGGCCAATCGTGCCGGCCATGACCTGCTCGAATCAATCGTACTCCCTTCGTCTACCATCGTTCGTGACTTTGAACCTTACAATATCGTTACCAACGATGGGCGAGTCCTCACGGGCTTAATAGTTCGACAGACCGTCGATAGTTTCACTATTCAACAACAAACGGGAGATCCCATTACCCTAGCACGAAACGATATCGATGAAATGGCCGCGGGTACAGTTTCCATTATGCCTAATGGACTCGACAAAGCGCTAACAGAAAGTGAACTAGCCGATGTCATTGCATATCTGATGAGCTTACGAAAATTATCTAACAACGAAGCGGCGGCTCAGTAAATCAACTGAGACCTCTTCCACTTAATCCAGTTAAGCAAAGCCGTAATGCAAACAAATCCCTATCTAGCTCCTACAGCAAACCTTGATACCGGCGATCGCTGGTCATGGGATCTCAAAAACATCTGGCAAATCGCACTCTATCAAAAATGCCTGATGATTGTTCAATTCATGTTCTTCTCAATTATCTTGTTTATGGTGTTTTACGTACAAATCATCGGCACCTTGTTACGGCTTCCCATTGAAACAGACGGCTATTGGTTTTGGGGGATCATCATTGCTGCGGGAATTAGCCTGTTGCTGGTTACCATTTGTATCACGGTGCTCTGTAGCAAATGCTGGAATTTAGCGATCGGAGCAGGGGCTTTTGCGGGCATGTTCATTCCAGGTGCAAATCTGATCTTAATGCTAGTTATCAATTCTCTCATTACCAAGAGATTAAGAAACTACAACGTTCGCGTTGGACTATTTGGTGCCAATATGAATGACATTCGCATTCAACAACAAGAAGACATCGAGAATTCGATTTCGTACGTGTCCGCCAGCCACCAAAAATAAAACAAGCCTACGATTCGTATTAATTTATGTGAATTTGTTGTTGTGGAGGAATACAAAAAAAGAAGTGGCGCGATCAATCGACTAAAAC
Source organism: Planctomycetaceae bacterium (assembly GCA_018660825.1). Classification (GTDB taxonomy): domain Bacteria; phylum Planctomycetota; class Planctomycetia; order Pirellulales; family Pirellulaceae; genus UBA721. Next base: position 16,555 of record JABJJO010000133.1, on the reverse strand, counting down.
CTAGGGATTGGTTTTGCTTTCCTGCCCTCCTACTTCAATACTGCGTTCGCTACCTATAGAGATGTGAAACCAAGTCCAAACAGGTCGAAAAAACAGAGCGCTGCTTTTAAAACAGGGCTCTGTGGGTTTTGCGGGCTTTATTACAAGTTAGAAAAGAAGCTTAGCTATGATAAACCTTCACACCTTCGAGCCGTTCTTCTAACGCTTTTGCTGCATCTTCCTTAATTTTAGTATGCATAATCCAGACTTCTTTCAAACTCGGTAAATTTCGAATCTGATCCAAAGCATCATCTTTATGTTGATCATAAAATATAATCCGAAAGACCCTATCAAATTGATTCATCATCAATCTCGCGCCAATATCCTGTAACGCAGCAACTGCATCGGGATGATCCGGTCCCAAATCGACCTCCGGTTCTTCTTCCGGTTCTTCTTCGTCGATTGCTTCTTCATCACTCTCATCGGCATCTCTTGACCGATAGTCATCTGAATCTGAATCTCGTCTTCGAGAATCATCATTTCGTCCACGACCACGCGACCGCCGGCGACCTTCGTTGCTCGAACGTTCATCGTCGTCCTGATCATCTGAGGCCTCATCGTCATCCTCATCGTCATCTACTTCGACTTCTATGTACTCGTACTCCACATCGTCATCGAGTTCTTCATCTTCATCAATTTCCACGTATTCGTATTCATATTCTTCATCGTCATCTAAATCATCTGAATCGTCGACAGCTTCGTAGTCGTCGGAATCATTGGAATCCAAATCATCATCGTCATCGTCGACATCCGATTTGCGATCGTCCACATCCGATTCGCGATCGTCATCGTCGACATCCGATTCGTGATCGTCATCGTCCACTTCTTCCCATTGTTCATCTACAAATGAATCGTCATCTTCTGGTCGTTGAACCATTAATCGCTCCAAGCTATGTAACGCTTTTACTTTATTTAAGGGCTTGCACGTTTTATTAGAGTTGCCTGTAACAGAGATTCTCGTGCACATCCCAAGGTAACACAGACGCCGTCGCTCGTCACCACCGGAAAAAGATCTCTCGTGTTTTTTTATTCTGTATCGAACATTATAATCCAATGCCTAGTTTTTCTAGTTTGATATTGTCCAAGTCCGATACATTTTCGAAAATTGTTTCACCAACAAACAGCGAACCGGAATTAGGATGCTGAGCGAACATTTCATCTGACATATCTTCGATCGCCGTGGTCAGCACTAATTTCACGCCCACCGTTGTTTCCAATAACAAAGGGCAGGTGACACGTGGCGCTTTTGCGGTTTGCCATTCAGCTTGAATCTCACCCGTTTCAATCGAAAACTGCCGAGCAACACCATATTGTGCCGCAGCGGGATTATAAAACGCCACAATCAAGCTTTTGTCATCAGGTGTAGCGACCATGCCATCCGGAAAGATTTCTCCATCAGTGAAATCTACAACGACCTCAGCTTCGCTCAATGTCCCTTGGTTGGTATCTAGCTCATATCGCACAACTTGCTGCGTCGGCGTATCAATATCCAACAAGCTCCAATTCTGGCCACTGCGTGTTATCACTTTGCCGTTTGAGCACAATTGATCGTCACGCAATTGACACAGTTGCCTATCCGAAAATTTCCAAAAATAAAGCCCCGCCTTATTTGTCGCAAATTCGAGATCCTTAGAGCCAAAAATAATGCCCTCATCAAATGCGATCGCATCATTAATCAGAGTATTATCCACTCCAACATCGATATCATCACTGAGCACTGTTGCATCACCGCTGGTAATATCCACCAGTTCAATGTGCTTATCTACTCCAACGACGAATTTCTGCGGATCATCTGTCGGGAAAGCAAACCCAGGGCGTCCGGACAACGCATAGTTGTTGTTCGTTAGGGTCGCACAATCAAATACATTTAGTGACCCTAGCACACTGTCAGTAGCGTGTTGAATAGCAACCCAACTGAATCGATCAACTCCAAGCGCCATCGGACCCTCCGGCAAAAACAAAAGGCGCGTGTCATCCGGTTGGAATAATATTTCGGTCGTATACGTATTCAAACTAGCAATTCCTCTAATACTTAGTAGCGAAGGCAAACCGTCAAGCCTACATCATCGTCATCATCATCGCAGCAAAAACAGAATTAAGCCAGTAATTGTTGCACAACATTACCCGCTATATCCGTCAGCCGATGATGTCTTCCTTGATATTTAAACGTCAATCGCGTGTGATTGATTCCCAGACAATGCAACAGTGTCGCATTAAAATCGTGAATATGGATGGGATCTTCTTCGATGTTATAGCTATAATCATCGGTCCGCCCAACTACTTTTCCCGCAGCCAATCCTCCACCCGCCATCCAAATCGAAAAGCAACGTGGATGATGGTCCCGCCCATAGTCTTCTTTAGTCAATCTACCTTGACTATAGACAGTACGGCCAAATTCACCTGCCCAGATCACGATTGTATCTTTTAGCATCCCGCGTTGTTTTAGATCTTTGATCAATGCAGCTGAAGGTTGATCCGTCGCGGCAGCCTGCCCGCGAATGCTCTTAGGCAACAATGTATGATGATCCCATCCTCGATGGTACAACTGCACAAACCGCACCCCTCGTTCAGCCAATCTTCGAGCTAACAAGCAATTAGCCGCATAGGACCCAGGCGTTGCCACGGCATCTCCATACTGTTTGAGTACGTGTTCTGGCTCGTCCGAGAAATCTGTCAATTCCGGCACTGAGGCTTGCATCCGAAATGCCATCTCATATTGCGCAATACGAGTCGTTATTTCGGGATCGCCTTGTTCATTGGCTCGAGCGTGATTCAGCATTGCTAAATGGTCGAGCAGTTTGCGGCGGTCGCCACGCGTCACGCCAGGTGGATTAGATAAATATAATACTGGATCCCCAGTACGACGGAACTTAACACCTTGATGTCGCGAGGGTAAGAATCCAGACCCCCACAATCGGTCATACAGTGGCTGTCCAGTATCACCGCTCGTTAACGCCACAAATGCGGGCAAGTCCTCACTAACACTTCCCAATCCATAGGACAACCATGCTCCGAAACTTGGTCGACCAGCTAATTGGGTCCCTGTTTGCATCAATGTGATTGCTGGGTCGTGATTGATTGCTTCCGTAAACATGGAACGCACAAACGTTACATCATTCGCAATGGTTGCCGTCTGCGGTAACAACTCACTGACCCAAGCGCCCGATTCGCCATATTGTTTGAAATTAAAAACTGAAGGTGCGATGGGGAAATGTTCTTGAGCGGCCGTCATACCTGTCAAGCGTTGCCCATCACGCACACTATCCGGTAAATCTTGTGTCGCCCATTGTTCCAATTTAGGCTTGTAGTCATATAAGTCAATTTGCGACGGGGCCCCCGACTGACACAAATAGATAACGCGTTTGGCAGTGGGAGGAAAATGGGGAACATCTGGCAATCCACCGATTCGCTGATCAGTCCCAGCCCTCCGCTTTGCCGCAGTGGATTCTTGACTCAACAACGCACTCAATGCGGCCGTGGCGATCGAAATCCCACCACCTTGCAAAAAATGACGCCTGTTATGAAGCCACGCGGACTGTTCAACCTGTGGGTCAAGCCGCTGAGACGCTTGTTGTAATAGGAATTTTCTCATCGACATACGCTATTCTACTCTCGATTAATGACTTCATCTAAATTCAAAATCAAGTTTGCCACGATCGTAAAGGCAGCCAATTCTTCACTGCTGAATTCACTGGATGCCACACTTTCACCAAATGCTATTAATTTCTTGGCGCTGTCAATATCGGTTTTATATTGCTTACGACTAGTTGCCAGCATTTTTTGCAAGACCGTCAATTCATACTTTGTTGGGTATCGCGCAGTCAATTGCCGCCAACCCCACCGCAATCGTTCTGCATCATCGACAGCCTTATATTCCAACATCTGTTGGGCCAAATTTCTGGCGGCTTCAACAAACGCCACTTCATTCAACAACGCGAGGGCTTGCAGCGGAGTATTTGTACGTGACCGCTGCAGCACACAGTATTCACGTGACGCCGCGTCGAAAGTCACCATGGTCGGCGGCGGCACCGTACGTTTCCAAAACGTATACATGCTACGTCGATATAATTCCACGCCACTGCCTTGCACATAGGCTTGACTGGCAATCTCTTTCCATAGTCCAGCAGGTTGATAGGGCCGGGCACTCATTCCACCTATCCGCTGCACCAACAAACCACTGGCCTGCAGCGCTTGATCTCTAATCATCTCTGCCTGCAAACGCAGTCGTGGCGCGCGACTCAGCCAAACATTATCCACATCTACATCCAGATGTTTGCGAGTCACCACTGAATCCTGTTGATACGTTGCACTCGTTAAAATCAAACGCAACAAGCGTTTAACATTCCAATCGTTTTCACGAAAATCAGCGGCTAACCAATCTAACAATTTTGGATGTGTCGGAGCATCCCCCTGGACTCCTAAATTCTCCAGTGAAGCAACAATACCACGGCCAAAGAACTGTGCCCAAAATCGATTGACAATCACTCGTGCCGTTAACGGGTTGTTATCACCGACAATCCACTGAGCGAAATCAAGCCGCGATTGCATGTCGTGTTTTTGTCCCGCGGCCAGTGCAACAGGAATCCCTCTTGAGACTTCTTCTCCGGGAGCATCATATTGACCGCGTTTGAGCAAATGCGTTTTTCGTCGTTGATTGTTTTCTTGCATCACCATCGACGTTGGAACGGACGCTAGATGTAACCGTTGTCGATGTCTAGCAAGTTGCAAGTCGTGATACAATCGGCCGTCTTCGCCCGCATCGACTTGATCAAGATAATAATGCAACAATTTAGCCTGTTGCCACGGTGTAAGCTTTGCCAACGTTGCCAACTGCTCCGGCGTCTCACGCACCGACAAGATTTCAATTTCTCTGTCTGTCAAATCCCGCACGTAAAAGGCGGTATTGTCGATTTGTGCCTGCAGTAAGTTATCCGTTGCTTCACCACCAAATACCAAAGTCGGTTTTGTTTTGTAGGTGCCGGTAAAGATATCAAGCATCACTTCCACTTCCTGTTGGACACCATCAATATAGATCGCCATCCCCCGCGCCATTTGCGTACCGTCGGAAGTAAACGCAATATGATGCCATTGGTCCCCTCGCAGTGCTGATTTGGTTTTCATACGAACCGAGTCATCTAGCCAGCGAGGACCAAAGTCCACCTCGACACAATTGTCTACCAATTTCCAACTGAAACCTTGGGGACGTTGATCATCCGGGTTGAGCATACTCATGATCGCACCGGACTGGACACCGGAAACTTTGATCCAAGTCGACAACGTAAGCTTTTGATGCCCCGGAAACTGAATCAAGGCACCACCGCCGATCTGAAAAGTCTCATTTAAATCAAGTGCCTCGCCAAACACGCCAGATTTAAATTGTGGTTTGTCGCCGACAATCATCTTGGTTTGCAACAATTCTTTATCAACCTCAGCCGTATTGATTACGTCGTAGTCTACCGCACGAGCTTCCACCGGAAATTGCCGCGGTGTCATTGTTTTATCCCAGTCAAATTGAATCAACAAATCCTGATTAATAATAGGTAAACGTCCGGCGTGCCTGTCAGGCCCTGCATCAATTTGTCGCATGCGTTTCATAATTTCAACAAGTTTATTTGTCAACTCGGCAGAAAACTTATCGACGACAGATTCATGTTGATCCATTTCGGATTGCATCGATTGCGTCGGCACTTTGAGCAGCGGGAATGAATTCCCATATTTGATAACCCGCCCGCGTTCGGGAATATTATTGAAGAACGCCATCACTTGATAAAACTCTTTTTGTGTAATTGGATCGTACTTGTGTTCATGACAACGAGCGCAACCCAATGTTAATCCCAGCCATACCGTCGCCGTGGTATCAACTCGATCAACAGCGTATTCGACAAGGTATTCCTCAAACACAATTCCACCCTCGGAATTTGAACGGTGATTACGATTAAACCCAGTCGCCAATTTTTGTTCTGTCGTACCATCCGGAATCAAATCGCCAGCCAATTGTTCGACGGTAAAATCATAAAACGACTGGTCTTTGTTAAACGAATCGATCACCCAATCGCGCCACCGCCACATATGACGTTCGCCATCGGTTTGGTAACCATTGGTATCTGCATAACGTGCCACATCAAGCCAATGCATCGCTTGTCGTTCGCCGTAGCGCAAGTCATGCAGCAAACGGTCGATAAGTTTTACGTATGCATCGGGCGCTGTGTCCGCTAAAAACTCGTCGACCTCAAGCTGAGTCGGTGGTAGGCCGGTGAGATCTAGCGTCGCGCGACGGATCAACCGTTCTTTAGACGCGTTAGCAGAAGGTACCAAACCATGCTCGTACATTGCCGACAGCGTGAACGAATCGATAGCATTTTCAATCCACGAATCTACGATTGGTAACGGTGATTTTTTAATCGGAGCGAATGCCCAGTGTTGTTTCCACCGAGCACCTTGTTCGATCCACTTGCGAATTAATTCGATCTGCTCAGACGACAATTGCCTATCTGCATCTACCGGCGGCATCCGTTGCTCAACACTGGTCGTTAGCAGTCGCTGCAGCAGAACACTTTCACTGGGTTTGCCGGGAATGACCAATTGCCCGTTACCATGATCTTTAAACACATCGTCCTGTAAGTCCAAACGAAAATCAGCTTCCCGTGTTTGCGCATCCGGACCATGACATTGATAACACGTGTCGGCTAGTATCGGACGAATATCACGCGAGAAATCGATCAAATCCGATTCCGTTGCTTGCGCAACGTGTACCAAGCAGAGTAAACCTATCATTGTCAAAACACGATGCATACGCGTATGTTACCCAAACGTCTTGAAGAGATTTAATAGTCGTCCTTGTATTACCCTATCGTAAAACATCTGCTACTCAACAGCAAATCAAATTATGGGGGAGGGAACTCCCAGGTTCAAAACGACAGGAATATAGGTGGTTCCTAAGTCCCCAGAAATATATAACCAAATCGTTGTGACGTTTATTTCGCCAGTCTGCCCAACGCATTGCATCATTCGCTATCGGACTTAAACTCGTAGGGCTCTAGTAACCAAGGACCAGTCGAGTAGATTTTGGCGGCGGGCGTCGGGAACTTTTCAGCGATCAATCGCTCCAAAGCGTACTCGGTTCCGCCCCGCAATGCTCCAAAGGGTTTTGTACGCCCATGATATTTCCATAACGAACTAATTGTCTCAGTACCTTTAGATTCCATGCGGGCCAAGCTAATACACGCCATGCGTTTCACGAGATCATCCTCAGGCGGCATAGGAGCGTCGTCGTTGAGTCGCTCCAATAGTACTTTTTCAAGCTTTGGATCACCATGAAGATCGCCTTCATAAATAAGCCCAGCGGCCCAAACTGCAGACGAGCGGACACGAAATCGAATCAATTGGTTCTTACGAATGAAACGGTACATCAACGGCATTGACTTTGCATATTTCATCTGCCCAAACATCTGGAACAAATGCGCTACTTGTTCATTGATGGAAAACATCGTGTCGTAGGGCAGTTTTTCACCTTCGAAAGCGACCTTCAGACCTTCGCAATATTCCAGTATTTGCGGCAATGTATCCGGCACGGCCAATCGCCGCAGAGCCCAACCTGACGTGGCGATCACTTCATTCCGCTGACTTTTTAGTAATTCGATAATATCAACGGCAACCTGCTTTTGATCTAGCGCAACTGCAATATGCATGGCCTGTTCTTGCATTCTCCAGTGGTCACTAACTATCGCAGATTGCATCGCACTGATAACACTGGGCAACAATTCCTCGGTTTTGCTAGCAGTTAGCAACCACTCTCGAACCTGCATGCGTATCTGTGGATGCGGGTCATTTAGAAACGTTGCTAATTCAAGAACATTATCCGCAGTAATCAATTGGTTTAACGAATTTGCATAGGCACCACGAACTCGAAAATGAAAATGATTCGTGACTTGCTGTCCAAAACCAAGAACCGCCGCCGGATTCCATTTTGCCAAAGCTTCATATGCGACCACATGGACCGTTGAATGTTTGCTGTTCACTAATTTTGTAATCATAGCCAAGCTGCGATCACGATTCTCATCACTTGGCGGCGAGGACGCAAGTAAAGCCGCAATCAAATAATCAGCAACTCTGTTTGTCGCCGTTAGTTTTTCGGCAATTTCCAAATCTGGTTGTACAAGAGTTCCGGCGACGCTACGAGCGGCCGCAATTCGCAACACAGCATTTTGTTCAGTATCTTTGGCAATGGCCACCAACGACTGACGATCTGCGTCGTTACCAATTTTCCCGAGCCCAGCAATGGCCAAGCGAAATAATGAGGAGGACTTTTGTTTCTTGCTTTGGAATTCAACAATCCTCGTTCGCCAAACTTCAACAGCACCCGCCGTATCCCATTCAGCAAAAGCAGGCTCTACGATTGCCGATAAATCAAAATCACCGGATTTAACTAACTCCAGCAAACTCTCACCTGCTTGTTTTGCATTCAACTGAACAAGCGACATAGCTGCTGTGTGCCGTACTAGAGCACGATTATCTGGGTCAGTGACCAAGGCGATTAACGGAGTGATAGTTACGTCGAGGCCGGCAACTCCCAACTCCGCCGCTTTGCCAATCGTCTTCGCCGCCACTAACTTGAGTTCTTGCTCGTCCGCTTCTAGGGCTTTAATCCAAGTCGGAATTAACTGCGCAGACACCTCTTGCACCCGTTGCTCGTCAACGAACGGAGGGTCCGAGAACATAGGCCAATCATCAGTAATAACGTCAATTTGACCGACTGCTGTTTGGCAAACAAATAATATGCCAATCGTAGCGAAGATCCATTGTGATTTGAGAGTGTGGAGCATTTTATATTACTTCAACAGTGTTAGGTTTTAGGTGAAAAACAACAGCATCAAGGCTATTGCGGTTTAGTAAGCAAGCGGACTCGGAAAAACAACAACATCAAACAGAACATTGAAATAGCACCAGTCATGATCCAATTAAACGATACGACCAATGAGATTCGTGTGAATCCAATGGCTTCCAGTGGTACACGGAATCCAGACCACAGGTCTTCAGTTGAACTACTCCAAACTTCACTCGGAGCAAGTCGCGTAAATTCAGCGGGGTCGAAACCGGGCATATTCATGATTGTAAGTGCGGTTGCCAGCGGGTTAAACAGTAAAGCTGTTTCAACAACGTCAACACTAAACGGTGCTCCTTTACCCATCCAAAACAAGAACGTACCGGCAAAGATAATTATAATCACCGAAAATGAAACGATCGTTGCAGTCGCAGTCACGCGAAACAGACTACTGATCAATGCGCTGATCGATAAGACGAGGATACAAGTCATCAACAAGCAAACACATACTTGCCATATCTGAGTCGTCAAAGTGTTATCAATCGCTGCCAGTACGGCATAACCAGGCAATGATGCTAAAACAATTAAGCCAATCGTGACTGCCACGCTCAGAATTTTCCCTGTAATAATTCGAAAAGATGTGAGTGGTGTCATCTGCAATAATCGCCAACTATCAAATTCCAATTCAGAACTGATCAATCCCGCAGCGAGGCTAGGTGTGATTAACACAACTAGACTCACTTGCATCACAACCATGATGCCACCAATCGTTTCGACACCCCACTGGTTCGTGTACTGCGTGGTGATGTAGATCAATGCCAATGACAACAGCAAACAACCCACCATCATCCGCACGATCCAATGTGCTCGGCCAAATCGACGACTACGGAACTCTTTAATTAGCACTGGGTTAAGATAGGCAGGAATATTCGGAGCGCGTTTTTTTGGATCCATCCCGAGAAAGAAAACCATACGGAGAGTTTGTATCAGACCACTCATTTGGTGTGTCAAGGCTCCCTGACTTCGCGAGCGATCCAAGATTCGTTGATTTAGCCGGATCAATGGAATCGCCACAAACACAACCAGCGATGAAAGCGATAAAATGACATAGCGACTAATCGAATCAACGTTACTATCGATTCCTTGCGATCCCACATCACCATGGCCCACCACATCCATCACCGCGGGGATTGGCGATATACAGCGTATCCAACTTGCTACATCCGCTAGCATGCCTGGTGTGGCTTGCAAAAACAGGTGGGGGCCAAGCACAATCACTGACAATAGCAGCACGATGCCGTATGTCATTTTAAGGGCACCGTCGACTGAATTCGTAATACAGCTAATCATCAAACCCATCGTGGAATACTGTAGTGCTGCAAGAATTAGAATTCCATACAGCGGGAGGACCTGCCCCTTCAGTTCAATCCCACCCATTACGTAACAAGCAACCAAAGAAGGAATACTAAGAACCAATAATTGAAAAACAAATATCATCACACCAGCGAGTTTACCGATGTAAATATCGATAGGCCGCATCGGGGAATTCAATAATAGTGCCAACGTGCCTTGAATGCGTTCACGAATAACGGAAGTGGCTGGGAAAACGGGAACCAAAAATATCATGGCTGTGAGAATCCCATAGGAAAACAACTTGAAGACCTGCATCGAACTAATGCCACTGAGATCAGAGGTTTCAGCCGGCCACCGCAAGACCAGAAGTAAAGCAAACATCATCACCAACATGACCTGAATGGCTACGGCTTTTTTTGTCCGCATCATTCCGATTAATTCGCGATGAACAATTGGGTTGTTGAACATTTGATTCTTCTTATGGTTATTTTGAGGTTTGGCTTGTTTGGATAAAAATCAGGAGGTGCTGGAGTTAAAACTCACACCATTTTGGCTCTATCTTCTTTGGTTACGGTCAAGAATGCATCTTCCAAGTCAGTTTGCACTTCACGGAACTGAGAAATTGCAATTTTTTCAGTGATTAGCGTGTTTAGCAGGTCCTGCATTGAATCTTCAGTAATGTTCGCACGAAAACGTATTAGTTGTTCCGTGCGACTGCCAGCGATTTCAGCAAGAGTCAATTCGCGTTTTACAATTTCTTGGGCACGGTCTAAATCCGCATTTCCATTGAGTTGAATTTCAACCATCCGCATTTGACCTAATTGGGCATTTATTTCATTCATCGTTCCAAAAGCGCGAAGTTTACCCGCACTGATAATCCCAATTTGATCACAAATTCTCGCTAGCTCTGGCAGGATATGACTCGTGACAATCAATGTTTTTCCGAGGTCGGCCAGTCGTAATATTAAATCACGCATTTCAATGCGTGCTTCGGGGTCCAAGCCGTTTGCCGGCTCGTCAAAAATTAATACTTCCGGATCATGTAGCAAGGTTCGAGCAATACCAACCCGCTGTTGCATACCGTGGCTGAGTGCCTCGACATAGCGATCTTGCATATACACCGCACGTGTGATTTCCAAAACTTCTTGGATGCGGGCTTTGCGCTCTTTGCTGGGAATCTTAAATGCGGCGCCAAAGAAATCAAGATACTCGCGTACTCTCATATTACTGTAGCCACCAAATCGGTCAGGCATATAACCGACAAGTTTCTTGATGCGATGTGCTTCGGCAACACAATCCACACCCGCGATGATCGCGCGACCTTCCGTAGGTTTGGCGAGGCCAACTAAGATTTTGATAGTCGTCGTTTTACCGGCACCATTAGGTCCAATAAAGCCCAATATACGCCCACGTTCAACCGTCATCGACAAATTTTCAACGGCAGTAAACTCGCCAAATTTCTTGGTCAAGTTCTCAATAACAACAACCTTGTCACGTGACGGAGTTATCTCATTGTCAGTTTGATCGTCTTGGTTAAGTTGATCCGCTTGCTCAGCCATCGTAATGCCTCACTCCACTCTGGGAATTGTAATTAATAAATAATTGATTTAAGTGTTCGCGTTATAGTTTGTATTTATGAAACCGAGTTAGGGTCGTGCTAGGGTCTCGCCTTCAAGCGAAATATCCACATCACGGATTTCCCACGAATAATTTGTATCTCTCGTTCGCATCTCTTCACGTGTTTCACCATCAATCGGATCTAGTCCGACACTGAATCCTAAGTGCAGATAGCCGTTTTGGTTGACGTTCAAGTAGGTTATATCATCAAAAACAAACTCGATTACCGCTTTTGGCGATTGGGCCGTATCAAGAATTTTCGTAATGAGATGACCCTCATCATCAAAAAACCCTCCCACGGAATTGACGGGGCGTCCCCCGGCTGAGATGTCCATCAAAACAGTCGCTTTGGTGATCTTCGCCGGCAACACGGATGCAGGAACTTTCGTGCGAATCCAAAATTGGTGTCGTGAATTGTGCGGCGTACGTGCCCACTCACCTTTAACATTGTCATACACAACGGACGCTCCAATACCAGTGGCCCTCACCACATCGTATTGTTGGTAGATCGATGGCACGACAAACCGCGTCGCTGGTTTTGTGTTCTCAACATGCAACGGAATGGATGTCAAAGCTGATCCCATTTTATTGGGATCGCCCGGAAACATGAAACCAAGATCGAGCGGTGAACTCCAGACAAGTAACGTATAGCGTGACGGGAATGTGACCGTTTGGTTTTCATTGCGACTCAAAAGAGAATTGACAAACGCTAATCGTCGAATCGCTTCACCATCCTTGAACGTCGTTGACGTATCAAATTCGCTGTTAGATAGTTCCGCACCGGATACTTTGAGTTTGCCATCGACAAGTTCTACGCTACTGCGCTCGCCTTGAGGACTTACCAACATGGCATGATCAATATCCTTGAGCCCCGGAAACTGATAACTTCCAACCAACCCTTCAGCGGTCAATGTTGCCGTTGCTTCCATGGAATTTTCTAATTGAAGCGGCTTTTCAAACGGATAACTACGGACAATTCCTCCAAACGTATCCAATCCTTCCCAATGCCATTGATCCATATCAGTCCAAACCATGCGAATATTAGTGCCCTCCAATCCTGCCATATCAGGCCAAAAGACTCCGCCACCAGTCACCTCGATATCATCGATTGCCGTTTCCTTGCTATAAACAGCTCCAATCCCCCGAATCACAATATTTCGTGATCCGTGCTCCGCGTTTATAAACTGTACCGAGCCGACAAGATTCTCTAGGCTACTTCGTTTGGATGAACCAACAACATATAGATAACTCGAAAGAACAATCACAATGACTGGGGCACCGGCTAGAATCAACTCTAAACGACCTTTGCGATGCAGAAAGAATCCCATGGCAATAATAGCACCACAAAAAACTGCGAACACTGCGATGATGTGTCCCCGCGGAACAATTTCCCAACCAATTTTCTGTTTCAGAAAAAAATCAATGTCTTTTACTTTCGAAGTCGCTGTGTATTGAGCTAAGCGGTGATTCTTGTCTGCTACGGTCGGGGGATCATCACTATTCTTAGCAACCATCAATTTCTTTTCCGTAGCGGTTACCGCAAAATCAGTTAAAGCTTTTTCCGTCGGCGTATAGAAACGGTTCATTAAATCTTCCAAGGGTTCGAGCGCTAGCAGATCCTTGGAAATCTTGGGATGCGTACGGTTCCGTACCCAAGCTTCACTGCTAAGTGTCGTGAACAGAATTTCTCCGTTACCATACTTCATCCAAAAAGCTGCCGGAATATCGCCAACTTCATGTGTAATCTCAACTCCATCAACCATCACGTTGATCATGCGAACGGGAGTATCATAATCGGTTTGAGATCCAACCAATCGTTGACCGCCTGCAATTGAAGTGATTACGACCGTATTGAGCTCGCGAGTTTCTAGTTCGACTAAATTCAACGAGTCACCGAGCAAACGACGAGCGAACGCTGTGCCGGTTCGGTCAAGCATAACCCAAGCACGCCCGCCGCCCATGATCCAGCTACGAATCGAATTGGTTAATGAAACATCTTCGGAATATCGACCGTCAGCAATAACGAGTTGATCGAGGCCATCTAACGACAATGGACTGGGAGCGATGCCTGATAGGCTGGGTTTAAACATTACACCACCAAGCTTTCTCGTCAGCCTAATCGATGTCAGCATTCGCGATGTAATACTATTTACGTCCTCGAAATCAACGCCTCGCTTTGCAAGATAATTTCGCATTTCTATCGTCGCGGATTCATCCTCTGGAATGAAACCCAGTGCAGGCTTGTTGAACTCGGTATTAATCTGAGCGGCAGCGTGAACTTTTTGTAACGGACTGACAACCATCACCTCAGCACCACCCTCTTCACGAGAAATAATGCTGCGCAACATCAAACGACCAAACTGCAAGCGTTCGTTTTCCGGTTCATGGTCCGGTACTCGAATTGGGTACCACACAACGCGACGAGTCATCGCGGGTACGATGAACGTCCGTGTAAACTGCACGGCATTGTCTGCAGGGTTCTCCGTTTCCCAATTTGCCTTAATCGACATCTTTTGTTCACGATCGGTAGGGTTCCAAACCTCAGCCGACAGAATCCCCCATCGATCTGGAATAAACGAACCAAACCCTGACGTCACACCTATACGTTGAGCAACAGGCTCGGTGAGTGGCTTGCGCGGAGGAGCTTTTTCCCCGACTGTTGTCTCAGCTTCCGCTGGCGCTGCTTGACCTTCTTGCGCGACGGAAACGTTACTTGCTAAGCAAAAACTGCAGGCCCACACTACGGTTAACCATCGCCTTGATATTTGGAAGGATCGTAAATTCATGAATTCGTCAGTTCGGTTTGAGAAATGGATGGAAAAGCGCATGTTAGATTCTACGGGCGTTGGACAGATAAGGGTTATTGCGTGAGGACCACCTTAGGCAGTTTTTCTTGGATCCGCTTTTTACCTGTATCTCCAAGACTTGTGCAAAACTCGACATTAAGATCTTCTAGGTTTGTCAACGTGGACAAATGTTCGATGCCGTCATCAGTGATTTGAGTTGAGCGGAGGATGAGATTTTTAAGGGTCGATAGCTTGCCAATTTGTATTAATCCCTCATCACCAACGTGGGTTTGGTCTAAATTTAGTATTGTGAGATTCGTTAAACTCGTCAAATGACTTAAACCTGCGTCGGTGACTTGAGTCGCCCACAAATTTAAGTCTTGGATGCTCGTCAGCTTAGATAAATCAGCAAGGCCTGCATCACCCACTTGAGTTTCACTTAGGTCGAGCCGTTTCAACGCTGTCATATTCGCCAATGCATTCATAGCTGTTGAACCAACGAGCGTGCCACGTACCTTAAGGTACTTCAGTTTATGCAGCCCAGCAATCGACTCAATTCCAGCGCTCGTGATACCGGTTTGATACATCTCTAGGTTTTCTAGATTTTTTAACTTACCAATCGATACCATACCTGCGTCACCAACCTTAGTGTCATCTAATCCCAAGTGCACTAGTTTGGCAAGTCCGACAAGATAAACCATGCCTTGGTCAGTGATTTGTGAACCCCAGACGCGTAAGAACTTCAAGTCTTTAACACCTGCTAGATGAGCTAGGCCTGCATCAGAAACGTTAATACATTCTTTGAGATCTAGCACAATAATATCCGTGCGATCTTTGACAAGTGCTAAACCTGCATCGGATATCTTGCAACGAACCATCTTGAATCGTCGTAGTTTTGGGAGTGCCAACAAATGGCCAAAACCTGCATCAGTGATATCCGTACGTTGGAGATTTATTTCTTCTAAGGACTTCACAGACTTGAGTGTCAACATGCCCGCATCAGAGACCCTTGTTTCACCTAAATCGAGAATTTTGAGATACTTTAGATCCTTGAGGTGCACTAGGTCATCATCAGAGACGCTGGCACCGTTGAGTACTAATCGCTCTACATAGGGTACGCCAGACAACACGCTCAAATCGACACTTTCACCAAACGCGCCTCCAAAATCCACAAAGTTAACAATGCCATCGTCCGCTTTAAAAACTTCACCATACATGTCTTCGATTTTTTTGATCGCTGCGGCGCTGTCTGCCGGCCGTGGCTCAGCGGGAACGGGTTGATTTGCGATGGGCGTAGCGCCCGTTGCCACACTAGAGATTTCGGTTGAATCGTCAGTACAACCGCATGCCAACAAAATTGGCAAGATCGCCAATAGGAACAATGATGGATGCTTAGACACTAGTGCTGACTGTGAAAACATTCGAGCCATTCCGCTTTCTTAGTAATGCATAAACAATTCGTTAATTGAATCAACAAGGTTAGTACGATATTAATAGCGCAAGAGTTTATGATAATCACGAACAATGGTAGATTCAATGACCAGAATGTGTGTGAAACCTTTATATTTGAATTCGCCATAAAGCTCTGCGGGTTACAACGGTTGGCAGAGACATTGATCATTCAGAACAGGTCGAGACAAGCAGTTAACAAGTGAATATCGGGATCGTCTTAGCTTTGATTGCCACCGCGCTGTTAGTCGCTGCGCTGCCGCGGGTTCGCGGGACTACGCTTATCTCACCCTGGTGTTGGCTGCTGACTGCGATTTGGGCGATTGCCCTAGTTCATCTAACCCCACATGAAGGGCTATCCGCGACGGACCGTCATTGGCATGAGGCTATTCAATACAGCGCACACTCATTAATCTTCTGCCCTTTTATGTCTTTATTGGGTGCTCGACGTCCACAAAATCGAATGTGGGAAATGGTTGTAATCACGCTT
>JABJJO010000018.1 GCA_018660825.1 Planctomycetaceae bacterium | reverse complement strand
GTTCGCTTGCCTTGGTGCTGAAACAATTGTGATGGCCGAAGGTGATCTACCCCATATCGTGGAAGTTGATTATTTCAACGATTGCCTGAAACGAGGCGCCGCTGCAGTTCGCAAGAGCCTCGACACAGCCCAAACAGTAACTCATGTAGGCCAAGGCGCAGCAAAAGTAGATCGAGTTGCATCGAACCGACGTATTTATCGAGATACCTACGGCATCATCAAAGCCATGCGAGGCAGCAGTTGCAAAGACCCTAAGATTCGCGCAATGACGGAAGGCATCATTGACCCCATGCTGAAGACCGTCGCTTTTTACAATGGTGACAAAAAGATTGCCGCGTGTCATTATTATGCGACACACCCTATGAGTTATTATGGGGATGGCTTAGTTTCTAGTGACTTCGTGGGTATCGCGAGAAAACAACACCAAGCAGAAGAGCCGCATTGTCGTCACATTTACTTTACCGGTGCTGGCGGAAATGTTTCCGCAGGTAAATACAACGATGGGTCACACCCCGTACGTGACGTACTTGCGAAACGGATCTACGATGGTATCGCAGCGGCCGCTAAAAACATAAAGAAAAAGCCACTTACCGCCGTTGCCTGGCGGACTGTGGAAATGCTGCCAACCGCTCGTGACCTACTTGTCGCCGATGAACTACAAGCTCGCATCTCCGATAAATCCAATTCGACGGTCGGCCGAAATCGACCTTCGTATATGCTCAGTTGGTTACAACGACTGGAACAAAAAACCCCAATCTTACTTAGTGCGTTGAATCTCGGTGATATTACATTGCTACATCTACCAGCTGAATCATTCATCGAATATCAACTACGGGCACAGACACTTGCGCCCGATCGCTTTGTCGCCACCGCGGCTTATGGTGACGGTGGCCCTTGGTATATTCCGATCGCCCAAGAATACGCTAACGGTGGCTATGAAGTAAGCGTTGCGTTTAGTGATTCATCAATCGATGCCACGATGACCGCCGGAATCGCCAAACTATTAGGCTAAGCACATTCAATGTTTTTGGGTTCCCGTTGTCCTTTCCATTCTTACCAAAACCAAAATGTCCCGAACAATGATTAGCCAACCGTCCACGATCATTCTAGCCCTGCTAGTTTCTTTCAGCTTGGGTTTCATTCTAATAACAAACAATCAGGCGCAACCGCCAGAAGAGCGAGTCGTCACTGCTGCGGATATGCCGCGGATCAAACATACCGACTCTGAGAATTCCCTAGCAACGTTTCAACAAGCTCGCGGATTTACATTAGAAATCGTTGCCGCTGAACCACTCGTGTCGGATCCCGTTGATGCTTGTTTCGATGAGTACGGTCGCATGTATGTTGCCGAAATGCACGGGTATCCATTTTCCCAGGAACCTACGAAACTCAATCCCGAAGGTGGTGGATTCAAGGACGCCGGTATCATTCGTCTGCTCGAAGACACCAATAATGACGGCACGATGGATCGCAGTACCGTGTTTGTCGACAATATCAGTTGGCCAACATCCGTCAGGCCGTATAACGGTGGCGTATTCGTCATTGCACCAGGATCCCTGTACTACTTTAAAGACACTGATGGCGATAACAAAGCAGATGTCCGAGAAGAAATTCTTTCTGGTTTCGGTCGAGGCAATGTACAGTCGGTGAGCAACGGACTTGAATGGGGATTGGATAACAAAATCTATTTCGCCGCCGGACGTAATCCCAAAACTCTACTGCATCGCGGCAAGCCACTATTTCCCGTAGGTGCCGTCGACTTGCGATTCGATCCACGTACCGAGAAGTTCGAACAGGTTACCGGTGGACTGCAATTCGGGCACTCACACGATGCCTGGGGAATTCGTTTTGTTTGTAGTAACAGCAACCACATGCAACAAGTCGTCTATCCGCAACAATACTTGTCACGCAATCCGTATTTCGCCGCACAAGGTCTTGTACGAAATATCGCAAAGGATGGCGCGAGTGCACCCGTGTTTCGGATCAGCCCTCCAGAACCATGGAGAATCGTTCGTCAGAAATGGCGGGCACTCGACAAAGGCTACCGTTTGGTCATCAACAAACAAGGTGGTTATGAATTCATCCCCTTAGACCCCAATGGGAAAAAAGGCGTTGTGCCAACGGAATATCCAATTGGGTACTTCACTTCAGCAACGGGGATTACCATCTACACAGGTGATGCATATCCGCAGGAATACCGCGGTAATGCATTTGTTGGAGATGTCGGTGGGAACTTAGTGCATCGCAAAACGGTAAACACCGACAATGTGGTATACGCTAGCGTTCGAGCAGATCAAAAGACAGAGTTCGTGCGTTCCACCGATAACTGGTTTAGGCCTGTCAATTTCGTAAATGCGCCCGACGGTTCACTTTATGTGCTTGATATGTACCGTGAGACT